>CAZLBB010000202.1:0-6994 GCA_964557415.1 uncultured Rhodospirillaceae bacterium
ATCAGCTTCTCTCGGTTCATCAGCAGGGTCCGGCTTTCGGCGAGCGCCTGTTCCTCGTCCGGCTTCGGCCCGAGCGCGTCGATCTCGCCCAGCGCGTGGCGCAGGAACGCCTCGTCGGCATCGGCGCGCTGCCCGGCGTCGGCCGCCTCGGCGCGGCGCGCCTCGATCGTGCGCCAGCGCTGCCAGGCGCTCGCCGTCTCGTCGCGCCTGGCCGCCAGGGCCGGCCCGCCGAAATCGTCCAGCAGGCCGCGATGCGTGGCGGGATCGATCAGGCCGCGCTGCTCGAACTGGCCCTGCACCTCGATCACCTCGCGGCCGATCTCGCGCAGGAGCCCGATCGCGACCGGCTGGTCGTTGACGAAGGCGCGGCTGCGGCCGTCGGCGCTCAAGACCCGGCGCAGGATCACTTCGTTGTCGGCCTCGATGCCCTGTTCGGCCAGGCGTGCGCGCAGCGCGTGCCGCGCCGGCAGGTCGAACACCGCGCTGACGACGGCCTGGCCGGCGCCCGCGCGGACCAGGCCGGCATCGCCGCGGCCGCCCAGCGCCAGGCCCAGCGCATCCAGGAGGATGGACTTGCCGGCACCCGTCTCGCCCGTCAGCGCCGTCAGCCCGCCCTCGAACTGCAGGTCGAGCCGATCGATCAGGACCACGTCGCGGATCGAGAGGCCGGTCAGCATGGCGTCAGCGGAACAGGGGACGGGCGCTCAGAATATCTTGCTGAGCCAGGAGCCCTCTTTGCGTTCCGGGCGCAGGTCGACGCCTTGGAGCAGCGCATAGCTGTCCAGATACCACGGGCTGCCGGGGAAGTTGTAGCCCAGCACGGCCGCTGCCGACTGCGCCTCCTCGCGCACGCCGAGGCCCAGATAGGCCTCGGTCAGCCGGTGCAGCGCCTCGGGCACGTGGGTCGTCACCTGGTACTGCTCGATCACCGTGCGGAAGCGGCCGATCGCCGCGAGGTACTGGCGCTGGTTCAGGTAGTAGCGCCCGATCTCCATCTCCTTGCCGGCGAGATGGTCGCGCGCCAGGTCGATCTTGAGCTTGGCGTCGCGCGCGTACCTGCTGTCGGGATACCGCGTGACGATCTCCTGCAGCGCCTTGAGCGCGTTGTCGGTCATCTTCTGGTCGCGGCCGACGTCGGAGATCTGCTCGTAGTAGCACAGGCCCTTCAGGTAATAGGCGTAGGCGATGTCCTTGTTGCCGGGATGCAGCTGGATGAACCGGTCGAGCGCGATGATCGCCTCGTCGTACCTGTTCTTCTGGTAATAGGCGAAGGCGGCCATCAGCTGCGCCTTGGTCGCCCAGACCGAATAGGGGTGCTGGCGCTCGACCTCGTCGAACGCCTTCGCGGCCGCGACGTAGTTGCGCTGGCCAAGCTGGTTCATGGCCTCGTTGTAGATCTCCTCGACCGGCCGCTCGACGTATTTCGGCTCGTCCGAGCCGCAGGCGGCGAGCGCCCAGGGAGCCGTCACCGCTGCCATGAGGGCTAGCATGCGGGGGTTACGAAGCGAACGCACCATCGTTACCAAGTGTCGTGATGACTGCCGGCAGGCCCTGCCGCTAGTGACTACGCCGTGAGAGCCCAAGCCGGCAAGGCCCCCGTATACAACAGTTTTTCCTGCCTGTCGCGGGTCTAGAGGGCCACGATTTTGCCACCTTCCGGCAGGCGGCCGCGCGTTCATCCGCCATTAAGCCGAACTGCGCATAAAATCCCGTCGAATTCGCGCCACGGGGTTCGTGATGAATCGAGGGGAAGACGCGGGAACCCGGCCAGCGCCGGGGACGGACCGGCCTACGCCGACATGGTCGCTCGACCGGCTTGAGGCCCTCGACCTGATGGACGAGCACTGCTACCTGGTCGATCTCGGAACGGCGGCGACGATCTGGCTCAACGCGGCGGCGAAGGCTTTCTGGGGGGCACATGCCGCAGCCGGCCTGATCGCCTCGCCGGCGTGCATGACGCACTTGCGCCAACATCGCGATGCCCGTGCAGACGTCACCCTTTGCGGTGACGGCCGGGTGCGAACGCTCTCCTGCCGGTTCAAGCCGATCCGACTGGCCGCCGGGCGGGAGGCCGTCCTGCTCCGCGTCCTGCCTGCGGCCGAAAGCATCGGCGCACCCGACCCGTCGGCTGTCAGCGCGGAGCGGCTTCGCGACTTCGCCGCAGCGGCTTCGGATTGGTTCTGGGAAACGGATGCCGGCGGCAGGTTCACCTATGTCTCGCCCGGCATCACCCTGGCCTCGGGCGATCGACCTGAGGACATCGTCGGGCGGACCCACGAGGAAATAGCCAAGGCGTCCGGTCGTCCCGAAGCGATGTCGGAGATCGAGCCGATCCTCTCGGCGGTCGCGCGGCGCCAGCCTTTCGCGGACGTCGTGCTCGGCCGGCTGCGATCGGACGGAAAGCTGCTGCACGTGTCCACCAGCGGCCGTCCGCGCTTCGATGCGGCGGCCAACTTCCTCGGCTATCGCGGCTGCGGACGCAACCTCACGGCGCAGGTCGAAGCGGAGAGACGGCTGGCCGAGAGCGAGCAACGTTTCCGCGATTTCGCCGAGGTCTCGGCCGACTGGTTCTGGGAGCTCGACCACGAGTTCCGCTTCACCTTCCTTGCCGGCAGCGCCACGTTTCGCGACAGCGCCGGCATGGCAGAGCTGATCGGGCAGCAGCCGCTCAAGGAGCGGCTGCTCGGCATCAGCGAAGCGGACTGGGAGGCGCACAAGGCGGCGCTCGAAGCGCGGCAGCCCTTCGCGAATTTCCGGTTCGACGAAATTGACGAAGCCGGCAGGCAGCGACACTACTCGGTCAGCGGCAAGCCAGTGTTCGACGCTTCGGGAGGCTTCGCCGGATATCGCGGTACCGGTCGCGACATTACCGAGCTGGCCGAGGTCGAGCATTCCCTGCGACAGATGATCGACGGGGTGCCTGCGGTCATCAATATCGCGGACGCGGAGGGGCGCTACGTTCGCGCCAATTCGTATTTCGCGCAATTGTGCGGAGAGCCCGCGGAGGCGATCGTCGGCAGATCGATCGGTGCCTATTCCGGTCGCGCGGCGGTCGAGCGTGCGCTGGAATTGAACAGGCAGGTCATCGAAACCGGTGCGCCGATCGGACCCTATGAAACCAAGTACCGGACGCGCGCCGGCGGCGAGCTCGACTACCTCGTCCGGAAGGTGGCGATGCGCGACGGGGTCGGACGGGTAACCGGCGTCCTGACCGTGGGCATGGACATGAGCGCGCTGAAGCAGGCGCAGCTGGAACTCGAGGCGGCCAAGGCGCAGCTGGAGGCCAGCGAGGCGCGCTTCCGCGACTTCGCCGAGACGGCCTCGGACTGGTTCTATGAGCTCGATTCCGGGCTGCGGTTCAGCTTCATTTCGCCGCAGGCGGGGGCTCGGACCGGTGAGGACGCGGATGCGCTGATCGGCAAGAAGCCGTCCCGGGACGGCCTGTTCGGCGTCGGCGAGGCGGCATGGCAGGCGCACATGGCCGCCCTCGAGGCGCGTCGCGTGGTCAGCGACTTCCGCTTCGCCAAGCTGGGAGTGGACGGCGGCCTGCGCCACTTCAGCGTCAGCGCCAAGCCGATCTTCGACCGTGACGGCGTCTTCCGGGGCTATCGCGGCACCGGGCGCGACATGACTGCGCTGGTCGAGGCCGAGCGGTCATTGCGTCAGGTAGTCGATTCGATGCCCGCCGTCATCGCCGTGCGCGATGCGGACATGCGCTATCTGCTGGTCAACGACTGCTACGCGCGGCAGTTCGGGGCAACCGCCGAGAGCGTGGTCGGCAAGCCCACAGGTACCTATCTGGGTCAGCAGAAGGCGGCCGAAGTCGTCGCGCGCGACCGCCAGGTCTTCGAGACCGGAGTTTCCATCGGGCCCTATGAGACGGTGATGCCGAACGCCGAGGGCGAGGCGCGCCACTGGCTGGTCGAGAAGGTCCCATTGCGGTCGGCCGAGAACAAGGTTCGGGCGGTGCTCACGGTCGGCACCGACATCACCGCGCTGAAGCAGGCGCAGGCCGAGTTGCTGGTGGCGCAGCAGCGCCTGGCGGCCAGCGAGCGGCGTTTCCGCGATTTCGCCGAGATCGGCTCGGACGTCACCTGGGAAATGGGACCGGATCTGCGATTCACCCACATATCCGACAGTGTCGAGCAGATCACCGGGCTGCCGGCCGCCGGGTATCTCGGCAAGCGCAACATCGACCTGGGGCCCGACGATTCGAGGCGCGAGGCGCTGGAGCGGATGCTGGAGGACCGGAGGACGATCCGCGAGTTGCCGTTCTCGCGGCCTTTGGGCGACGGGCGAGTCGTTCATCTGATGTACAGCGCCAAGCCGATCTTCGGCCACGATGGCGGATTCCTGGGATACCGGGGCACGATCCGCGACATCACGGCGCAGCGCGAGGCCGAGATCGAGACGGACCGGCTGCGCAAGGTGCGCGACCTGGCGACCGCGGCGGACATGGCGAAGACCCGGTTCCTTGCCAACATGAGCCACGAGTTGCGCACGCCGCTGAACGCCATCCTCGGCTTCGCCGAAGTCCTGGCGGGCGAGATGCTTGGTCCGCTCGGCGCGGCGCCGTACGCGGGCTATGCCCGCGATATCGAAAGCAGCGGCAAGCGCCTGCTCGCGATCATCAGCGACCTGCTCGACATGTCGCGCATCCAGCTCGACGAGTTCCGGCTCGAGCTCGAGCCGGTCGGTCTTGCCGGCCTGGTCGGTGACTGCGTGACGACCGCGCGGTCGGCCGCGCCGGCCGACAGCGCGCCGATCGTCGCGGCGCCGATACATCCCGACTGGGTCCTGGATGTGGACCGGCGCGCCCTGCGACAGGTCCTGGGGAGGCTGCTGTCGAACGCGCTGAAGTTCACGCCGGCAACCGGGCGGATCACGGTCGAGCTGCGGCACGAGCGCGGCGGCGCGGTGACGCTTTGCGTGACGGACACCGGTTGCGGCATCGCCGCCGAGCGCATGCCCACGCTGTTTGAGCCGTTCCAGCGCTCGGGCGCTCAGCTTACCCGCGGCGGCAAGGGCTCCGGGCTGGGCTTGTGGGTAAGCCGCGCGCTGATCGAGCTGCACGGCGGCACGCTGACGCTGGCCAGTACGCTGGGGCAGGGGACGGTCGCGTCCGTGACGCTGCCCGGCGAGCGCGTGCGCCAGCGGCCGCCACTGCTCCGGATCGCGAGCTGAGACCTCGACTCGACCGGACGGCGGCGTAGAACATCGTCCTCATGGTTCGGCGGGCGGTGCGATGCGAACCAGGCGAAATTGAAAAAGCCCGCCGGGGCGGGCTTTTCGCAGGACGACCCGGGGACCCCCTCAGGCCGAAACCGCCACCCGGCTGGTTTCGCTGAGCGGAAGGCCGGTGATGGAGTCGAGCCAGGTATGGGTCCAGGCCCGGCTGTCGGCGAAGAGCGCGCGCAGCAGCTGGTTGTTCAGCCGATGGCCGGCGCGCACGCCGCGATAGGCGCCGCAGATCAGGCCGCCGGCCAAGTACAGGTCGCCGACGCTGTCGAGCACCTTGTGGCGGACGAACTCGTCGTCGTAGCGCAGACCGTCCTCGTTCAGGACCTTGTTGTCGCCGCTGATGACGACCGCGTTCTCGAGCGAGCCGCCACGGGCGAGCCCCTGCGCACGCAGCGCATGCACGTCGCGCTCGAAGCCGAAGGTGCGGGCGCGGCTGATCTCGTTCTTGAAGGCGTCCTGGCTCAGCGCGACGCAGATTTCCTGGCGCGCGACCACAGGGTTCGCGAAGTCGATCTCGAAGCTCAGGATGGTGCCGGCAGCCGGCACCAGGCTGGCATGGCTGTCGCCGGTGCCGGCCGAAACGGGCCTGAGCACCTGGATCGCGCGGCGCGGGGCGGCTTGCTCGACGATGCCGGCGCATTCCACCAGGAACACGAAAGGCTCAGCGCTGCCGTCCATGGCCGGCACTTCCGGCCCGTTGATCTGGATCACCGCGTTGTCGATCTCGCAGCCGGCGAGCGCGGCCATCAGGTGCTCGACCGTGCCGACGCGCGCGCCGTGCTCGTTGCCGATGACGGTGCACATCTTGGTGTCGACGACGCTCACGTAGTCCGCCCGAATCGTTGCCTGCGCGGCCGGCAGGTCGGTACGGATGAAGGTGATGCCGCTGTCGGCCTCGGCCGGGCCGAGAGAAAGGGAAACCTTGGCCCCGGAATGCAGTCCGATGCCGCTGCAGTGGATGGCGCGCTTCAGGGTCTTCTGGCGTTGTATCCGGCGATTGGCGATGGCGGGCTGCTGGGCCCTGCGCGAGTCGCCGCTTTCCGACCGTTCCAACCTCATCCCTGCGTCCTGATCGGCTCGTTGTGCTTTGGTAAATGGCAGGGGATGTCTAGCAACACCCCCTGCAGTGCACAAATCACTCTTTGTTTCAGTTTGTTATCGTCCCGTTTACCCTGTTTCCGCTGTCGATTCAGCTAGTTGGCCTGACGGCGGAGGAACGACGGGATATCCAGCAGATCGTCGTCGGCGCGGCTCGCCTGGGGCCGATCCGAGGGGTTTAGTCCGGCCAAAGACGTGGTCTGCGGCTGGGCCGGTGTCCGCGGCGCCTCGCGCAGCGAGGGCTCGGTCTTGGACGCCCCGGGCGATGCACCGAGCGTCGGCGCCGTTGCCGGCTTGGCCGCCTGCGCCGGCTGTCGGCGCAGGCTGGCGAGGCCGGTGACCCGCTTGAACAGGTCGAGCCCGCTCGGCTTGTCCTTGGCCTGCTCGCTGGGGACCGCCTCGCGCGATGCCGGTTCGCGCGCCGCCGGGTTGCGGCCGCCATTGGCCAGGGCGGCCTCGGCGAACGGGTCGGCGGTGGGCTCGCGCCGCGCGGCCGGCGCCGGCGCTTCCGTCGGCTCGACCGGCGCCGGGGCGATGAACGGCGTGTCGGCCACGCCTTGCTGGCGCGCCGCCGGCTGGGCGGTGCGTGCCGCAGCGACCGGGCGCCGTTCCGCCGTGGCCGCCGCGATCGCCGCCTGGGTCGGCATGCCCTGCG
>CAZLBB010000203.1:0-6711 GCA_964557415.1 uncultured Rhodospirillaceae bacterium
TGCGCTGCGCCTCCTCGGCGCGCGCCCGCCAACTGGCGGCGTCCTCGAGCAGCGTGCCGGACACGTACCCGGTCGCGCCGTCGGGCCGCTCGACCAGCAGCCAGTTCTGGCCCTTCACCTTGCCGAGCGCCTTGACGCTCTGGCCGGCGGCGAGACTCGCGATCTGCTTGCCGCTCAGGCCCGGCGCCTCGCGCATGCGCGCGTTCTGCGCCACCACGAGCTCCTTGTCGAGCGGCTCGAGCGGCGGCTTCTCGGCGGCATCGGCCTTGGCCGCCGGCGGCAGGGCGGCCTGCTGCGATCCGCCCAGGCTCTCGGCCCGGCGCCGGGCGAGCGGAGCGAAGGCGCCGTTGGGGAACTGCGCCAGGTAGTCGCGATAGTCCTGCGGATCCTTGCTGCTGGCGATGCTCTGCCAGAAGGCCACCTCGACCGCGTCGCGCGCGCCGCCCGGCGCGGCGGCGGCCGGAGCCGGCGGCGCCACGTTGACGGTCAGGTTGAGGACGAGGTCGCCGGTCAGCGACGAGGATTCCCATGGCGTCTGCGCGCCCTGCGTCACCTCGACCACCCGGCCGCGCACGCGCTTGAACATCTCCTCGGCCTTCATGCCCGGCTCGGCCAGGGCCTTCACCAGCGCGGCGGTGTAGGGGCTGTTGGTGCCGTCGCCGTCGACCGCGACGGAGCCGGGCGCGGTCGAATAGGCGATCAGCGTGCCGCGCGCCGCGTCGATCGCCGCCAGGCCGGGCGAGGCGCCGCGCATCAGGCCGCGGAACGGGTTGTTGCGGCAGGCGTCGAGGATCACCACGTTGGCGCGGTTGCGCGCGTCGCTCATCAGGTCGAGCACGAGGCCGACGTCGAAGGCCTGCACGCGCACCGACGCCTCCGAGGTGATCGCCGCGTCGACGGGGACGAGGTAGTTGTGGCCGCGCGTCTGCACGCCGTGGCCGGCATAGTAGAAGAGGCCGACACCGCCGGCCTTGAGCTTCTCGCCGAACTCGAGGGCCGCGTCCTCCATCGCCTTCTTGTTGGCGTCGACGCGCTCGATCACCGCGAAGCCGAGCCGGCGCAGGCTCGCCGCCATCGCCTTGGCGTCGTTGGCGGGGTTCTTCAGCTTCTGGTCCGGATAGCTCGCGTTGCCGATGACCAGCGCGATGCGCGGCTCGGGCGGCGTCTGCGCGCGCGCCTGGGGCACGGCCGCAGAAGCGGCCAGGCACAACGCCAGCAGCAATCGCCAACCGACAGCGCGCATGACGGCTCCCATCGATTTCGCGCGGACGACCGAGACTGCCACCGGCACCGGCCGGCGACAATCGCGTCATGGACCTAGCGGAGGGCGGCGGGGCGCGCTGTGACGGGGATCACTCCGGGGCGGCGCCTCCCGCCCGCCTACGCCCGGGCGTAGGCCCGCTCGAGGGCGGCGATGTCTCGATCTTGTCCATCGCGCATCGCTTCCATGACCCGCTGCGAGCGCGCCGGGTCCCTGTCGGTGATTCTCGCGTCCTTGAAGATGGCGACGTAGAAGCCCGCGGCCTCCGCGGCCTGGCCGTCGACCCACAGGGCCGTCGAACCACAGGCCCGGCGCGATCTTCTGCATGGGCTCGTGTCCTCCGTGTCCCTCCCGGCTGGCGCCGGCAGGGGGAGGGGTGGCGATCGTTCGAAGCTATTCCGCCGCGGATTGCTCCTGCCGGGCGGCATGCGCCGCCATCGCCTCGGCCGCGCCCTTGGCGAGCTCTTCCGGCGACACGTCGCGCACATGCGTGGCGACCGACCATCTGTGGCCGAACGGGTCGACCAACTGGCCGTAGCGGTCGCCCCAGAACATGTCCATGGCCGGCATCGTCACCTTGGCGCCGGCGGCGACCGCCTTTGCCATCGTCGCGTCGACGTCCGGCACGTTGAGGTGGATCGTCACCGGCGAGCCGCCGAGCGTGACCGGGCCGGCGCCGCAGCCGGGAAACTCGTCGGCCAGCATCAGGTGCGAGTCACCGATGCCGAGGCACGCATGCATCAGCTTCGAAGGATCGCCCGGCATCGGCAGGCGCATCAGCTCCTCGGCGCCGAACGCCCTCTTGTAGAACGCGATCGCGTCGGCGGCGCCGCGCACCGCGATGTGCGGCGTCAGCGTGTGGAACCGGGGCGACTTCGGCTGGGCTTGGGCGGCCATCGGCGTCTCCTGTCGTTCGGGGGGATCACGTCCCGTGCGATGCCGGCGCCGGCGTCCGGCCTGCGACGCGCGGTCGCTTGACAGTTAGGTTGATATCAACGCTAATGCGGCCATGTCAAGGCGCGATGATCTCCCGGTGGAGATCACCCGGACGGTTCGCGACGCGTGCCTGTGTCTGCATGTGCAGCGGGCGGCGCGGGCGGTGGCGCGGCGCTTCGACGAGGCGCTGCGCCCGGTGGGCCTGACCAACGGCCAGTTCTCCCTGCTGATGTCGCTGAACCGGCCGGAGCCGCCGAGCATCGGCCAGGTCTCGAACGTGCTGGCGATGGACCGCACCACGCTCACCGCCAACATCAAGCCGCTGGAGCGCCGCGGGCTGCTCAAGGTGACCGTCGATCCCGCGGACAGGCGCGGCCGCCGGCTGGTGCTGCTGCCCGCCGGCAAGGCGGTGCTGGTGAAGGCGCTGCCGATCTGGAGGGAGACCCACAAGGAGGTCGAGCGCCTGCTGCCGCGCGCCGACCCCGAAGGCCTGCGCCAGGATCTCCGCGCCCTCTCGTGAGCCGTCCCGGCGCGCGGGCTTCCTACGCCTCCGCCGGCACCTTGCCGCCATGGGCGAGGGACCAGCCGTCCGGGTCCTTCAGATAGGCGCGGATCTCGGCGATGGCCGTCTTGGCGAGGAGACCGTCGCTTTCGGCGACGTCGACCACATCGGCCCAGGTCGCCAGCGCATGCAGCGTGACGCCCTCCCTGGTCAGCCGGGCGATACCTTCGGGGAAGATGCCATAGTGGAAGACGACGAAGGCGTGCGCGACCTTCGCCTCGGCGGCGCGGAGCGCGTTGACGAAGACGAGCTTGCTGCCGCCGTCGGTCGCCAGGTCCTCGACCAGGAGGACGCGCGCCCCGGGCGGGAAGTCGCCCTCGATCTGGGCGTTGCGGCCGAAGCCCTTGGGCTTCTTGCGCACGTAGAGCATCGGCAGCATCAGCTCGTCCGACAGCCACGCGGCGAACGGGATGCCGGCGGTCTCGCCGCCCGCCACGTAGTCGAACGCCTCGACGCCGGCGGCGCGCGCCAGGGTCTCGGCCCCCAGCCGCATCAGCCGCTTGCGCGCGCGGGGGAAGGAGACCAGCCGGCGGCAGTCGACATAGACCGGGCTGGCGCGGCCCGAGGTGAAGATGAAGGGCTCCTCGGGCCTGAGGTTGACCGCACGAACCTCGATCAGGATGCGAGCCGCCTGGCGGGCGGTGTCGGCAGCGAAGCTGGCGGCGGACGACATGGGCTGGGTTCCTCGGACGGTCGCTCTGGCCGAGCGCGCCGTGCCGTCATAGGGGCAAAGCGCGCGGCGGACAAGGTTGGACGCGAATTCTGCCGCGGCGGCGCCATATTTTTCGGCGATTTGAATTGTCCCGCCGGAACGGACGTTTGTATGGTGTCGTCTGTCTGGTGTCGGGGGACGTTGCCGACGGCAGGAACCGACGGCCGGGGCGAGGATTCGCCGCAGATGCACCTGTCGCGCCGTTCTGTCTTGCATAGGGCCGGGGCCTTCGGGCTCGCGGTTTCGGCCGGTGCCGGCCTGTGGCGGGGCGTGGCCCTGGCCCAAAGCAACAACAAGGACGCCCGGTTCTTCCGCATCGCCACCGGCAGCCTGGGCGGCGTCTACTATCCGATCGGAAGCGCCCTGGCGGTCGCCATCTCCAACCCGCCCGGCTCGCGCCCCTGCGACAAGGGCGGCAGCTGCGGCGTGCCCGGCCTGCTCGCGTCGGCGCAGTCCTCGCACGGCTCGGTCGCGAACGTGCAGGCGATCGCCTCGGGCGCGGTCGATTCGGGCTTCGCGCAGGCCGACATCGCCCATGCCGCCTTTACCGGCACCGGCCCGTTCCGCGGCAAGCCGGCGCTGACCTCGCTGCGCGCCATCGCCAACCTCTACCCGGAGCATGTCCACGTCGTCGTGCGCAAGGGCGCCAGCGTCGCCACGGTGCGCGACCTGCGCGGGCGCGCCGTCTCGCTCGACGAGGTGGGCTCCGGCACCTTCGCCTCGGCGCAGCTCATCCTCGAGGCCTACGGCCTGCGCGAGGCGGACCTCAAGGCGCAGCACATCCCGTCCGACCAGGCGGTCCAGCGCATGAAGGACGGCACGCTGGACGCCTTCTTCTTCTTCGCCGGCTATCCGGCACCCGCGGTGAGCGAGCTCGCCAATACCGTGGCGATCGACCTGGTGCCCATCGCCGGCGAGGCGGCGAAGCGGCTGCAGTCCCGCTACAGGTTCTTCTCCGCCGACATCGTGCCGGTCGGCACCTACAAGGGCGTCGGC
This sequence comes from uncultured Rhodospirillaceae bacterium, assembly GCA_964557415.1. Lineage (GTDB taxonomy): Bacteria > Pseudomonadota > Alphaproteobacteria > JAEULC01 > JAEULC01 > JAEULC01. The sequence goes on from CAZLBB010000203.1 coordinate 4,468, forward strand.
CGCACCGAGACCCTGACGGTCGGCGCGCAATGGCTGGTCTCGGCCAACGTGCCCGAGACGCTGGTGCGCGACATCACGGCGGTGATGTGGACGCCGCAGACGCAGCAGGCGCTCGAGAAGAGCCACCCGAAAGGCCGCCAGATCAGGATCGAAACCGCGCTGAGCGGCCTCGCCGTGCCGCTGCACCCCGGCGCCGAGCGCTACTACCGCGACGTCGGCGCGCTGCAATAGGCTGCTACAGCAGGTTCAGCTCTTCCAGGATCGACCGCACGGCGGCGCGCTGCTCGCGCGTGAAGGGCAGCATGGGCGGCCGCGAGTGGCCGCCCGGCAGGCCGAGCAGGTTCATCGCTTCCTTGATGCCGATATAGGCGCTGCCGACCTTCAGGATGTCGTAGGCGCGCAGCATGGTGAAGTGCAGCTTGCGCGCCTCGGCGACGCGGCCGGCGGCGGCCGCCTCGTAGAGCTTCACCGCGGTGCGGCCGAGCACCTGCGGCAGCATGGCGACGACCCCGTGCGCGCCGATCGCAACCGCCGGGACGACCAGATCCTCGAGCCCGACGAAGACCGTCAACCCCGGGCATTGCCGCAACAGCTCGCCGCAGGTGTAGATGTCCCAGGTCGAGTCCTTGATGGCGACGACGTTCTCGATCTCCATCAGCTCGGCCACCAGCGGCGCGTAGAGCGGATTGTTCACGTAGCGCGGGCTGTTGTAGAGCATCACGGGCAGGCCGCCCTCGCCCGAGACGCGGCGGTAGAACTCCTTCACCTCGCGCTCGGTGAGCTTGATGTAGAGCGGCGGCAGCACCATGACGCCCTGGCAGCCGGCCTTGGCGGCGCGCCGCGTCAGCTGGACGACGTCCTCGGTGCGGATGGCGGCCGGGCAGCCCAGCACCGGTACGCGGCCCTTGGCCTGGTCGACCGCCAGGTCGAACACGCGGCCGCGCTCCTCGTCCGACATGAGGAAGAACTCGCCGGTGCTGCCGGCGGCGATCACGCCGCTGCAGCCGGCCTTGATCACGAACTCGACCACCTTGCGGTAGCCCTTCTCGTCGATCGCGCCGTTCTTCTGGAACGGCGTCACGATCACGGCGAAGGAACCGCGCCAGTTCACCTTGGGCTTGCTCATCAAAGGACAGGTATCAGGTATCGCGGATCAGAGAAAGGAATAAGGACAGGCTCATCTGATCCCTGATCCCTGTCTTCTGTCTTTTGCAGTCAGGCGGCCTCGGATTCCTGCGGGAAGAAACCGCGCAGGATGGCGGTGATCGCCTCGCTGCGGGTCAGACCGTGCGGACGGCGGAACTGGTCGAGCGCCTCCGCCAGGTTCTCGGGCAGGTAGATGCTCATCACCGTGGCGGCCTGATACTTGGTCTTGGGCCGCCGCGCCATCAGGCTGCCATCGCTTTCGATGATCGTGTGCAATCTCAGAGTCATTTTCTTTCCGAACCCCGGCCGCTCCATGCCGCCTGAGCCTCCCCCGAGGCATCAACGACATGTCGTAGGCAGGCCTACGCGCCATTGCTAGATATAGTACACGACGGGATTCGGCGTTCCAAACAAAATGTTGCACGAATTGCGGGAATCCGCCGGCCGGGGATTCTAGCGCCGGCCGAACAGGCGCTCGATGTCGGCAAGCTTCAGCTCCACGTAGGTCGGGCGGCCGTGATTGCACTGGCCGGAATGCGGCGTCGCCTCCATCTGGCGCAGCAGCGCGTTCATCTCCTCGGCATTGAGCATGCGGCCGGCGCGCACGCTGCCGTGGCAGGCCATCGTGCCGCACACCTCCTCGAGCTTCTCCTTGAGCGCCAGGTGGCCGTCGAGTTCGGCGATCTCCTCGGCGAGGTCGCGCACCAGGCCCTTCGCGTCGACCTTGCCGAGCAGCGCCGGCACCTCGCGCACCGCGACGGCGCCGCGGCCGAAGCGGTCGACGACGAGGCCGAGCTCCTTCAACTCGTCGAGCCGACCGAGCAGGCGCTCGGCGGCCGCCTCGCCCAGCTCGACCACCTCGGGGATGAGCAGCACCTGGCGCGCGACGCCCGATTCGGCCAGGGCCCGTTTCATGCGCTCGTAGACCAGGCGCTCGTGCGCCGCGTGCTGGTCGACGATCACGATGCCGTCCGCGGTCTGCGCCAGGATGTAGGTGCCGTGCAGCTGCGCGCGCGCGGCGCCGAGCGGGAAGTCGAGCGCGCGCTCCTCCCCGGCCGGGCCCGGCGTCGCCATGCTGGCCGCGGGCGCCGCGCCGAG
>CAZLBB010000204.1:0-6536 GCA_964557415.1 uncultured Rhodospirillaceae bacterium
CAATCGTCCCCACGTTGCAGTGCGGCTTCGTGCGCTCGAATTTCGCTTTGGACATGGTCTTTTCTTCCCTAGCTGACCGGGTTTACGGGTTGAACTCGCGGCTCTAGGCCATCTTCGCCTTGACTTCGTCCGCCACGGCCTGCGGTACCTGGGCGTAGTGGCCGAAGTGCATGGTGTAGGTCGCGCGCCCCTGGCTCATCGAGCGCAGGTTGTTGACGTAGCCGAACATGTTGGCGAGCGGCACCAGCGCGTTGATGACCTGCGCGTTGCCGCGCATCGTCGTTCCGCTGACCTGGCCGCGACGGCTGGTCAGGTCGCCGATCACCGAGCCCACGAACTCCTCGGGCGTAACCACCTCGACCTTCATGATCGGCTCGAGCAGCTTCGGGCCGGCCTTCTGCATGGCCTCCTTGAACGCGGCGCGGGCCGCGATCTCGAACGCCAGCACCGACGAGTCGACGTCGTGGTACGCGCCGTCGATCAGGGACGCCTTGAAATCGATGACCGGGAAGCCGGCGATCACGCCCGACTGGCGGGCGGATTCCAGCCCCTTCTCGACGCCGGGCACGTATTCCTTCGGCACCGAGCCGCCGACGACCTCGTTCTCGAAGTCGTAGCCGCCGCCCGGAGGCAACGGCTCGAAGCGCAGCTTGATGCGCGCGAACTGGCCGGAGCCGCCGGTCTGCTTCTTGTGCGTGTAGTCGTGCTCGACCGTCCTGCTGATGGTCTCGCGATAGGCCACCTGCGGCGCGCCGACATTGGCCTCGACCTTGTAGGTGCGCTTCAGGATGTCGACCTTGATGTCGAGATGCAGCTCGCCCATGCCCTTGAGGATGGTCTGGCCGGACTCGGGATCGGTCGAGACGCGGAAGCTCGGGTCCTCCTGCGCCAGGCGCGCGAGCGCCGCGCCCATCTTCTCCTGGTCGCCCTTGGTCTTGGGCTCGATCGCCACCTCGATGACGGGCTCGGGAAACTCCATCTTCTCGAGGATCACCGGCTTGTCCGGGTCGCACAGCGTGTCGCCGGTCGTCGTGTATTTGAGCCCCGCGAGCGCGATGATGTCGCCGGCGTTCGCCTCCTTGATGTCCTCGCGCGAGTTGGCGTGCATCAGCAGCATGCGGCCGATGCGCTCTTTCTGGTCCTTCGTCGAGTTCAGCACTCCGGTGCCGCTGTTCAGCGTGCCGGAATAGACGCGCACGAAGGTCAACGAGCCGACGAACGGGTCGGTCATGATCTTGAAGGCGAGACCGGAGAACGGCTCCTTGTCGTCGCACTTGCGCTCGATCTCGGTGCCCTTGCCGTCGACGTCGGTGCCCTTGACCGCGGCGATGTCGGCGGGCGAGGGCAGGAAGTCGACCACCGCGTCGAGCAGCGGCTGCACGCCCTTGTTCTTGAACGCCGCGCCGCAGATGACCGGGTAGAACTTGCTCGTGACCGTGCCCTTGCGGATGCAAGCGGTCAGCGTCTTCTCGTCCGGCTCCTCGCCGCCGAGGTATTTCTCGAGCGCCGCGTCATCCATCTCGACGACGGTCTCGATCAGCTTGTGCCGGTACTCCGCGGCCTGGTCCTTCATGTCGGCCGGGATCTCGCCGGCCGTGTACTCGGCACCGAGCGCCTCGTTCTTCCAGACAATCGAACGCATGCGCAGCAGGTCGACGACGCCGACGAAGTTGCTCTCGGCGCCGATCGGCAGCTGCAGCACGACCGGAACCGCGCCCAGCTTCTCCTTGATCGTGTCGACCGACATGAAGAAGTCGGCGCCGACGCGGTCCATCTTGTTGACGAAGCAGATTCGCGGCACGTCGTACTTGTCGGCTTGGCGCCACACCGTCTCGGACTGCGGCTCGACGCCGTTGACGCCGTCAAACACCGCGACCGCGCCGTCGAGCGCGCGCAAGCTGCGCTCGACCTCGATCGTGAAGTCCACGTGGCCCGGCGTATCGATGATGTTGATGCGGTGGTCGCGCCAGAAGCAGGTCGTGGCGGCCGAGGTGATGGTGATGCCGCGCTCCTGCTCCTGCTCCATCCAGTCCATCGTCGCGGTGCCCTCGTGCACCTCGCCGATCTTGTAGGACTTTCCGGTGTAATAGAGGATGCGCTCGGTCGTCGTGGTCTTGCCGGCATCGATGTGGGCCATGATGCCGATGTTGCGGTAACGGTCGAGCGGGGTGGTGCGGGCCATGGGACGGGTCTCGATACGTGAGGGTTCGCGTTACCAGCGGTAATGCGAGAAGGCCTTGTTGGCCTCGGCCATGCGGTGCGTGTCTTCGCGCTTCTTCACGGCGGCGCCGCGGTTGTTGGCGGCATCCAGCAGCTCGCCCGAGAGGCGCTCCACCATCGTGTGCTCGGAGCGCGTGCGCGCGACGCCGATGATCCAGCGGATCGCCAGCGCCTGGGCGCGCTCGGGCCGCACCTCGACCGGGACCTGGTAGGTGGCGCCGCCGACGCGGCGCGAGCGCACCTCGAGGTGCGGGCGCACGTTGTCGAGCGCGTCGTGGAACACCTTCAGCGGGTCGGCGCCGGTCTTGCTGTGCAGGCGGTCGAAGGCGCCGTAGACGATGCGCTCGGCGACCGATTTCTTGCCTTCCAGCATCAGCGTGTTCATGAACTTGGTGACGACGAAATCGCCGAACTTCGGGTCCGGCAGGATCTCGCGCTTCTCGGCCTGGTGACGACGCGACATGGTGGAACCGTCTCCCGCTTACTTGGGCCGCTTGGCGCCGTACTTCGACCGGCGCTGGCGCCGGTCCTTGACGCCCTGGGTGTCCAGCGTGCCGCGGATGATGTGGTAGCGCACGCCCGGCAGGTCCTTCACGCGCCCGCCGCGGATCATCACCACCGAGTGCTCCTGCAGATTGTGGCCCTCGCCGGGGATGTAGGTCACCACCTCGAAGCCGTTGGTGAGCCGCACCTTCGCTACCTTGCGCAGCGCCGAGTTCGGCTTCTTCGGCGTGGTGGTGTAGACGCGCGTGCAGACGCCGCGCTTCTGCGGGCTGCCCTGCATCGCAGGCACCTTGTTGCGCGACACGCGGGGCTGGCGCGCCCTGCGCACGAGCTGGTTGATCGTCGGCATCCGGACTCCGTTCCTCAAACGCCATCGCCGGCGATAGAAACCCATCGCCAGCGCATTGCCAGTCGGTCCCACGCCCCATCACGGGGCCCCGCCGCCCTTGGGGGATTCCCCCGAGGCGGCAGTATCTGTTTCGGCTTGAACGCCAGGGCTGCGTCTAGGCGGGAACCGCCTACCACCAGCCCCCCAAAAAGGTCGCGGGATACTAGTGGCGCGCTACCGCAGCGTCAATGCGAAATCGCCGGCAATTCAGCCGTTTCGCGCGCATGCCGCGAAGCCCCGCCCTGTCGGAAACGCGGGTCGCGCGGGTCCCACCGCAAACGCGCCGGGCGGGTCCACGAACCGGCCCGCCGGAGCGCCGTTAACGAAGTGGGGCCGCGTCAGTCCGCCGCGTCGGGCGTCCGCTCGCCGCCTTCGGCCGCTTCGGGCTGGCCCTGGGCCAGCTCGCCCGCCATCGCCCGGTCGCGCTCGGCGGCCAAGGCCTTGATCCGGGCCATGACGCTACCGGTCCCGGCCGGGATCAGGCGGCCGACGATGACGTTCTCCTTGAGCCCGATCAGGTCGTCGACCCGGCCGGACACCGCCGCCTCGGTCAGGACCCGGGTGGTCTCCTGGAACGAGGCGGCCGAGATGAACGACTTGGTCTGGAGGCTCGCCTTGGTGATGCCCTGCAGCACCGGCTTGGCCTTGGCCGGCCGGCCGTTGTCCTTCAGCGCCTGGTCGTTGATCTGGTCGAACTCGCTGCGGTCGGCCTGCTCGCCCACCAGGAAGGTGGTGTCGCCCGGATCGTCGATCTCGACCTTCTGCAGCATCTGGCGGACGATCACCTCGATGTGCTTGTCGTTGATCTTGACGCCCTGCAGCCGGTAGACCTCCTGGATCTCGTTGATCAGGTAGTTGGCCAGCTCCTCGACGCCGAGCACGCGCAGGATGTCGTGCGGCACCGGGTTGCCGTCCATCAGCAGGTCGCCCCGCTGCACGAAGTCGCCTTCCTGGACCGAGATGTGCTTGCCCTTGGGCAGCAGGTACTCGACCGGCTGCTGCTCGCCGCCGCTCTCGGTCGGCACCACAACGATGCGCCGCTTGGTCTTGTAGTCCTTGCCGAACTCGACCCGCCCGTCGATCTCGCTGATGATGGCGAAATCCTTGGGCTTGCGGGCCTCGAACAGCTCGGCCACGCGCGGCAGACCGCCGGTGATGTCGCGGGTCTTCGACGACTCGCGCGGGATGCGCGCCAGCACGTCGCCGGCCTTGACCTCGGCGCCGTTCTCGACGTTGAGGATCGCGTCGACCGACAGGAAGTAGCGGGCCTCGACGCCGGTCGCCAGCGTGATCGCCTCGCCGTCCTTGCTGCGCAGCGCGATGCGCGGGCGCAGGTCGCTGCCGCGCGGCTGCTGCTTCCAGTCGACCACCACCTTGCGGGTGATGCCGGTCGCCTCGTCGACCGCCTCGCGCATCGACACGCCCTCGGTCAGGTCGACATAGTGCGCGATGCCGTCCTTCTCGGTGATGATCGGGATCGTGTAAGGATCCCAGCCGGCCAGCTTCTGGCCCTTCTTCACCTCGGTGCCCTGATCGGCATAGAGCATCGCGCCGTAGGGCACGCGGTGGCGCGCCCGTTCGCGCCCCGCCTCGTCCAGCACCACCACCTCGGTGTTGCGGCTCATGACGATGGGCGTGCCCTGGCTGTTGACCACGACATTGCGGTTCTTCACCTCGACCGTGCCGTCGAGCGAGGCCTCGATCGAGGACTGCTCGGCCGCGCCCGTGACGGCGCCGCCGATGTGGAAGGTCCGCATCGTGAGCTGCGTGCCCGGCTCGCCGATCGACTGGGCGGCGATCACGCCGATCGCCTCGCCCATGTTGACGGGCGTGCCGCGCGCCAGGTCGCGGCCGTAGCAGCGCGCGCACACGCCGGTCTTGGTCTCGCAGGTCAGGACCGAGCGGATCTTGACCTGGTCGATGCCGGCGCGCTCGATCGCCTCGACCTCGTCCTCGCCGATCATCTCGCCGGCGGCGGCCAGCACCGTGCCCGACATCGGGTCGGCGATGTCGACCGCGGCGCAGCGGCCGAGGATGCGGTCGCTCAGGGGCTCGATGACGGTGCCGCCGTCGACGACGGCCTTCATCGTCAGGCCCTTCTGCGTGCCGCAATCGTCCTCGGTGATGATCGCGTCCTGGGCGACGTCGACCAGGCGGCGAGTCAGGTAGCCCGAGTTGGCGGTCTTGAGCGCCGTGTCGGCCAGGCCCTTGCGTGCGCCGTGCGTGGAGTTGAAGTACTCCAGCACGGTCAGGCCTTCCTTGAAGTTCGAGATGATCGGCGTCTCGATGATCTCGCCCGAGGGCTTGGCCATCAGGCCGCGCATGCCGGCGAGCTGCTTGATCTGCGCCGCCGAGCCGCGCGCGCCGGAGTGCGCCATCATCCAGACCGAGTTGATGTCGCGTCCCGAGCCCGCGCTCTGGATCGCCTTCATCATCTCCTCGGCGACCTTGTCGGTGCAGTGCGACCAGACGTCGACCACCTTGTTGTACTTCTCGCCCTTGGTGATCAGGCCGTCCATGTACTGCTGCTCGTACTCCTTGACGCGCGCCTGCGCCTCGGTGACCAGCTTGTTCTTGGCCCCCGGGATCATCAGGTCGTCCTTGCCGAAGGAGATGCCGGCGCGGCAGGCGTAGGAGAAGCCCAGGCCCATCAGCCGGTCGGCGAAAATCACCGTCTCCTTCTGGCCGCAGTGGCGGTACACCACGTCGATGATGTTGGAGATGTCCTTCTTCAGCAGCAGCCGGTTGATCAGCGAGAACGGCACGTTCGGGTGCTGCGGCAGGATCTCCGACAGCAGCATGCGGCCCGGCGTCGTGGTGACGCGCACGACGTGCGGCTTGCCCTCGGCGTTGACGGTACGCAGGCGCGCGTTGACGCGCGCGTGCAGGCTGGCCGAGCCCGAATCCAGCGCCTGCTGGATCTCGCCCAGCGAGCCGAAGGACATGCCCTCGCCCTTCTCCTTCTCGCGCTCGAGCGTGAGGTAGTAGAGGCCGAGGACGATGTCCTGCGACGGCACGATGATCGGCTTGCCGTTGGCGGGGCTGAGGATGTTGTTGGTCGACATCATCAGCACGCGGGCCTCGAGTTGGGCTTCCAGCGACAGCGGCACGTGCACCGCCATCTGGTCGCCGTCGAAGTCGGCGTTGAAGGCGGTGCAGACCAGCGGGTGCAGCTGGATCGCCTTGCCCTCGATCAGCACCGGCTCGAACGCCTGGATCCCGAGGCGATGCAGCGTCGGCGCGCGGTTCAGGAGAACCGGGTGCTCGCGGATCACCTCTTCCAGGATGTCCCAGACCTCGGGCCGCTCCTTCTCGACCATGCGCTTGGCGGCCTTGATGGTGGTCGCCTGGCCGTAGGCCTCGAGCCGGGCATAGATGAACGGCTTGAACAGCTCGAGCGCCATCTTCTTCGGCAGGCCGCACT
>CAZLBB010000205.1:0-6483 GCA_964557415.1 uncultured Rhodospirillaceae bacterium
ATAGTCCTGGCCGATGACATAGTCGTCGAGAACCTTGCGGATCTCCTTCGGCGTCGGCACGCCGTCCTTGGTCTTCACCAGCGCGGACTTCGATTCCTCGCGGATGATGTCCATGCACAGCTCGACGCATTCATCGCAGATGAACACCGTCGGGCCCGCGATCAGCTTGCGGACCTCGTGCTGGCTCTTTCCGCAGAAGGAGCAGTAGAGCGTATTCTTGGAGTCGCTCCCGCTCGCCTTGGTCATGGACTACGCCACCCGGTTAAGGCCTGTGCCGGTCATGTTAGGGCATAGGCAACTGATACCACAATGCAAAAATCTTGCTAAACCATGAAGGCTCCGCGATCCGCCGATTGCGGGCCTGCATGGAACGGTCACGGCAGCGTGATTCGGATTTTCCGCCGCTTCAGCCGGTCCGTGGTTTCACCGGCTTCGCCGGCGACCCGCCGCGCGCCGGCGCGACCCGCGGCAGCCGCCTACGCCGCCAGGTGCGGCCGCGTTTCCTTCTCCGGCGGATCGCGCGTGGTCACCACCTGGTCGATCAGACCGAAGGCCTTCGCCTCTTCCGCGGTCATGAACTTGTCGCGCTCGACGGCGCGCTCGACCACGTCGAGCGGCTGGCCGGTGTGCTCGACCATGATGTCGTTGAGGCGCTTGCGCAGGTTCAGTATCTCGCGCGCCTGGATCTCGATGTCGGTCGCCTGGCCCTGCGCGCCGCCCGAGGGCTGGTGAATCATGATTCGCGAATTCGGCAGCGAGTAGCGCTTGCCCTTCTGCCCGGCGCACAGCAGCAGCGCCCCCATCGAGGCGGCCTGGCCGATGCACATGGTCGACACGGCCGGCCGGACGTAGCGCATCGTGTCGTAGATCGCGAGGCCGGAGGTCACCACCCCGCCGGGCGAGTTGATGTAGAAGGCGATGTCCTTGTTCGGGTTGTCGGCCTCGAGGAACAGCAGCTGCGCCGAGACCAGGCTGGCGACGGCGTCGTTGACGCCGCCGATCAGGAAGATGATCCGCTCCTTCAGCAGGCGGGAATAGATGTCGTAGGCACGCTCGCCCCGGTTGGTCTGCTCGATGACCATCGGCACCAGCGTATTGTTGTAGACTTCCAGCGGATCGCGCTCGCGCGTCATCTCGGACCCTCGCCCTTTGCCTGTGGGGATGAGGCCCCCATCGGGCCGCTCACCCCGGTCGCCCATATCTAGGCAGCCGTCGCTTCCTTGACCAGATCCTCCGGCGGCATGCGCCGCTCGGTCACCTTGGCCATCTCGACGATGAAGTCGATCACCTTGTCCTCGAAGATCGGGGCGCGCAAACGCGCCTGCATCTCCGGGTTGTTCTTGTAGAACTCGAACACCTTGCGCTCCTGGCCGGGGAAGCGGCGCGCCTCCTCGGCCATGGCGCGGTTCACGTCGTCCGGCGCCACCTGGATATTGTTCTGGCGGCCGATCTCGGACAAGAGCAGGGCGAGGCGTACGCGCCGTTCGGCGATCGTGCGGTACTCCGCCTTGAGCGCGTCCTCGCCCTTGTCGAGCTCTTCCTTCTCGATCTCGTTCTTCTGCTTGGCTTCCTCGAACTGCTTCCAGATCGCCTCGAACTCGCTGTCGACCAGGCCCGCCGGCACGGCGAACTGGTGAGCGTCGGCGAGCTTGTCGAGCAGCGTGCGCTTCAGCTTCATGCGCGCCAAGCCCGCATAGTCGCGCTCCAGGCGGCCCTTCATGGCGTCGCGCAACTTGGCGAGCGACTCCATGCCCAGCGACTTGGCGAACTCCTCGTCGACGTTGACGGGAACGCGCTCGCGCAACTCGTTGACCGTGACCATGAATTCGGCGTCCTTGCCGGCCAGCTCGGCGCTGCCGTATCCGGCCGGGAAGGTGACCTTCACCATCGCCGTCTCCCCCGGCTGCTTGCCGATCAGCTGATCCTCGAACCCGGCGATGAAGGCGTTGGAGCCGAGCTCGAGATGATGGCCCTGCGCGGCGCCGCCCGGGAACTCCTTGCCATCGATGCGGCCGACGAAGTCGACCACCAGCACGTCGCCCTTCTTGGCCGGCCTGGGATCAACCTTCTCGGTCTTGCGCATCTCCTCGGCCATGCCGGCGACGGCCTTGTCGATCTCCGCATCGCCGACTTCCGGCACCAGGCGCTCCAGCTCGATCGACTTGAAGTCGACGGGGGCGATCTCCGGCATCAGCTCGACCGCCAGCGTGTATTCCAGGTCCTTCCCCTGGTCGAAGGCCGTGACCTCGATCTTCGGCTGCAGTGCCGGTCTGAGACCGCGCTCGGCCATCGCCTGGGCCGAGCTGTCGTTCAGGGCCTGCTCGAGGACCTCGCCCATGACCGCTGGTCCATAACGCTTTTTCAGCAGCGCCTGCGGCACCTTTCCACGCCGGAAACCGGGCAGCGTGATGCTCGACCCGATCTCCTCCAGGCGTGATGTAACTTTTTCGTCTATGTCCTTGGCGGCAATGACGATCTTGAATTCGCGCCGCAGCCCGCTATTGGCCAGCTCCGTGACCTGCATCGACCCTATCCCGACCCCAAGTTTCGTTCAAACTCGCCGCCCGACCATCCGCGCTCATCACCGGCATGGTGCGGGCGGAGGGACTTGAACCCCCACGACTTTTGGTCACCAGAACCTAAATCTGGCGCGTCTGCCAGTTCCGCCACGCCCGCGCCTGAAGAGGGTTCGCTCGGAGGAGTCCGTGGGCGGCCCCGTCTCGCGGCTCGTCCTTCTATAGCACTCCGCGGCGGGCGGCAAGGCGACCAAGCCGGCCGTTAGCACCGCGCGTGGCGGCAAAGATCCGACCACGCTTGACCGCGATCGGAGGAGCGGCAGAGTAGCCGAAACAACCCGAGGCCGCCGCCCCATGGCTTCCGCCCTTCCCCGTCTGGCCGAGACGATCAGGCAGCTTCGGCGGCAGCACGGCCTGTCCCTGGCCGGGCTGGCCACCAGGTCCAAGGTCAGCAAGGCGATGCTGTCGCGCATCGAGCGCGGCGAGGCCAATCCGTCGGCCGTCGTGCTCGACCGCATCGCCGGCGCGCTGGGCGTCGGCATCTCCCAGCTCATGGGCCGGCCCGAGCAGGCCGAGATGATCGTGCTGCGCGCTTCGGACCAGCCGGTGCTCGAGGACAAGACGACCGGGCTCAGGCGCAGGGCGGCATCGCCGGTGTTCCCCTCGCGCGGCGTCGACGTGGTGCACAACACGCTGCCAAAGGGTGCCGCCACTGGCACCTTCCCGGCTCATCCGCCGGGCGTGCAGGAGCACGTCCTGGTGCTGCAGGGACGGCTGCGCGCCACGCTGGGCGAGCGAGTAGCGGAGCTTGGCCCCGGCGACGCGCTCTATTTCGAGGCCCGTGTGCCGCACCGGTTCGACAACATCGGCCCGGGCGAGGCCGCCTGGGTGCTGGTGATCGACGCGTCGCGGCTGCGCGCCTGACTTGCATCGAAGCCTTTCGTCTAGTATCTGAGACAATCGTCTATTATAAGATACGGAACAGGCACCATGTCCGCCCTGCTGGCGGCCTCGCCCATCGTCGTTGCATGCGTCCTGCTGCTGCTGCTGCGCCAGTCGGCGCTGCGCGCCGGTTTCGCCGGGCTCGCGATCGCCCTGGCGTTGGCATGGCTCGGCGCGGATGGCGCCGGCATCGCGGCCGGGCTGCGCGACGGGCTGCTGCATGCGCTGAACGTCGCCTATGTGCTGCTCGGCGGCGTGGCGCTGTCGGCGTCGCTGCGCGCGACCGGCGCGCTGGAGGCGATCGCCGCCGCGTTGGCCCGCGCCCATCCCGATCCCGGCCGGCGCAACCTCGTCGCCGTACTGGGCCTGAGCGTCTTCTTCGAGTCGGTCACCGGCTTCGGCATCGGCATCATCGTGACGGCGCCGTTGTTCCTCGCTCTCGAGCTCCCGCCGCAGCGGGCGGGACTCCTGGCGCTGCTCGGCCAATGCGCCGTGCCGTGGGGCGCGCTCGCCATCGGCACGACGCTCGGGGCGCAGCTCTTCGGTGTCGACGAGCCGCGCATGGGCGTGCTCGCCGGGGCGCTGAACCTGCCGTTGATCCTGGCCGCCGGCCTGCTGACGCTGACGCTGACGGGCGGACCGGCGGCGCTGCGCCGCGGCTGGGCCTTCGCGACGCTGCTCGCCCTGACGCTCGCGGCGGGGCTGGCGCTTGCGTCCCGTGTCATCGGGATCGAAGTCGCCGGCGCCGTCGCTGCGCTGGCGACGACGACGATCGGCCTGGCCGGCGCGGCGGGCGGCTGGCGCACGCTCATGACGCTGGCCTTGGCCCGCCTGGCGGCGCCGTTGCTGCTGCTGCTCGCGACCCTGCTGGCCACGCGGCTGATCGAGCCGCTGCGCCAGGCGCTCGCGGCGCTGCTGACGTTGCGGCTGCCCGAGATCGGCTACACGCTGGCGCCCTTCTATCATCCGGGGTTCTGGATGCTCGCCGCGGCGGCGCTCGGCCTGGCGCAGGCGCGCGCGAAGGGCGTGGCGCTGCGCCCGCTGGCGACGTCGGCGCTGCGCCAGTTTGCGGTCGCCGCGCTGGCCGTGGTCGGATTCCTCTGCATGTCGCAGGTGATGTTCCGCGCCGGCATGACCGCGCGCCTGGCCGAGGCCGCGGTCGCGGGCGCCGGCGCGTCGCTCTATGCCGCGGTCGTGCCGTGGATCGGCGGCGTCGGCGGGTTCCTGACCGCAAGCAACACCGGCTCGAACGCGCTGTTCGCGCAGCTGCAGACGGCGGCGGCCGATCGCCTCGGCCTGCCGCTCGACTGGATCGCCGCCGCGCACAACGCGGCCGGCGCCAACGCGACCATGGCCTCGCCCGGCCGCGTCGTCCTGGCCGCCACCATCGTCGGCCTGGCCGGGCGCGAGGCCTTGCTGCTGCGGCCGGCGCTGGCGCTGACGCTGGCCGGGCTGGCGGTAATGTCGGCGCAGCTCCGGCTGAGTCTTCTCGGCTAGCGCCGGAACCGCGGCGGCGGCCCGCCGGGGCGGCGCGGCGGCGGGCGGTCGGGCGGCGCCACGGCCGGCAGCACCCGGCGCTCCTCGCTCAGCGCCGGCTCCTCGCTGCGCAGGATCGACAGGCAGACCCAGCGCCCGTCCCGGCGCGCGAGCTGGAAGGCGTTGACGCCGCGTACGTTCGCCGCGTCGCGCCTTCCCTCGAACGGGCTGAACACCTGCGCCAGGTCGCCCTGCTGCTTGATGGTCGAGCCGGTGTCGCGGTCCTGCATGGCGCGCAGCTCGCCGCGCGCGATGCGGCCGCGCAGGGACGCGATGAACTCGGCCGGCGTCTGGCTGGTCGTCTCGCCGCGGCGGATCTCGATGATCTGCGCCTGCGGCCAGAACAGGCCGCGCAGCATGTCCCAGTTGGGCTGCCCGCCCTCGCGGAAGCTCATCGCCGCATAGAAGCTGACGACATAGCGGCGGATCGCCTCGGTATCGGCGACGGAATCGGTCATGGCTCTTCTACAAATCCTGGGTTCGGACGATATCGCGTGCCGGGCGCGGCACCCGACTCGCAACGGCCGGATCAGAACGGTATGTCGTCGTCCAGCTCGCCGCCGCGGCGCCCGCCGCCGCCGGGAGCACCGGCGCCCGGCCGCGGCCCGCCGCCGCCCGTGTCGCCGCCGGCGTCATCCGGATAGGCGCCGCTGCCGCCGCCGCCTTCGCCGCGGTCGAGCATCTGCAGCTCGCCGCGGAAGCGCTGCAGCACGACTTCGGTCGAATAGCGGTCCTGGCCGCTCTGGTCCTGCCACTTGCGCGTCTGCAGCTGGCCTTCGACGTAGACCTTGCGGCCCTTGCGCAGGTATTTCTCGCAGACGTCGACCAGCTTGTCGTCGAAGATGACGACGCGGTGCCATTCCGTCTTCTCGCGCCGCTCGCCGGTCTGCCGGTCGTTCCACGACTCGGACGTGGCGATGGACAGGTTGCACACCCGCCCGCCGCTCTGCATCGTCCGGATCTCCGGGTCGCGTCCGAGATTGCCGATCAGGATCACCTTGTTAACACTGCCCGCCATCGCCGCCGCTTTCTGCTGCTCGTGTCTCGCATTTTCGAGGCCGCGGATATTACACGCGCGGGTTGCCGCATGGCGACTCCGATTGCGCGCCCGGCCGGGCGCGTCCCCGGGGTGGCTTTCCACATGCGCGCCCCCATATAGTGCACTGCGGTAACCCTGGTTTCCCGGCATGCACAAGTCGATCAGCGTTCGCGGCGCGCGCGAGCACAACCTGAAGAACGTCAACGTGGACCTGCCCCGCGACCAGCTGGTGGTGATCACCGGCCTCAGCGGCTCGGGCAAGTCCTCGCTCGCCTTCGACACGATCTATGCCGAGGGCCAGCGGCGCTACGTCGAGAGCCTGTCGGCCTATGCCCGCCAGTTCCTCGAGCTGATGGCGAAGCCCGACGTCGACACGATCGAGGGCCTGTCGCCGGCGATCTCGATCGAGCAGAAGACCACCTCGCGCAACCCGCGCTCGACCGTCGGCAC
>CAZLBB010000206.1:0-6396 GCA_964557415.1 uncultured Rhodospirillaceae bacterium
GGCGGCATGAGCGCCGCGGCGGCGACGGCGCCCGCGTGGCGGGTCCGGCATCCGGCGCTCGCGGACGCGATCGTGTGCGACGGGCTGCTGCCCTGGACGCGCGCCTTCCTGCCGCCGGGCGCCGATCTCGGCCGCGTCCTGCGGCGCTTCCACGACGCCGGCGTCGACCACATCTCGCTGACCGCGGCGGCGGGCGGCGACGGCGCGGCCGAGGCCCTGGCGCGGATCGGCTTCCTGCGGCGCGCGGTCGCGGCGCTCGGACCCTGGGCGCGCCTGGCGGACGAGCCGGCATCGATCCCGCGGGCCAAGGCCGACGGCGCGCTGTCGGTGGCGCTGCATTTCCAGACCGCCACGCCCTTCGCCGGCGACCTCGACCTCGTCGACGGCTTCAAGGCGGCCGGCATCAGGCGCGCGATCCTCGCCTACAACACCACCAACGTCTTCGCCGACGGCTGCCACGAAGAGCGCAACGCGGGCCTGAGCGCACTCGGCCGCCGGCTGATCGAGCGCATGGACGCGGCGGGCATGATCGTCGACCTCAGCCATTGCGGCGAGCGCACGTCGTTCGACGCGCTCGAGGCGCCGCTCGAGCGGCCGCCGGTCTTCTCGCATTCCAACGCGCGCGCGCTGTTCGACCACGAGCGCAACATCACCGACGCGCAGATCCGCGCCTGCGCCGCGCGCGGCGGCTATGTCGGCGTCAACGGCGTCGGCATGTTCCTCGGCGCCGAGGGCGTCGCCATTGCGCGCGCCATGGCCGACCATGTCGCCCACATCGCCGCCATCGCCGGCGCCGATCGGGTCGGGCTCGGCCTCGACTTCATGTATCTCGAGGGCAGCGACTACGGCTTCTTCCATGCCGGGCGCGGCCGCTGGCCGCGCGGCTACCCCGAGCCGCCGTGGAGCTTCCTCGAGCCCGAGCAGCTCGGCGACCTGGTCGACGCGCTCGCCGTGAAAGGATTTAGCGCTTCCGAGCTGCGCGGCATCCTGGGCGAGAACTACCTCCGGCACGCGGCGTAGGGCAGCGTCCCGCGCGCCGGCGATCACCGCTTTGTGGGTCGCGGCGCGCACCGGCTTCGCTACATTCGGTCTGCGCAAGAGAGGGAAGGGAGCGACGAGGATGTTCCGACGGATGGCGATGGCGGTACTGGCCGGCTGCGTGTCCGCGCTCGCGGCGCCCGCCGGCGCGCATCACGGCTGGGGCGGCTACGACTCCACCAAGGTGCTGACGCTGACCGGGCAGATCGAGCAGGCGGGTTACGAGAACCCGCATGGCGAGCTGAAGCTGAAGGTCGCGGCGCCCGACGCCAAGGTCTGGACCGTGACCCTGGCGCCGCCCTATCGCATGCAGTCGCGCGGCCTGCCGGCCGCGGACCTCAAGCCGGGCGCGACGGTGACGGTCGTGGGCTATCCCAGCAAGACCAACCCGAGCGAGATGCGCGCCGAACGCATCACCGCCGCGGGCAAGACGGTCGAGCTGCGGTGATCTCCCGCTGACCGGCTGGCGGCGGCGAACGCCATGGAGCACGCGCCGCCGGATGCGCCGGCCTGGCTGGTCGCGCTGCAGGAAAGCGCGCTGGGCGAGGCGATGCGCCAGTCGCTGCTGCTCTACCCCGCCGTCGAGATCGTCCACCTGACCGGCATCGCGCTGCTGGTCGGCAGCATCACGGCGCTCGACCTGCGCCTCATCGGCCTCCGGCGCTTCCTGCCGGCGAGCGGCATGGCGCGCCATCTGCTGCCGGTCAGCGTCTGCGGATTCGTCCTCGCCGCCGGCAGCGGCAGCCTGCTGTTCGCGACCGAGGCGGCCTCGCTCGCCTTCAATCCGGCCTTCCAGCTCAAGCTGGCGCTGATCGCGCTCGGCGGCATCAACGCCGCTGCCTTCCATCTCGGGCCCTGGCGCGCGGTCGCTGGCTGGGAGCATGCGCCGCCGCCGCCCGCCGCGCGTCTGGGCGGCGCGCTGTCGATCCTCCTGTGGCTCGGCGTTCTGGCCTGCGGGCGCATGATCGCCTACCTCTGACCGCCCGGCGTCCGCGGCATCGGCGCCATGCACGCTCGTCGGTTGCGAGCCGCCGCACGGGCGTGCCAGCTTTAGCCAGTAGACGAACCGGCGCGCCAACCCGACCGGGCGGCGAAGCCTTACGGGAGGAAGCCGACGATGAGCCAGGGACTGCGATACTGCCTGCTGGTGGCCGCTTTCGCGACGGCGGCGTTCCCTGCGGCCGATGCCGCGGCGCAAACCACGTTCCGCATGAACGTTTCGATCCCGCAGAACTCGCATTACGGCGTCGCGGTCGACGCCTTCGCCGTCGAGGTGGAGAAGCGCACCGCCGGCCGCTACAAGATCCAGAACTTCTACGCCAGCGCCCTCGGCGACGAGCGCGAGGCGACCGAGGCCGTGCAGCTCGGCACGCTCGACATCGTCATGACCTCGACCGGGCCGATCCCGAACTTCGTGCCCGAGGTCGCGATCCTGGACATCCCGTTCCTGTTCCGCGACACGGCCCATGCGCGCGCCACGCTCGACGGCCCGATCGGGCAGGAGATGCTGAAAAAGTTCGAGACGAAGGGCTTCAAGGCGCTGGCCTGGGGCGAGAACGGCTTTCGCCACATGACCAACAGCAAGCGCCCGGTCAACGCGCCAGCGGATCTCGCGGGCCTCAAGATGCGCACCATGCAGAACCCGGTGCACATCCAGGCCTACAAGGGCTTCGGCATCATCCCGACGCCGATGGCGATCAGCGAGGTGTTCACCGCCCTGCAGCAGGGTACGGTCGACGGCCAGGAGAACCCGATCTCGGTGATCAAGGGGCAGAAGTTCGACCAGGTGCAGAAGTACCTGACGCTGACCGGCCACGTGTACTCGCCGGCCGTGGTGCTGATGAGCAAGGGCACCTGGGACAAGATCCCCGCCGTCGACCAGCAGGCCTTCATGGAGGCCGTGAAGGTGCTGGTTGCGACGAACCGCAAGCGCATCGACGACGACGAGCGCGACGGCGTCGCCTATCTGCGCGAAAAGGGCATGCAGGTGATCACCGACGTCGACCGCACCAAGTACCAGGAGGTGCTGACGCCGGTCTTCGCCGAGTTCGCCAAGAAGTTCGGACAGGCCAGCATCGACCGCATCCGCAACTACAAGTGAGCGGCGCCGGGCGAGCGCGGCCTTGCGGCCGCGCGCCGCAATGACCCTGTTCCTGGCCATCGAGCGGCGCACCACCGCCTTCGCCGTGTGGTGCGCCGCCGCGATGCTGGTGGTGGCCGCGGTCGTCGGCCTCTACCAGATCCTGGCGCGCTTCGTGCTGCTGCAGCCGGCCGAGTGGTCGGAAGTGTCGGTGCGCTTCGCCCTGATCTGGATGGTGTTCCTCGGCTGTCCCCTCGCCTTCCGCCAGGGGGCGATGGTTTGCGTCGACCTGGCCTACCGCAAGTCGGGGCCGCGCCTGCGCCGCGCGCTCGACCTGCTGGTCGCGCTCTCGTGCCTGCTGCTGATGGGGCTGATCCTGTGGTTCGGCCTCGACTACACCTGGCGGGGGCGGTTCCAGACCATCGCCGGGTTCGAGAGCCTCACCATGTCCTATGCCTACGCCGCCCTGCCGGTGGGCGGCGCCTTTTCCGTCCTGGCGATCCTCGCGCAGTGGTTCGATCCGCGCCGCCACGACCTGGAAACGGCGCAATGACGCTTCGCGCGAGCCCGCCATGCCGCTGACCATGCTGGTCACGATGTGCCTGTGCTTCGCGCTGTCGATCCCGGTCGCGGTGTCGATCGGGCTCGCCGCCATGCTCGGCACCTGGCAGTCGAACGCCATCATGCTGCTGGCGGTGAAGGAGATGTTCACCGCCATCGACAAGTTCCCGCTGGCGGCGATCCCGTTCTTCATCCTGGCCGGGAACCTGATGGAGGCCGGCGGCATCTCGCGCCGCCTGGTCGAGTTCGCCAAGTCGATCGTCGGCGGCGCGCAGGGCGGGCTGGCCGCCACTTGCGTGCTCACCTGCATGATCTTCGCCGCCGTCTCCGGCTCGGGCGTGGCGACGACCTTCGCGATCGGCGCGATCCTCATCCCGGCCCTTGTCCGGCACGGCTATCCGACCAACTACGCCGCCGCGCTGCAGGCGACATCGGCGGAGCTGGGCGTCGTCATTCCGCCCTCGATCCCGATGATCATCTTCGGCGTGTCGGCCGAGGTGTCGATCGGCGAACTGTTCATCGCCGGCTTCGGCCCGGGCCTCCTGATCGGCGGCGCGCTGATGGGGTTCGCCGTCGTCTACGCGCGGGTCAAGGGTTACGGCAAGCGCGACCACGAAGGCCGCCTGCCGTTCCTGGTCGCCACGCGCCAGGCCGGCTGGGCGCTGCTGATGCCGGTCATCATCCTGGGCGGAATCTATGGCGGCGTCTTCACGCCGACCGAGGCGTCGGTGACGGCGGTGTTCTACGCCCTGCTCGTCGGCACGGCATTGCATCGCGAGCTGGGCTGGACGGCGCTGCTCGAGGTGCTGCGGAAATCGGCCGTCGCGTCGGCGGTGATCATGTTCATCATCGCCAACGCGGGGCTGTTCAGCTACCTGATCACCCGCGCCGGCGTGCCGGAGCAGATCGCGGCCTTTCTGCGCGCGACGCTGCAGTCGCCCGAGTACTTCCTGCTCGGCGTCAACGCCGCGCTGTTCGTGATCGGCATGTTCATCGACGGCGCCGCCTCGATCATCGTACTGGCGCCGATCCTGGTGCCGGTCGCGATCGGCTTCGGCATCGACCCCGTCCATTTCGGCCTGATCATGGTGACCAACCTTGCGCTCGGCATGATCACGCCGCCGTTCGGCGTCAATCTGTTCGCCGCCTGCGCCGTGGCCAAGATCGGCCTGGACGCCATCATCACGCGCCTGGTGCCGTTCGTGCTGGTCGTGCTGTCCTGCGTGATGATCATCACCTACGTGCCGTCGATCTCGCTCGCGCTGCGCGACCTGGTCTACCCCCAGTCGGCGCTGTCGTCGCCGGCCGCCAAGCCGCGCTGATCCGCCTGCAGCGCCGGTAGCGCTGGCCATCCCCGGGTCGGCGCGGCACTATGGCCGCGCGGTACGAAACCGCCGATGCGGAGGAGCGCAGGGTGACTTTGATGCAAGGTTCGACGACGGCCGAGGCGCTGGCGCGGCAGATGCTCGCCGGGATGGAGGCGACGGACGTCCGCCGCCGCGCGGACGATGCGATCGCGCGCTGCAAGGAGCTGGAGCTCGTGTCCGACTGGGACGCGGTGCCCGAGAAAATGGCCGATTTCTATCGCGTCGTTTTCGCCGCGGCGCATGTCCTGCCATCCGGCGGCTCGGTCGAGACCGGCGTGTTCCGCGGCGGCACTTCGGGGCCCCTGATCCTGTCCGATCCGCCCGAGAGCTTCCATATCGGCATCGACCCGTTCGGCTTCTCGGCGCAGTCCTACGCCGACTTGGCCGACGCGTATGGGGAATGGCGGGCTGTGCGCCAGACCGTAGCGAAGCTGACCGCGCTCGGCGCGCAGCACGGTGTCACCTATTGCCACTACACCATGTCGGCATCGCAATTCGTCCGCGGCGACCTGCTCGAGCCCAGCGTCGCCGTCCGGGTGGTCCATCTCGACGGCGACCACAGCGAGCCCGCCGTGATCGAGGAGCTCGGGTACTTCCGGCGCAAGCTGCGCCGCCCCGTGCTGTTCGTCCTGGACGACCACGACGACACCTATCCGGGCGTGGAAGCGGGCGTACGCCGGGCCGGCGCCGGCATGGCGCGCGTGTTCCACCGGCACTACGCCTATCCCGGCTTCCCGACGCCGCTCGGCTTTTCCGCCTGGGTGCACACGCCGTAACGCCGCGCCCCTCCTCTTGCTCTTCCCTCTGGCGCGCCCGTCGCCTAAAGTCGCCGCCAATCCGGACATTCCCCCGAGGGAGGAGCGAGCGATGACCAGGACCCTGCACCATTTCATCGGCGGCAAGAAGGTGCCGGGCGCGAATGGGCGCGCAGGCGAGATCTACAACCCGACCACCGGCGAGAGGACCGCCATGGTGCCGTTCGCGAGCAAGGCCGAGGTCGAGGCCGCAATCGCCAACGCGCAGGAGGCGTTCAGGACCTGGGGCACCACGTCGCCGGTCACCCGCGCCCGCGTCATGTTCAAGTTCAAAGAGCTCGTCGAGAAGAACATGGACGAGCTCGCGCTGCTGATCTCGAACGAGCACGGCAAGGTGCTGGCCGACGCCAAGGGCTCGGTCCAGCGCGGGCTGGAGGTGGTCGAGTTCGGCTGCGGCATGCCGCACCTCCTCAAGGGCGACTATTCCGACAGCGTGGCCACCGGCATCGACGTCTACTCGATGCGCCAGCCGCTCGGCGTCGTCGCCGGCATCACGCCGTTCAACTTCCCGGCCATGGTGCCGATGTGGATGTTC
>CAZLBB010000207.1:0-4850 GCA_964557415.1 uncultured Rhodospirillaceae bacterium
ACATCGCGCGGGTGATCCGCGGCCGCATCGGCTACAACGGGCTGCGGGTGAGCGACGCCCTGGTGCTGCTGGCGCTGATCGGCGCGCTCGGCGCGCGCGGCGCGGCGGCGCTCGCCGCCGGCTGCGACGTCGCGCTGCACTGCAATGGCAGGATGGACGAGATGCGCGAGGCCATCGCCGCGACGGGGGCCATGAGCGCGGCGGCGCGCGAGCGCTTCGAGCGCGGGCGCGCGCTGCGGCGCCCGCCGGTGGCGCTCGACCGCGCCAAGGCGGCTGCGCGTGTCGAGGCCCTCCTCACCGGCGCGGCCGCGGCCGGCTTCGCGGCGCAGGACCATCGCCCCGGCCGGCCCCTGGGTTATGCTTGAAGCCACGGGGGCCAGCGGGTCCGGGCTATCGCCGCGAAGGGACGGCCGAGGCTTGCGTCGCAGGGGCAGAAATGACTAGTATTATCATCGAGTTCGCAATCGATGTTGCGATGGGATCGCAACTCCGCGGAAAGGATCCGACGTGACCTTGCCGGGCGATTTTGACGAATCGGCGACCACAACGTCTAGCGTGGACGCGAGCAGCGGCGGCCTAGTCCTGGACCTGGACGGGTTCGAAGGGCCGATCGACCTTCTGCTCACGCTGGCGCGCGAGCAGAAGGTCGACCTGCACAAGATCTCGATCCTGGCGCTGGCCGAGCAGTACCTGGCGTTCATCAGCGCGGCCAAGCGGCTGCGGCTGGAGATCGCGGCCGACTACCTGGTGATGGCGGCGTGGCTCGCCTACCTCAAGTCGCGCCTGCTGCTGCCCGAGGAGGAGCGGCCGGAAGAGCCCGGGCCCAGCGCCGAGGAGATGGCCGAGCTGCTCGCCTTCCAGCTGCGCCGGCTCGAGGCGATGCGCGAGGCGGGCGTGCACCTGATGGCGCGGCCGCAGCTGGGCCGCGACACCTTCGCGCGCGGCGAGCCGGAAGGGCTCGCGACCGTGCGCCGCGCCGTCTACGACGTCACGCTGTTCGACCTGCTCAAGGCCTATGGCGAGCACAAGCAGCGCAAGGAGGCGCAGGTCCTGCACATCGCGCCGACCGAGTACTACTCGATGGACGACGCGCTGCAGCGCCTGGGCCGGCTGGTCGGGCGCCTGCCGGACTGGACCACGCTGATGGAGTTCCTGCCGGTGGACCTGCGCGAGGAGACGGCGATCCGCTCGGCCGTGGCGGCGACCTTCGCCGCGTCCCTGGAAATGGCGCGCTCCGGGCGCGTGCAGCTGCGCCAGGAAGCGATGTTCGCGCCGATCTATCTGCGCTCGCCGGGGCTGACCCTGGTGGAGCCGCCGCAAGCGGCGGCCGGATAAAGGAGGTAAACTCATGCGCGAAGACACGGAGATGCCTGAATTGGGCGAGCGGTTCGACCTGGCCGGTCTCGCGGGCGACGGCGGGCTCGAGCCCGACCCGGCGCACGACGCCGACCTGCGCCTGGTCGAAGCGATCCTGTTCGCCGCCGCCGAGCCGGTAAGCGAGGGCGCCATCGCGCGGCGCCTGGGCGAGGCCGCCGACGTGGTCGGCCTCTTGAACGAGCTGGCCGAGCGCTACGCGCAGCGCGGTGTCCATGTGCTCAAGGTCGGCGACAAATGGGCAATGCGCACCGCGCCCGACCTGGCGCCGCGCCTGAAGTTCGAGACCCAGGTGCAGCGCAAGCTGAGCCGCGCCGCGGTCGAGACCATGGCGATCATCGCCTACCACCAGCCGGTCACGCGCCACGAGATCGAGGAGATCCGCGGCGTCGCCTTGAGCAAGGGCACGCTCGAGTCCCTGATGGAGGCCGGCTGGATCAAGCCCGGCCGCCGGCGCGAGGTGCCCGGCCGGCCCGGCACCTGGCTGACGACCGAGGCCTTCCTCAACCATTTCGGCCTCGAGCGCCTCGAGGACCTGCCCGGCATGGCGGAACTGCGCGCGGCCGGGCTGCTCGACGCGCGCCCGGTCAACGTGCCGCTCAGCAGCCGCGAGCGCGCCGAGGGCGAGGCGGTCGAGATCGACAGCCCGGTGGCCGAAGGCAGCGAGGCGGGCGCCGAGGACGAGGCCGACGCCTCGGCCGAGCGGGTGGACCACATGGTCGAGGACGCGATCGAGAAATAGGGCGCTCGGCGCTTCGCGGCCGCCGACCTGAATTGCCATAATCGCGGAGCAGCGACGCGGCCGGTCGACGTATAAACCGGCCGATGAGCGTCGCCGAGCTGCCCGCCGGACCGCAGGCCGGTCCGCAAGCTTATCCGCCGTCGGGCCGTCGGCCGGTGCTGGCGGCGAGCATCGTCGCGTGCGCGCTGTTCATGGAGAGCCTGGACGGCACGGTGATCGCGACGGCGCTGCCGCAGATCGCCGACTCCTTCGGCGTCAGCCCGATCCGGCTCAGCCTCGCGATCACGGCCTATCTCCTGAGCCTCGCCGTGTTCATGCCGGCGAGCGGCTGGTTCGCCGACCGCTTCGGCGCGCGCACCGTGTTCCGCGCGGCGATCGCCGTGTTCACGCTGGGGTCGGTCCTGTGCGGCATGAGCGACAGCGTCGCCGAGCTCACCGCCTCGCGCTTCCTGCAAGGCGCCGGCGGCGCGATGATGGTGCCGGTCGGGCGCCTGGTCATGCTGCGCAGCGTCGAGAAGCGGCAGCTCGTGCGCGTGATGGCATATCTCGCGATGCCGGCGCTGCTCGGTCCCGTGCTGGGGCCCCCGGTCGGCGGGTTCCTGGTGACCTACGCATCCTGGCGCTGGATCTTCTTCCTCAACGTGCCGATCGGCATCCTCGGCATGCTGCTGGTCACCGCCTTCATCGACAACCACAAGGAGCCTGACGCGCCGCCGCTCGACCGGATCGGCTTCGCGCTCAGCGCGCTCGGCCTGTCCGGCCTGATGCTGGGCTTCGAGACGGTCGGGCGCGGCGGCGTTCCGGTCGTCGTGCCGTTCCTGCTGATCGGCCTCGGCGCGATCCTGGGCGCGCTCTATCTGCGGCACATGGCGCGCACGGCGCAGCCGATCCTCGACCTGACCCTGTTCCGCGTGCCGACCTTCGGCCTGGCGACCGCGGGCGGGTCGCTGTTCCGCATCGGCGTCGGCGCGCTGCCGTTCCTGCTGCCCATGATGCTGCAGGTCGGCTTCGGCATGTCGGCCTTCGCCTCGGGCATGCTGACCTTCACCGCGGCGATCGGCGCGATCACGATGAAGGCGGCGGCGCAGCCGATCCTCCGGCGCTTCGGCTTCCGCCGCGTGCTGATCGTCAACGCGCTGATCTGCGGCGCGTTCTTCGTGTCCTACGCCACCTTCCAGCCGGCCACGCCGGCGGCGGTGATCATAGCGCTGCTGCTGGCCGGCGGCTTCTTCCGCTCGCTGCAGTTCACCGCGGTCAACGCGCTCGCCTACGCCGACGTGCCGCCCGGGCGCATGAGCCGCGCCACCAGCCTCAGCGGCACGATGCAGCAGCTGTCCTTGAGCTTCGGCGTCGCCGTCGGCGCCGGCCTCCTGCACCTGACCCTCCTCTGGCGCGGCGCCGGCGAGACGCTGACCGCAGACGACTTCTGGCCGGCGTTCGTCGCGATCGGCGTCATCGCCTCCACCGCGGCGCTCGTCTTCTGGCGGCTGAAGTCGGGCGCGGGGGCGGAGCTGACGGGCGTGATCGCCGCGCAACCAGCGCAGAAGCGTCTCGGTCGGTAGGGCTTTTATCCGCCACGCGCCAGCATCGCCTCGACCTCCGCGCGGGCCGGCGCGCCGAGGCGGCCGCCGAAGCGCGTGCACTTCAGGCTCGCGGCGGCGCAGGCGAAGCGGGCCGCCTCGGCCGCCGTGCTGCCTTCGGTGAGCTGCAGCGCGAAGGCGCCGTGGAACACGTCGCCGGCCGCGAGCGTGTCGACGGCGTCGACCACCGGCGCCGGCGCGTGATGCAGGGCGCCGCCCTCGAGCCAGTAGAAGCCGCGCGCGCCGGCGGTGGTGCCGACCAGCGCCGGCGTCCGTCCGGCGGCGGCGCGCAGTCCCGCTTCGATGTCGCCGCTGCCGGTGAACAGCGCCAGCGCGGCCTCGGAGAACAGCGCGTGCGTCGCCAGCGGCACCAGCCGCGCCAGCACCTCGACCGGGGCGATGTCGGCGTCGAGCACGGCGGGACGGCCGGCGGCGCGCGCCGCGCCGAGCAGCGCATCGGCGCCGTCGGGCCAGCGCGTGTCGGCAAGCGCCGCGCCGAAGCCGGCGACCGCACCGAGCGGGAGCCACGACGGGTCGGGATCGAGCGCCGGATCGTAGTAGGGCACGACCAGGCACTGGCCCGCCTTGTCCACCAGGATGGTCGAGATCGCTGTGCGGCGCCCGGCGACGCGGCGGACTTCGGACACGTCGACGCCAGTCGCTCGCATGTCCTCGAGGTATTGCCGCCCGGCCGCATCGTCGCCCACGCGCGCCCAGATGCGCGCGCGGCCGCCGAGCCGCGCCACCGCGGCGGCTGCGGCCGAGGCCATGCCTTGGCCGATCTGCACGCAGTCGCTCGGCAGCACCTTGGTGGGGTTCGCCGGGATCGCCTCGACGCGGAAGATCGTGTCGAGCACGGCGGCCCCGAGGCAGAGGACGCCGTCGCTCAAGGCCGCCTCAACCGAAGCCGAAGAACCGCGACACTTCCATCGCCTGGCCCTGCAGCATGCGGTGCCCGTTCATGGTGCGGCCGCCGCGCGCCGCGGCGGCGGCCAGCAGCGCCGTCGGCTCCTGCTTCAGCACGATGTCGACGACGGTCATGCCCGGGCGCAGCGCGTCGAGCGCGACCGGCGGCGGATCGTCGGGCTGCATGCCCATCGGCGTGCAGTTGACGACCAGGTCGAAGCCGGCCGGGTCCGCGCCATTCGCGGCGG
>CAZLBB010000207.1:4950-6344 GCA_964557415.1 uncultured Rhodospirillaceae bacterium
GCGGTCGATGTCGCAGACGGACAGGCGCTTCACCCCGGCCTCGGCCAGCGCGCAGGCCACGGCGCTGCCGCCGCCGCCGGCGCCAACCAGCAGGGCCGAACGGCCGGCAGGGTCGTCGCCCTGGTCCTTGAGGCCGCGCACGCAGCCGCGGCCGTCGAACATGTCGGCGAGCCAGCGCCCGTCCTTGCCGCGCCGCACCGCGTTGACCGCGCCGACCAGCCTTCCGGTCGGGCTGACCTCGTCGACCAGGGCCATCACGGCCATCTTGTGCGGAATCGTGACGATCAAGCCGTCGAGATTGCCGATGGTCTTGAGGCCGGCGACGCCGGCGGCGAGGTCGGCCGGGGCGATGCGCATCGGCACCAGCACCGCGTCGACCTTGTTGCGCGCCATGATCGGGTTGAACACGCGCGGCGAGCCGACCTGCCGGATCGGGTCGCCGATGATGGCGTAGAGCCGCGTGCTGCCGGTGATGACGGATTGCCCGGGGTCGATGGAAGGCGGGTCGATCTGGCTCATGATGTCGGGGTATGGTGGGGGCCGAACGCAGGGGACAAGGACCATCGATGTCTGCGCAACTCTATCTGAGCGACCGCCACGGCGCCATCGCCGAGGCCACGCGCGCCTTCGCCGGGAAGGAGATCCGCCCGATCGCCGCAAGGCTCGACGAGAACGAGGAATATCCGGACGCGCTGTACAAGAAGATGTGCGGGCTCGGCATGATGGGCGTGACCGTGCCCGAGGCGCTCGGCGGCGCCGGCGCCGACGTCCTGAGCTACGCGCTGGTGATGGAGGAGCTGTCGCGCGGCTACAGCTCGGTCGCCGACCAGTGCGGCCTGATCGAGCTGGTCGGCACGCTCTTGGCCGAGAACGGCACGCCGGCGCAGCAGGAGCGCTACCTGCGCCCGCTGCTGAAAGGCCAGCGGCGCTGCGCCTACGCCATTACCGAGGCCGAGGCCGGGTCGGACGTCTCGGGCATCAAGACCACCGCCGTCCCGCGCCCGGACGGCGGCTGGCGGCTGGACGGCGGCAAGCTGTGGATCCACAACGCGCCCGTGGCCGATTTCGCCGTCGTGCTGGCGCGCACCGACAAGGAGGCCGGAAGGCGCGGCATGAGCATCTTCCTGGTCGACCGCGACGCTCCCGGCTATTCGATCGGCCGCCACGAGCGCAAGATGGGCCAGCGCGCCTCGCAGGTCGGCGCGCTGCATTTCGACGCGGTGCATCTCGGCGCCGACGCGATGCTGGGACCGCAGGGACGCGGCTTCCACATGATGATGGGCGTGCTCGACAAGGGCCGTGTCGGCATCGCCGCGCTCGCCGTCGGCATCCTCCAGGCCGCGCTCGAGGCGTCGGTGGCCTACGCCAAGGAGCGCCGCCAGTTCGGCAAGCCG
>CAZLBB010000208.1:0-6339 GCA_964557415.1 uncultured Rhodospirillaceae bacterium
CGAAGCCGCCGATCATCGCCGGCATGACCATGAAGAACACCATGATCAGGCCGTGGGCGGTGACGAACACGTTCCACATCTGCCCGTTCGGCGCGCCGTCCGCGGCGGTCATGAACTGCACGCCCGGGTCCTGCAGCTCCATGCGCATGATGACCGAGAACAGGCCGCCGATGATCCCCGCGCAGATCGCGAAGATCAGGTACATCGTGCCGATGTCCTTGTGGTTGGTGGAGAACAGCCAGCGCCGCCACCCGGTCGGGTGATGCTCGTGGCCGCCTGCGTGTTCGGCGTGGGTCGTGCTGCCGTATGCCATGATCTTGCCCTCTATGAAGGACCGATGCCGCGCGGCGCCGTCGGTCGGGCGCCGGCGCCGGGTTACTGCTTCGTCGCTGCCGTCTCTTCGGCGACCTGCTCGGCCGGCGCGGCGCTGGACGCGAACTTCTTCTTCGCCTCCTGCACCCAGGCCGCGAACTTCTCGCGGCTGACCGCCTCGACCGCGATCGGCATGTAGGCGTGGTTCAGCCCGCACAGCTCGGAGCACTGGCCGTAATAGACGCCTTCCTTGTCGATGCGCACCCAGGTCTCGTTGGTGCGCCCGGGCGTCGCGTCCTTGAACACGCCGAAGGCGGCGATCTTCCAGGCGTGGATCACGTCGACCGAGGTGACCAGCAAGCGGATGTTGGTGTCGATCGGCAGCACGACGCGGTTGTCGACCTCGAGCAGGCGGCGCTGGCCGGGCTTGAGGTCCTTGTCGGCGATCATGTTGCTGTCGAACTTGATCTCGCCCTGGTCGGGATATTCGTAGGACCAGTACCACTGATGGCCGGTGATCTTCAGCGTCATCTCGGCGTCGGCGGTCTTGTCGGTGAAGTAGAGCAGCTTGAACGACGGCACCGCGATCACCACCAGGATCACGATCGGGATCACGGTCCACAGCACTTCGACCAACGTGTTGTGCGTGGTCTTGGACGGTACCGGGTTGCGCTTCTCGTCGAAGCGCCAGATGGCGTAGACCAGCAGCGCCAGCACGAACACCGAGATCGCGGTGATCACGAACAGCAGCAGATTGTGGAACGACTCGATGTGCTCCATCGACTTCGAGGCGGCCGGCTGCAGCCCCATCTGCCAGGGATGCGGCTCGGCGGCGAGCGCCCCCCCGACCCCGAACGGGCCCCCGAACAGGCCGATGATCCCCAGGACGAATGCCGCCACGGTCAGGGCGACCGTGGCCCGGACGGCAACGTTGCTCTGCACTCTCATACCCTCCTGCACCGCCGGCCGCGAACCGCTTGATCGCGTTCTTCCGCTCGCCGACCGGCTGCCCGACACCGAGACCGTCGACGACGTGACTATACCGTCGCCAAACTCCCCCTCGCCGGGTATTGTTAACCTGTCATGCTGGGCCAGGAGCGGCTAGGCGACCAAACGCCGCAGGCGATGCGCGCTAAGGCACGGCACCCGATGGGTATTTTTCCCGGTGTGTCGCGGCCAAAGTTGTCCCCATCACGTGGGTATTCCCCGATCGCCCGCGACCTCTTATTTATGTCAGCCTGATTGCGCTGCCGCATCTGGAGGCAGAGCGCATCGCCGCGCTTGCTTGACCCAAGGAACGCATGGCCGGGGATCCGAACCGAATCTGGCTGAGCCGACGGGAACTGCTGCTGGCGGCCGGCGTGTCGCTGGTCGCGGGCGGCACGCTGCTGGCGGCGCCGGCGCTGGCCCTGCCGAACGTTTCCCCGGCGGCGCTCCGCCGCCTGAGCCTCCGGAACGGCAACACCGGCGAGCGGTTCGAGGGCGTCTACCGCGACAAGGACGGGCCGGTCGCCGAGGCGATGATCGACCTCGCGGTGCTGCTGCGCGACCACCATGCCGACAAGGTGGGGCCGGTCGACATCGCCGCGCTCGACTTCCTGGCCGAGGTCATGGCGCTGGCCGGCCAGGCCCGGGCCACGATCTTGAGCGCCTACCGCACCAAGGCGACCAACCGCAAGCTGAAGGCGGCGGGGTTCCACGCGGCCGAGAAGAGCCATCACCTGCGCGGCCACGCGCTCGACGTCTCGTTTGACGCCCGCCTCGGCGACGCGATGAAGGCGGCGCGCTCGCTCAAGCGCGGCGGCGTCGGCTGGTACCCGCGCTCGCATTTCATCCATCTCGACAGCGGCCCGGTGCGCAACTGGGACTTCGGCACACGCGGCCTCGACAGGATGCTCACGGGCGAGCCCGGCCCGCGCAAGCCGACGCAGGACCATCCGCTGACGGTGGAAGAGCGCATGAAGATCCACCGCGAGCTCGCGCGCAAGGAGTGGCTGGCGCGCCAGGGCGGGTAGGACGGCGGCTCCGGCATCTTGCGCCCGCGCAATCCGGTTCATCCATAGGCCGCCGTCGATACCGATCGCCAGCTTGGTCATTCCAGGAAGCGCCGAAATGGACATCTACCACGCCTGGTTCGACATCAAGCCCGGGGTCGGCGACACCGCCTTCAGCGAGAAGCTGACCGGCTATATGGAGCACCTGGTCGGCGCACAGCTCATCCATGGATGGCGCCTCACGCGGCGCAAGCTCGGGCTGGGCCCGCGCACGATCGGCGAGTTCCATCTCATGATGGAGGTGCGCGATCTCGCCCAGCTCGAGGCCGCATTCACCCACGTGTCAGGCCGTCGCGAACCCGTCGAGGGGTTGCATTTCGGCGTCAACTCACAGGTCACGAACGTCCAGTTCGCCCTCTATCGCGACTTTCCCGACCCGCACCGGCACCGCGGCGAGGAGCGGTTCTAGTCGCCCTACGCGCCCTCGCAGATGTCCATGATCGCCAGCATGTAGATGCGGATCATGTCGAGATAGTCGGGGATGTCGACGCGCTCGTCGGGCATGGTGTTATAGCGGCCGCCCGGGCCGCAGACGATGCCTTCCATTGCGAGCTCCTTGTAGAAGTGGCCGGCATCGGTGCCGTAGAAGCCGGGCGGCGTGATGGCGCCGGTCGGCTGCTTCTGCCCGCGCACCTTCTCGTAGGCGGCGTTGACGGCGCGCACGATGCGCGAGTCCCTGGCGACCTCGAAGGCCGGCATCATCGGGCGGCCGACCTGGTGCTCGGGCGTGACCGTGGCCTTGAGGCCGGGGAAGCGCCGCTCGAGATCGTCGAGCAACTTGCGCATGTCGGCAACGGCCTGCTGCTCGCTCTGCCCGGGCGCGTAGCGGCCCGAGCCCTTGAGGCGCACGAAGTCGGCGACCTGCGGCGGACGCCATTCGTGCAGGTCGCGGCCGAGCGCGCCATGCGCGACGCCGACATGCACGCGGTTGATGCGGCGATGCTCGTCGCTTTTGGCGCCGGAAAAGGTCATTGCGTTCAACCGCGGGATCAGGTCGCAGGCGGCGGCGAGCGCGTCGACCGCCTCCTCGCGCTTCGACAGGTGCCGCGTGATGCCGACCAGCTCGATGATGAAGGTGAAGGCGGCGGCGTGCATGGAGAGCGCCATCAGGTCGGTCGGCTCGCTGTTGATAAAGTAGTCGGCCTTGACGCCCTGCCTGATGGCGGCGAGCGTGCCGACCCCGCCCTGCAGCTCGCCCACGACGTAGGTCAGGATCACGTCGCCGCGCGGCCGGACGCCGGCGTCCATCAGCGTGCGCACGGCGCAGTAATAGGCCGCGTCGCCCGCCTTCATGTTCGACACGCCGATGCCGTAGATGAACTTGTCGTCGACGACGCCGCCCCACGGATCGACCGTCCAGCCCTCGGTCGCGGGGTTGGTGTCGATATGGCCGTTGAACAGCAGGCTCTTGCCGCCGCCTGACCCGCGCCAGGTGCCGATGGCGTTGACGCGGCTGCCTTCGACCGGCTGCAGCCCGGCATCGAGGCCGAGCGAGCCCATGCGCCCGGCCATGAACTCGGCCAGCTTCCGCTCGCCGTCGGTCTGCGAATAGCTCTTGTGCCGCACCATCTCGGCGAGGAAATCGAGGCTGGCGCGTTCGTCGAGGCGGGCAAGGACGGCGTCGCGATCCATGGTTCTTCCTTCTCTTCGTGGTTCAGCCGACCGGCGCCGGGACGGCGTCGATCAGCGCGCGCGTATAGGCGTGCTTCGGCCCCCGCGCGATCTCGTCGACCGTGGACAGCTCGACCAGCTCGCCGCGCTGCATCACGGCGATGCGATGCGCGATCTGCCGGATCAGGTTCAGGTCGTGCGTGATGAACAGGTAGGCCGTGCCGTAGCGCCGCTGCAGGTCGAGCAGCAGCTCGATCACCGCGGCCTGCACCGATACGTCGAGCGACGAGGTGACCTCGTCGCAGATCACGAGCCTGGGATGCGAGGCGAAGGCGCGGGCGATGGCGACGCGCTGCTTCTCGCCGCCCGAGAGCTGGTGCGGGTAGCGCCGCGCGAACTCGGCCGGCAGGCGCACCTGCTGCAGAAGCTCGGCGACACGTCCGGGGATCTCGCGCGCAGCCGCGGTACCGTAGAGCTTGAGCGGGCGCGACAGGATCTCGGCCACGCGCTGGCGCGGGTTGAGCGACGAATCGGGATGCTGGAACACGATCTGCACGTCGCGCCGGTAGAGCCGGTCCATGTCGCGGGCGCCGGCCAGGCGCCGCCCGGCGAAGCGGATCTCGCCGGCGAAGCGGTTGAGCCCGGTGAGCGCCTTGGCGAGCGTCGACTTGCCCGAGCCCGACTCGCCGACCACGCCCAGGATTTCGCCCGGCCGCACCGCCAGGTCGAGGTCGCGCGCCGCGACGAAGCGGCGCCGGCGCCCGAGCAGGTCGCCGAGGAGCGAGGGCCGGCCGTATTCCACGGTGATCGCCTGCGCTTCGACCACCGGCGCCGCCGCGTCGGCCGGCGCCGGCGAGGCGAGGCGCCGGTCCGGGCGCGGCACCGCGGCGATCAGGCGCCTGGTGTAGTCGTCGCGCGGCGCGGCGAAGACGCGCCGGACCTCGCCCTCCTCGACGATGCGGCCGCGATGGATCACGGCGACTCGACGGGCGACACCGCCGACCACGGCGAGATCGTGCGAGATGTAGAGCGAGGCGACCGAGGTCTCCTGCTGCAGCCGGGCGAACAGGTCGAGGATCTGCCGCGCGGTGATCACGTCGAGCGCCGTGGTCGGCTCGTCGAACAGGATCAGCTCGGGCTGGCAGGCGAAGGCCGTGGCGATCACCACGCGCTGCTTCTCGCCGCCCGAGGCCTCGTGCGGGTAGCGCCGCATCATCTCGGCCGGCAGCTTCAAGCCCACATGGCCGAGCATCGCCGTGCCCTCTTCCCGGGCCTGCCGGCGCGTCAGGCCGCGGTGGCGCACCAGCACCTCGGCGAGCTGCTCGCCGAGCGTCAGGGTCGGGTTGAGCGACGTGCTCGGGTCCTGGAACACCATGCCGATGCGCCGGCCGCGGATCGATTCCATCTCCGCCTCGCTCCGGCCGCGCAGGTCGTCGCCGGCCAGGCGGATCGCGCCGCCGGCCTCGCGCGCGTTGGACGCCAGGTGGCGCATGACCGCCCAGGCGAGCGAGGTCTTGCCCGAGCCGGACTCGCCGACCAGGCCGAGCACCTCGCCGCGGGCGATGGCCAGGCTGACGTCGTCGAGCGCGCGGAAGGCGCCCTTCGGCAGGGCGTAGTCGAGCGTGTAGCCCCGGATCTCGAGGACGGGGGTCATGTCCGCGGATTGAGGGCGTCGCGCAGCCCGTCGCCCAGGAGGTTGAAGCCGATCGCGACCGCAGCGATCGCCAGGCTCGGCCAGACGATCATCCACGCGCTCAAATGCATGAACTTGCGGCCCTCCGAGACCATGAGGCCCCATTCCGGCGCCGGCGGCTGGGCGCCGAGGCCGAGGAAGCTCAAGGTCGCGAACACCATCACGGCGAAGGACACCCGGATCGTCATCTCGACCACGATCGGGGCGACGACGTTGGGCATCATCTCGCGGAGCACGATGTAGAGGCTCGACTCGCCGCGCGCGATCGCGGCGTTGACGTAGTCCTGCTTGCGCACGGCGAGCGCCACGCTGCGCGTGATCCGCGCCATGCCCGGCGTGAAGGCGATGCCGACCGCCAGCAGCGCATTGACGGCGCTCTTGCCCAGGAGGTTCACGATCAGGAGCGCGAAGAGCAGGCTGGGCACCGAGAGCAGCGCGTCGACCGTGCGCATGATCGCCTCGTCCGCGCGCCCGCCGAGATAGGCGGAGCTCGTGCCGATCACCGCGCCGGCCAGCGTGCCGATCGCAGTCGCCGTGAAGGCCATGGCGATCGTCGCGCGCGCGCCGACCAGCAGGCGGCTCAGGATGTCGCGGCCGTACTGGTCGGTGCCGAGCCAGTGCCCGGCGCTCGGCGCCTGGTAGCGCGCCAGCGGATAGAGGCCCTCGGGG
>CAZLBB010000209.1:0-6301 GCA_964557415.1 uncultured Rhodospirillaceae bacterium
TGCCGAACCGGCCGGTGCGA
Source organism: uncultured Rhodospirillaceae bacterium (assembly GCA_964557415.1). Taxonomy (GTDB): domain Bacteria; phylum Pseudomonadota; class Alphaproteobacteria; order JAEULC01; family JAEULC01; genus JAEULC01. The sequence goes on from CAZLBB010000209.1 coordinate 21, forward strand.
ATGCCGCATGCCATGCTGGGCGGCGCGGTGGCGGTGCGGCGGCCGGCGCCGGGGCGGGCGCCGCAGCCGCCGGCTTCATGAACTTCTGCACGCACAGGTACTCGCTGCCGCCCGAGTCCGGTTTCACCTTGTAGAACGGGTCGGGCCAGCCCGGCCGCGGCTGGATGGCGATGACCTTGGCGCGCTCGAACTTGCCGATCTGCGACCCGTCGCACAGCACCGCGTCGCCGACCTTGTAGCCCTGCGCCAGCGCCGGCGCGGAAAGCAGGAATATGACGGCGCCCAGCGCGGTCGGCGTCACCTTGTCGGAACGGCGCATGCTAGCTCCTTCGGTATTCTTGGGTGAGGGTGAACGGTCCCGCACGGCGAGAACTCGCCGCGACTCCATCTTATCCGACCAGCAGCTTCGCCACCTTCGCCTCGTCCCATGCCATGCCGTTGCCCGGGCGGTCGGGGACGACGATGTGGCCGTCCTCGATGCAATACGGCTCCTGCAGCACCGGGTCGGCCCAGTCCATGTATTCGAGGAAATGCGCGGTCGGGGCCGCCGAGATCAGGTGCGCGCTGACCTCGGCGAACAGGTGCGTCGACAGCGGCATGCCGTGCGCCTCGGCCAGCGCCGCCGCGCGCATCCAGGCCGAGACGCCGCCGATCTTGGTGACGTCGGGCATGGCGTAGTCGCACGAGCCGGATGCCAGCGCCTTCTGGAAGTCGCGCTCGCTCCAGAAGTTCTCGCCGATCTGGATCGGCGTCTTGATCGCGCGCGCGATCGCCGCGTTGCCTTCGAAGTCGTCGGCGCGCGTCGGCTCCTCGATCCAGTAGAGGCCCTCGTCGTCGAGCGCATGGCCGCGCCGGATCGCCTCCGGCACGGTCAGCGCCTGGTTGTAGTCGCTCATGACGATCGTGCCCTTGGGCACCGCTTTCATCACCGCGCGCGTCACGGCGACGTCCTCCTCGGGCGTCGGATAGCCGAGCCGGAGCTTGATCGCCGTGAAGCCGAACTCCAGCAATTCGACCGCCTCCCTCGCCGCGCGCTCCGGCCCCATGATGCCGAGCCCGGTGCTGTTGTAGGCGCGCACGCGCCGTCTTTCGCCGCCCAGCAACCGCACCAGCGGCAGGCCGGCGACCTTGCCCAGCGCGTCCCAGGCGGCGATGTCGACCGTGGCGATTGCGAGAGTCACCAGGCCGGTCCCGCCCAGGAGCGTGAAGCGCTTGCGCAAGGACTGCTCGATCGCGACCGGCGCCACTTCCATGCCCTTGATCAGCGGCAGCATCTCCTGCAGCAGCGCGACCAGCGGCTTCATCGCCGCGGCGTGCGGCAGGAAGACGTAGCCGACGCCGGTGACGCCTTCTTCCGTCTCGAGATCGAGCAGCACCAGCGGCGCCTGGGCAATCCCGCCGCTGGCCGTGGCCAGGCGCCGGCGCAGCGGCGCCATCACGGCGCGGGCGCGCAAGGACCGGATGCGTAGATCGGCCGTCGCCATGCTGGGTTTCCCCTATACTGCCAGCGCCATCCCGCCGCCGGCGGGGTCGGCGCCGCCCTCGATGCGGTCGCCGTCGATCAGGATCGCGTGCACGCGGGCATTGGTGTAGCTCTGCGCGCTGCGCGCCGTGCCGTAGCCCATCTTCGCCAGCGCCTCGCAGACATAGGTCGGGATGCGTGCGCTGACGTCGACCAGGTCGCTGGTGGCGGAGAAGCGCGGCGCCGAGACGGCGTCGCCGACCGTCATGCCGAAATCGACCACGTTGACGATCGCCTGCAGCAGCGCCATCGGGATGTTCGACCCGCCCGGCGCGCCGATCAGCATGTACGGCTTGCCGTCGCGGAACAGGATCGACGGCGCCATCGACGTGACCCGGCGCCTTCCGGGCACCAGCGACTGCGTGCGCCCCGGCCGCGGGTCGTAGCTGCCGATCTGGCCGTTGTACATGAAGCCGAGCCCGTCGCTGATCACGCCCGACTGCATGCCGTTGGTGTGCGTCAGCACCACGCACATGCCGTCGCGGTCGATGGCGCCGAGATGCGTCGTCTCCGCCGGCTCCTTGAGCTTGGCGCGCTCGATATGCGCCTTCTCGCCGCGCTTGATCGCGGCAGCGTCCGCAGCGGCCGCGGCCTTGCTCACGATCGCCTCGACCGGCACCTCCATCTGGCGCGGATCGCCGATCACCTCTTCCTTGATCGCCTGCGCCCGTTTCATCGCCTCGGCGACGATGCGGATGTAGTCCGGCGTGTTGTGGCCGAGCGACCTCAGGTCGAAATGCTCGAGTGTCTGCAGCATGCGGATTAGCGCCGGCCCGCTCGACGGCGCCGGCGCGGCCGCGATCTCGAGGCCGCGGTATTCGCCCCAGACCGGCGCCTCGACCTCGACCCGGTACTCGGCGAGATCGCTCTTGGCCAGGAACCCGCCATGGGCGCGCATGTCGGCGTCGATCCGCTCGGCGATGGCGCCGGTGTAGAACACGTCCGGCCCTTGCTCGGCGATCAAGGTCAGCGTACCCGCGAGGTCGGGGTTCTTCACCAGGTCGCCGCCGCGCCGCGGCTGGCCCTCGCCGTTGAAGAACAGGTGGCGGTAGTTCTTCGAGAAGGCGAGCTTGGTGTTGGTGTCGAGCCGGCCGATCGCGTCGGGCACGCTGCGGTACTGGTGCTCGAAGGCCTGCACGCGATAGCCCTCGGCGGCGAGCCGGATCGCCGGCCGGATCACGTCCTTCCAGGCCAGGCGGCCGTAGCGCGCATGCGCGTTGTGGAACCCACGCACCGAGCCCGGCGTGCAGACCGCCTGGTAGCCGACCTCGTTGACGCGGCCCTTCAGCACGAAGCCGAACCCGTCGCGCGTCTCGTATTCCAGCAGGTCGGCCCACATGCCCTCGCGCACGGCGGCCGGCGCCTGGGCCAGGAAGGTGATCGCCTCGTGCGCCTTCTGCTGCGGCGCGTAGACCTGCATGACGCCGTAGCCGCCGATGCCGCACATCATCTGGTCGATCACCGACTGCGCGAAGGCGCAGCCGATGGCGGCGTCGACCGCGTTGCCGCCGGCCATGAACAGGCGCGCGCCGACTTCGACCGCGTCGGGCTGCTGGCCGACGATCATGTTGCGGGACATGGACGGGAGCTCCGGAGGATCAGCGGGACCGCGATTCTAGCGACCCGATCGGCGCACGCCTAGCCCGCCCAGCCGAGCAGCGTGGCGACACCGAGCCCGGCGAACAGCGCGGCGGCGATGCCGCGCACCCAGCCCATCGGCAGGCGGCCAGCCGCCATGTTGCCGAAGACGACCGCCGGCACGTTGGCGAGCATGAGGCCGAGCGTGGTGCCGACGACGACGGCGGCGACCGCCTGGTACTTGGCCGCGAGTGCCACGGTCGCGATCTGCGTCTTGTCGCCGATCTCGACCAGGAAGAAGGCGACGGTCGTGGCGATGAAGGGCCCGTAGCGGTCGAGCGCGCCGCCGCCACCATCGTCCTGCCGGTCCGGCACCAGGACCCACGCCGCCATCGGCAGGAAGGACAGGCCAACGACCCAGCGCAGCACCTCTTGCGTCATCAGGTGGCCGAGGAACTGGCCGAACAGGCCGGCGAGCGCATGGTTGGCGAGGGTCGCGACGAAGATGCCGAGCACGATCGGCGCCGGCCGGCGGAAGCGCGCCGCCAGCACGAGCGCCAGGAGCTGAGTCTTGTCGCCGATCTCCGCGACCGCGACCACGCCGGTCGAAACGAGAAGCGCTTGCAGCATGGGTAATCCGCCGTGACGACGCGCTTGTAGGCGGCTGCGGCGCCGAGGGCAAGCAGCGGATACGCATGGCCCAGTCCGCATTTCGAGCGGCCGGTGTGCTCGGGCTGGAGCGCGCCCGTCGCGCCCAGTTTGCTCCACGGCCTCCGCGGCTCCGCGTGCCGGGGGTCGGCTCACGCGGAGGCCGCGGAGGTCGAAGAACGTGTCGTACGACGGCATGATCGCAAGATCGCCGGCGGGTCGGGCTGCAAAGGAGTGATATGGGACATTACTATGGGCCGCCGCGCGTCAGGGGAGCGACCACGGAACATGGGCGTGTTGTCGGGCATCCGCGTCGTCGAAATGGCCGGGATCGGGCCGGCGCCCTTTGCCGGCATGATGCTGGCCGATCACGGCGCCGAGGTGCTGCGCATCGACCGCATCGAGCCCTCGGGGCTGGGCGTCGCCGCGATGGACCCGGCGCTGGACCCGCTCGGCCGCGGCAAGCGCTCGGTCGCGCTCGACCTCAAGCAGCCCGAGGCGGTCGCCGCCGCGCTGCGGCTGATCGGGCGCGCTGATGCGCTGATCGAGGGATTCCGCCCCGGCGTGATGGAGCGCCTGGGCCTGGGGCCCGAGCCCTGCCTCGCCGCCAACCCGAAGCTGGTCTATGGCCGCATGACCGGCTACGGCCAGGAAGGTCCCATGAGCCGGCGCGCCGGGCACGACATCGACTACATCGCGCTGTCGGGCACGCTGCATGCGATCGGCCCGGCGGACGGCAAGCCGGTCGTGCCGCTGAACCTGGTGGGCGATTTCGGCGGCGGCGGCATGCTGCTGGCCTTCGGCGTCGCCGCCGCCCTGGTTTCCGCCGCGCGCACGGGACGCGGGCAGGTGGTCGATGCCGCCATGACCGATGGCGTGGCACTGCTGACCGCGATGTTCCACGGCCTGCTTGCCGCGGGGCTGTGGCAGGATCGCCGCGGTGCCAACCTGCTCGACGGGGCGGCGCCCTTCTATGACACCTACGAGACCAGCGACGGCAAGTACCTGGCGGTCGGCGCGATCGAGCCGAAATTCTACGCCGAGCTGCTCGACAGGCTCGGCCTCGCGGGCGAGGACCTGCCGGCGCAGATGGACCGCGCGCGCTGGCCCGAGCTGAAAGCGCGCATCGCCGCCGTGGTTCGTACGCGTACGCGGACGGCGTGGGAAGCGGTGTTCGACGGGTCGGATGCCTGTGTTGCGCCGGTGCTCTCCCTGTCCGAGGCTCCCCGCCACGCGCAGAATGCCGGGCGCCGCGCCTTCGTCGAGGCCTTCGGCGTCATCCAGCCGGCGCCGGCACCGCGGTTCCAGGTGACGTCCGGCGCCATCGCCGGTGCGCCGCCGCTGGACGGGGGCAACACGCGCGCCGTGCTCTCCGACTGCGGCTTCGGCCCTGACGAAATCCGCGATCTGCTTGCCTCCGGCGCCGCCCGGCAGGCGTGAACCCGCCGCGATCAAGGCTTCACCCGCCGGTTGATCGGCGCTAAACTATTATAATAGCGGCAGGGGCGCGCGGCGCGCGTTCGCGATCGTCCCGGTGTGACGCCGGTGTGACCGATCTCACTGCCGTCTGTACGCATTGCGTCTAGCGTGGCGCCTGGGTCGAGAACACGGCTTCACGCCCAAGAAGGGGATGGACCATGCGCAAATCACTCCTATCGACCGCGACCGCGATCATGATGGCGCTCGCGGCAGCTCCCGTGAGTGCGGCGACCGGCGAGGCGCGTGACCTGCCGCATCGTCCCGCCGGCCTCAAGCTAGCGCAGCAGTTTGCCGTCCCCACGGGCGATCGGTCGCTCTCCAAGGGCTACAATCCCGGCGCCGTGATCAGCAGCGGTTACGACGCCGCCGGCGGCAGCGGCGGCGGTTCGGGTGGTGGTTCAGGTGGCGGCTCGGGCGGCGGTTCCGGTGGCGGCTCGGGCGGCGGCGGCGGCTCCGGCGGCGGCGGTTCTGGCGGCGGCGGTAGCGGCGGCGGCTCCGGTGGAGGCGGCTCCGGTGGCGGCGGTAGCGGCGGCGGCAGCTGGTAGCAGGTGACCGATCCAACTGCCGGCTGCGCGCATTGTATTTAGCGTGGCGACTGGGTCGCGAAAGCGGCCTCACGCCCAAGATTAGGGGATGTACCCTGCGCAAACCAAACCAAGCCAACGCGCTCGCGATCATGACGGCGCTCATGGCCGCCACGGTGACTGCCGCGAACGGTGAAGCGCGCGACGTGCCGCGTCCGACAGGCCTACAGCTGGCGCAAAGGGCGCTCCCTATGGTCGATCGGTCGCTCTCCAAGGGCTACGACCCCGGCGCGGTGATCAACAGCGGCTACGACACTGCCGTCGGAAGCGGCGGTGGTTCGGGTGGCGGCTCCGGCGGCGGTTCGGGCGGCGGCTCCGGTGATGGCGGCGGCGTTGGTGGTGATGGCGGCCGTGGCGGCAGCGGCGGCACTGGTGGCGCTGCTGGCGCCGGTGGCGCGGGCGGCACTGGTGGCGTTGGCGGCGCGGGCGGCACTGGTGGTGTTGGTGGCGCCGGTGGCGCGGGCGGCACT
>CAZLBB010000210.1:0-6187 GCA_964557415.1 uncultured Rhodospirillaceae bacterium
GAGCCTGGAGACCGAGCTCGACGTCGTCGAGGGCATGCAGTTCGACCGCGGCTACCTGTCGCCCTATTTCATCACCAACGCCGACAAGATGACGTGCGAGCTGGAGAGCCCGTTCATCCTCATCCACGAGAAGAAGCTGAGCTCGCTGCAGCCGATGCTGCCGGTGCTGGAAAGCGTGGTGCAGTCGGGCAAGCCGCTGCTGATCATCGCCGAGGACGTCGAGGGCGAGGCGCTGGCGACGCTGGTCGTCAACAAGCTGCGCGGGGGCTTGAAGGTCGCGGCGGTGAAGGCGCCGGGCTTCGGCGACCGCCGCAAGGCGATGCTCGAGGACATCGCGGTCCTGACCAACGGCCAGGTGATCTCGGAGGAGCTCGGCATCAAGCTCGAGAGCGTGAGCCTCGACATGCTGGGCACGGCGAAGAAGATCTTGATCGAGAAGGAGAACACCACGATCGTCGACGGCGCCGGGAAGAAGAAGGACATCGAAGGGCGGGTCGCGCAGATCCGCGCGCAGATCGAGGAGACGACGTCCGACTACGACCGCGAGAAGCTGCAGGAGCGGCTGGCGAAGCTGGCCGGCGGCGTGGCGGTGATCCGCGTCGGCGGCGCGACCGAGATCGAGGTGAAAGAGCGCAAGGACCGCGTCGACGACGCGATGCACGCCACCCGCGCCGCGGTGGAGGAGGGCATCGTCGCCGGCGGCGGCTCCGCGCTGCTCTATGCCGCCAAGGCGCTGGAGAAGGTCAAGCCCGGCAACGACGACCAGCGCATCGGCATCGACATCGTGCGCAAGGCGCTCACCATGCCGACGCGCCAGATCGCCGAGAACGCCGGCTCCGACGGCTCGATCGTCGTCGGCAAGCTGATGGAGTCCAAGGACGTCAACTGGGGCTTCGACGCGCAGAAGGGCGAGTTCACCAACATGGTGAAGGCCGGCATCATCGACCCGACCAAGGTCGTACGCACCGCGCTGCAGGACGCCGCGTCGATCGCGAGCCTCCTGATCACGACCGAGGCCATGGTCGCCGAACGCCCGGAGAAGAAGCCCGCCGCGCCGATGCCCGGCGGCGGCGGCATGGGCGACATGGACTTCTAGACCGCCGCTGCCTGCGAACGGCGAAAGGGCCGCGCATGGCGCGGCCCTTCTCGCTTACTGCGCCAGCAGCGTGGCGTTCTTCAAGATATCGAGCACGACCTGGGTCTTCTGGTCGATCAGCACGAGGTCGTCGCCGATCAGGACGCGCTCGCTGCCGCGCCGCGGAGCGGGCAGCTTGGCGACCAGGTCGGCCGGCAGCTTGTCGCGCTTGAGGCCCGGCGGCAGTTTGTCCTTCTTGGCGAGGCCGGGCGGCAGCTGGTCCTTCTTCGCCAGACCAGGCGGCAGCTCGTCGGATTTGCCCTGGCTCTGGCCGATTCCCTTGCCCTTGCCCTTGCCCTTGCCCGGGCCGGCGTCGTCGTCATCGGCCGATTTCTTGCCGACCTCCTTGGGGATGCCGCGCATGGTGCCGGCCGGCTTCTTCGCCGGGCCGCCCGGGTCGCCGACGGCGCGCGCCTTCAGCCGGTAGTACTCGTCGATGATCCGCTTCTCGATGTCGGTGAACACCGTGCCGACGGTGCTGGTGCCCTTGGCGCTCTTGCTCGCGCCCTGCGCCCAGGCCGGGCCGGCGCCCACGATGGCGGCGATCAGCGCCGCGCAGGCGATAGAGATGAGTCGCATCTGTCACCCCCGTGCAATCCTTGCAGCCGCCGATGGTAGAACGGATGCGGCCCCGGGAAAATCCCCATCGCGGCCTGCAGGTCACGACCGCGCGCGCGGATGGGCGCGGTTGTATGCCGCCAACAGCGCCGCCGCGTCGACGTCGGTATAGCGCTGGGTGGTGCTGAGCGAGGCGTGGCCCAGCAGCTCCTGGATCGCGCGCAGATCGGCACCGCCGGCCAGAAGATGCGTGGCGAAGCTGTGGCGCAGCTTGTGCGGCGTCGTCTCCGCCGGCAGGCCGAGCCGCGCCCGCAAGGCCCTGAGGCGCCGCTGCACCACGCCCGGGTTGAGCCGCTTGCCGCGCGCGCCCACGAACAGCGGCGCGGCCTTGTCGGCCTTGAACGGGCGGACCCGCATGTAGGCGTCGATCGCCTCGCGCACGGCGGGCAGCAGCGGCACGACGCGGTCCTTGCGCCCCTTGCCGAGCACCGTCAGCGTATCGTGCAAGGGCAGGACGCGGCAATCGAGGTCGAGCGCCTCGGCGATGCGCAGGCCGCCTCCGTAGAGCAGCGTGAACAGCGCCAGGTCGCGCGCGGCGATCCAGGGCGCGCCGGCGTCCTCGTCCGCGTCCTTTAGCAGGGAAGCGGCGTCCTCGGGCGAGAGCGGCTTGGGCGCGGCCTTGGGCAGGCGCGGCGCGCGGATCTGCTTGAGGGCGTGATTGGCGGCGAGGCCGTTGCGGTCGAGATGGCGGAACAGGCCGCGCAGCGCCGACAGGCTGCGCGCGTTCGAGACATGCCCGATGCCCTTGCCGCGCCGCTCCGCCAGGAAGGCGCGCAGGTCGGAAGGCGTCACGGCGCCGAGCAGGGCCAGGTCGCAGGCGTCGCCGTGATGGCGCGCGAGGAAGGCGAGGAACTGCGCCACGTCGCGCCGGTAGGAATCGACCGTGCGGGCGGAAGCGCGGCGCTCGTCGGCAAGCCAGTCCAGCCACGCGTCGACAGCGCGCAGGACGGCGTCGTCGGCTACTCCGGCAAGTCCAGCCACGAGCGGATGGACAGCGCGAGCACGTTGGCGAGGAAGCCCAGGAGCTCCGTGCCCTGGCTCGGATTGAAGCTGCCGGCCGAGCGCGATCCCAGCGCCAGCATGCCGGGCGGCGTGCGCGGGCTGATCTTGAGCCGGGCATAGGCCGCCGAGTGCACCAGCCCGGCCGCGCCGTCGAACACGGCCGCGCTGCCCGGCGCGTCCTCGATCAGCGCCACGTCGCGGCCCGGGCCCATGAGCGCGTCGATCTCGCCCGGGTCGAGGATGCGCACGCCGCGCGGCGGCGCCGGGCCGACATCGCCCTCGATCGCCTCGACGCAGAGCGCCACGACGTCGACGTCGAGCATCTGCGCCAGATCCTGCGTCACGATGTGGATCATGTGCTCGAAGCTGGGCGATTCCAGCAGCGCCAGCACGCTGGCGTGCACGCGCGCCGTGGAATTGACGTTGCCGCGCGTGGCCTGGATCAGCGCGTGCTGCGTGTCCTTGAGCTGCGTCACCTCGCCGCGCAGGCGCTCGAGCATCGCGTGCTGCAGGTCGATGACGCCGTCGGCATGGCGGCGGCGCGGCGGCGCCAGCGCCGCCAGGAGATCGGGATGGCGGTTGAGGAAATCCGGGTGCGCGCGCAGGTAGCGCACGACGTCGGCTTCGCTGGCCGGCGCCCTTGCCCTCGGCACGGATGCGGCCGGCTCGTCGGCCGCCACCGGCTCGGTGCCGTCGCGCAAAGCGCTACTCCGCCGCGCGCTTGTCGGCGCCGTCCTCGGCGCCGAGGATCGACTGGCCGGTCTTCCTCCAGTCCTCGAGGAACGCGGCCAGGCCCTTGTCGGTCAGGGGATGCGCGTACATCTGGCGCAGCACGTTGGGCGGCAGCGTGGCGACATGCGCGCCCATCTTCGCCGCGGCGACCACGTGCAGCGGCCCGCGCACGGAAGCGACCAGCACCTCGGTCTTGATGCCGGGATACTGCCGGTAGATCTGCGCGATGTCCTGGATCAGCTGCATGCCGTCGGACGCGACGTCGTCGAGCCGCCCGACGAAGGGCGAGATGAAGGTGGCGCCGGCCTTCGCGGCCAGCAGCGCCTGCGCCGCGGAGAAGCACAGCGTCACGTTGACCATCACGCCGTCGTCCGACAGGCGCCGGCAGGTCTTGAGGCCGTCGCGCGTCAGCGGCACCTTGACCGCGATGTTGCGCGCGATGCGCGCCAGCTTCTGTCCTTCCTTGAGCATGGTCGCGTGGTCGGTCGCGGTGACCTCGGCGCTGACCGGGCCGGGCACGATCTTGGCGATCTCGCGCACGGTCGCGATGAAGTCGCGCCCGGTCTTGGCGATCAGCGACGGGTTGGTGGTCACGCCGTCGACCAGCCCGGTTTCCGCCAGGTCGCGGATCTCGTTGATGTCGGCCGTGTCGATGAAGAATTTCATCGCTATCGCCCCGTTCGGTGGTGGTCGGCTATGGTCGGCGCGGAATAGCGCCCTTCGCAGTCGAAAGTCTAGTCGATGCCGCCTCCGCCTGCCACCCAATTGCCGGGCACGGAATCGGGGCCCATGGAATCGGGGTCGGGGCCGGCGCGCCGCGCCAAGGTCCTGCTGCCGCTGCCGCTGGGCGCCGCCTATGACTACCGCATCCCGGCGGAACTGCCGGTCGGGGCGGGGGATTTCGTCCGCGTGCCGCTCGGCCGGCGGCACGAGATCGGCGTGGTCTGGGACCGGCCGGTCTCGGACGAGGACAACGATGCCGGCGGCGTGCCCGACTCCCGGCTCAAGGACATCGAGCACCGCTTCGACCTGCCGCCCTTGCCGGAGGTGGCGCGGCGATTCGTCGACTGGGTGGCGCACTACACGCTGAGCCCGCCGGGAACGGTGCTGCGCATGGCCATGAGCGTCTCGGCCGCCTTCGAGCCGCCGCGCGCGGTCGTGGCCTATCGCCTCGCCGGCGGCGTGACGCCGGACGCGGCGCCCGCAGGGGCGAAGCTCACGCCGCAGCGTCGCCGCGTGCTCGAGATCGCCGCATCGGGCCTGCCGATGCCCGCGCCGGAACTGGCGCGCGAGGCCGGAGTCGGGTCGGGTGTGGTGCGCGCGCTGATCGACGCGGGCCTGCTGACGCCGGTCGCCCTGCCGGGCGATCCGGCGCTGGCGCAGCCCGACGGGGCGCTGCCGGGACCGACGCTGTCGGAGGACCAGCAGATCGCGGCCGACGAGCTGAGGTCGCGCGTCGTGGAGCGCGCCTATTCCGCCACGCTGCTCGACGGCGTCACCGGCTCGGGCAAGACCGAGGTCTATTTCGAGGCGATCGCCGAAGCGCTGCGGCGCGGGCGCCAGGTGCTGGTGCTGCTGCCGGAGATCGCGCTGACGGCGGCCTGGCTCGACCGCTTCCGCCAGCGCTTCGGCGCGGCGCCGGCGGAATGGCATTCCGAGCTGTCGGCCAAGCGCCGGCGCCAGACCTGGCGCGACGTCGCCGATGGCCGCGCCAAGGTCGTGGTCGGCGCGCGCTCGGCCCTGTTCCTGCCCTATCCCGAACTCGGCCTCGTCGTCGTCGACGAAGAGCACGACCAGGCCTTCAAGCAGGAGGACGGCGTGATCTACCACGCGCGCGACATGGCGGTCGTGCGCGCGCATCTCGGCGGCATTCCGATCGTGCTGAGCTCGGCGACGCCTTCGCTGGAGAGCATCGTCAACGCCGAGCAGGGCCGCTACCGCCGCCTGCATCTGGCCGCGCGGCACGGCGGCGCGCTCCTGCCCGAGATCGCCGCCATCGACCTGCGCCGCCACAGGCCGCCGCGCCAGCGCTGGCTGTCGCCGCCGCTGCGCGACGCCCTGAAGCAGACGATCGAGGACGGCGAGCAGGCGATGCTGTTCCTGAACCGGCGCGGCTATGCGCCGCTGACCTTGTGCCGCGCCTGCGGCCACCGCCTGCGGTGCCCGAACTGCCAGGCCTGGCTGGTCGAGCACCGGCTGGTGCGCCGGCTGCAGTGCCATCACTGCGGCCACGCGACGCCGTTGCCGCGCCTCTGCCCCGCCTGCGGTGCTGCGGACGAGCTGGCGGCCTGCGGCCCGGGCGTCGAGCGCCTCAACGAGGAAGTGGCCGAGCTGTTCCCCGAGGCGCGCGTGGCGGTGATGGCCAGCGACACGATCACGGGGCCGCGCGCCGCGGCCGAGTTCGTCCAGGCCGTGGCCGAGCACAAGATCGACATCGTCATCGGCACGCAGATCGTGGCCAAGGGCCACCACTTCCCGATGCTGACGCTGGTCGGCGTGGTCGACGGCGATCTCGGCCTCGAGGGCGGCGACCTGCGCGCGGCCGAGCGCAGCTTCCAGCTGCTCTACCAGGTCGCCGGCCGCGCCGGCCGCGCCGAGCGCCCGGGCCGCGTGCTGATTCAGACGGCGCAGCCCGAGCATCCGGTGATGCGCGCGCTGATCGCCGGCGACCGCGACGGGTTCTTCGCCGCCGAGGCCGAG
>CAZLBB010000211.1:0-6003 GCA_964557415.1 uncultured Rhodospirillaceae bacterium
GGCCCGACCCGCGCGACATCGCCCGCGCCGCCGACGCGCTGGTCGCGGCCAGGGAGCCGATCTTCGTCTTCGGCGGCGCGCCGGTGATCGCCGGCGCGGAATCCCTGATGATCGCCATCGCCGAGCTGCTCGAGGCGCCGGTCGCCACCACCATCAGCGGCCAGGGCACGATCCCCGACGACCATCCGCTGGCGGTCGGCGTGGTCGGCAGCAACGGCGGCGTGATCCAGACGCGCGAGATGGTGCTGGGCGCGGACCTGGTCTGCTTCGTCGGCTGCCGCGCCGGGTCGGTCACGACCGAGCGCTGGCGCCATCCGAAGCCGGGCGCGGCGAAGATCGTGCAGATCGACGCCGACCCGAACGTGCTGGGCGCGACCTACGACGCCGACGTCGCCGTGCTGGGCGACGCCAAGCTGGCGCTGGCGGACCTGCTCGCCGAGCTCAAGCAGCGCATCAAGTCGCCGCCGAAGCGCCAGCGCGGCCGCGCCGCCGTGGCCGCCGCCAAGCAGGCGAAGTTCGCCGCCTTCGACGAGCTGTCGCGCTCGACCGAGCGTCCCATCAAGCCCGAGCGCGTGGTGGCCGAGCTCAACCAAGTGCTGCCGGACGACGCGGTGATCGTCGCCGATCCGGGCACGCCGTGCCCGTATTTCTCGGCCTTCTACCGCTGCAACCGCACCGGACGGCATTTCATCTCGAACCGGGCGCACGGCGCGCTCGGCTATTCGATCGCCGGCGCGATGGGCGCCTATTACGGGCGGCCGTCCTCGAAGGTGGTCGGCGTCATGGGCGACGGCAGCTTCGGCTTCGCCTGCGGCGAGTTCGAGACGGTCGTGCGCCTCGGCCTGCCGATCACCTTCGTGGTGTTCTCCAACGCGGTCTATGGCTGGATCAAGGCCGGGCAGAAGACCGGCTACCAGGGCCGCTACTTCTCGGTCGACTTCTCGCGCACCGACCACGCCCGCGTCGCCGAGGCCTTCGGCCTCAAGGCCTGGCGCGTCGAGGACCCGGCGCAGCTCAAGCCCACGCTGAAGAAGGCGGTCGAGTCCGGCGGCCCGACCCTGGTCGACGTGATCGCCCAGCCGCTCAACGAGGCCCGCGCGCCGGTCAGCGAGTGGGTGGCGTGATGAAAGGACTCATCCTTCGACAAGCCCAGGATGAGGACTTTTCGGTTTGTTGCCTCGCCCCGAGCCCTGGGCTTGTCGAAGGGTCGATGGGCGCTTTTTCGCTATGACACGCCCAAACTCCCCGCCCCGCATCGCCCATGGCGGCAAGGCGGTCTATGGCGCGCGGCTCGGCATCCTGATGCTGGAGGCGCGCTTCCCGCGCATCCCCGGCGACATGGGCAACGCCGCCACCTGGCCGTTCCCCGTGCTCTACAAGGTGGTGCGCGGCGCGAGCCCGGAGCGCGTCGTGACGAAGCGCGCGGAAGGCCTGCGCGACGCGTTCATCGCCGCGGCGCAGGAGCTGGTGGCCGACGGCGCCGACGGCATCACGACCAATTGCGGGTTCCTGTCGCTGTTCCAGCGCGAGATCGCGGCCGCCGTCGGCGTGCCGGTCGCGACCTCGTCGCTGATGCAGGCGCCCTTCCTGGAGCGCCTGCTGCCGCCGGGCAAGCGCGTCGGCATCATCACGATCTCGCGCCGCACCTTGACCGAGGAGCATCTGGCCGCCGCCGGCGTCGCGCCCGATGCGCCGGTGATCGGAACGGACGACGGCGAGGAGTTCACCCGCGCCATCATCGGCAACGAGGCGACCATGGACGCCGCCGCCGCCGAGCGCGACATCCTCGCCGCCGGCAGGGCGCTGGTCGCGCGCCACAGGGACATCGGCGCCATCGTGCTGGAATGCACCAACATGATCCCCTACGCGCGGGCCTTGAGCGAGGAGCTCGGCCTGCCGGTGCACGACATGTACAGCTTCGCCTGCTGGTTCCACGCCGGCCTCCAGCCGCGCGACTTCGGCTTCCCCGGCAGCGCGGCGCAGGAGTGGCGCGGGCGGTAGATTCGGCACGTACGTTCCGCGCCTTGCCCTCACCCTCCCGCCTGCGGCGGGCCCCTCCCTCTCCCGCGCGATGCGCGGGCGAGGGGTTCTGACCCTCGCCCACCGAAGGTGGGAGAGGGTGGACGACGCGCAGCGTCGGCCGGGTGAGGGCCCCGGCTCGGTGCTACCCCTGGAACACGATCGTCCCGCCGACCGCCGGGCCGGCGTCGACGGAGATCACGTCGTGGCGGTTGCGTCTGGCGCCGGCCTTGTTGCGCTCGAGCAGGCGCCAGGCACGCTCGATGTCGCGTACGCGCACGACGTAGGAGGCGATGTACGGCAGGCCCGGCGGCTTGGGCAGGCCGGGCGCCTTCTCCATCAGGGTCAGCGAGCCGCGCTCGAGGTGGAAGGCGACGTCGTGGTCGGCGATCGGCTCGGCCTTGCGGCCGAGAAAGCGCTCGTAGCGCCGGGCGGCGTCGTGGGCCTTCGGCACGAGCATCATCACCGAAGCGAGGCCGATCGCGCCGTTGGGATGGTCGAGCCAGCGCTGCTGCCACAAAAGCTCGGGCGTGTGGTGGACGCAGTACTGGATGCGGCCTTCCTCCATCACGCCGGGCGGCAGGCGCAGCACGGTGAAGCGCGCCAAGCCCTCGCCGGTCTCGGTGCCGATGCGCCGCTGCAGGTGCACCGGCGGCAGCGGCTGGAACCCGTGCTGGGTCAGGCGCGTCGCGGTGTCGGCGGCATCGGCCGAGCCGAAGCAGACCAGGTGCACGCCGACATGGCGGGCCATGCCCTGGCGCAGGGTCGCGGCATTGGGCGTGTCGCCCTCGGCGGTCAGGATCTCGATATAGCCCTGCTCCAGCATGATGCAGCGGTTGGCGGTGCCGGCGGGCGCCGGTTCGGCGCCGGGCACGGGCGGCATGAGCTGGCTGGAATAGGGCGTCAGGGTGAATCCCAGCTGCTCGAGGCGCGTCGATGCGGCGTCGATGTCGGGCACCCAGTGCGCGAGATGGTCCAGGGTGACGGCGCCCGGATCGGGCACCTGGCGGGCGGCGACGCCGATCATGGCGCGACCTCCTTTTACCGCAGCGTCTGCTCGGCGTAGTGCCGCACGCGGTCCTCGTCGACCTTCAAGCCCAGGCCGGGCGCGCGCGGCACCACCACCTTGCCGTTCCTGACGGGGAAGGGCTCCGCCAGCAGGTCGCGCTCGAGGAAATAGGTCGCCTGGTAGAACTCGCAGCCGAGCGAGATGTTCGGCGTCGCCGCGATCATGTGCGTGCCGGCGAGATGCGCGATGCCGGTCTCGAACATGTCGCCGCCGTAGCAGGCGATGCCGGCGGCCTCGCAGATCGCGGACACCTTGCGCCCCGCGAGCATGCCGCCGTGCTTCATGATCTTGATGCTGACGAGGTCGGCCGTCCGCTGCGAGGCGACCTGCAGGGCGTCCGCGGGCGAGAACACGCTCTCGTCCGCCAGCACCGGCGTGTCCAAGGCGCGCGCGATCTCGGCCAGCGCCGCGCGCTGATGCCCGGGCACGGGCTGCTCGATGAAGGTTGGCTTGAACGCCTCGACGTCGCGCAGCTGGCGGATCGCGTCGTGCGCGACCATGCCCTGGTTGTAGTCGATGCGCAGCTCGGCATCCGCCGGGATCTCGCGGCGGAAGCGCGTCATGCGCTGGAGATCGACGGCGTGACCGGCGAAGCCGGTCTTCATCTTGAACAGGCGCAGGCCCTCGCCGTAGAGCCGCTTCACCGTGTCCATGTCGCGGTCGAAATCGGGATCGGCGACCGAGAAGGACAGCGGGATCTCGTCGCGGCAGCGGCCGCCGAGCAACTCGGCCACCGGCAGGCCCGATGCCTGGCCCAGGATGTCGAACAGCGCCATCTCCATCGCGGCCTTGGCCTCGGGCTCGCCGACCACGGCGTGATCGGCCGCCTGCATCAGCGCCTCGATGCGCGTGGGATCGGCGCCGATCAGGACCGGGCGCAGATAGACGTCGAGCGCCGCCGCCGCGGCCTCGACCGTGCCGGTGAACACCGCCCAGGGCGCCGCGTCGCCCCAGCCGGTGATGCCGGCGTCGGTCTCGAGCTTGAGGATCGCGTTCCGCACCGACCCTTCCACGTCGCCCGACCCGTGCCGCCGCTTGATCCGCACGGGGATCCTGGTGACGTAGACGGTGAGGCCGGTGATCTTGAGCGGGTTCATGCCGATCCTCACCCGCCCGAGACGACCGGGGCGACCATGGCGCGCAGCGCGGCCATGATGCTGGGGGCGACGATGCGGCTGGTGCGCGGGTTGGAGGACGACGGGCGGTTGCGGCTCGTCATGCTGAGCTCGATGTCGTCGGCCGCGACGTCGACCCGGTGGATGGCGCCGGGGATGTCGGCGTCCGCCCAGACCTCGATCTCGGTGCGGTCGAAGCCGATGCCGGCGATGCTCAAGGCCACGGCGACGTTGAAGTGGCGCGGAAAGGCGCGTGCCGCCTCGCGCGCGCTGCCCTGGAACACCCGCACCGGCTCCTTCGGCGGGTTCTTGGCGAAGTCGAAGCCCTGGCTGAGCACGTAGTCCTCGTGCGCCAGCGAGTTCGGGCGGATGCGCGAGGTCAGCTTGACGCTCGCGATCGCGCCCTCGCGCGCGCAGCGCAGCGAATCGAGGCCGGGCAGCGCGCCGCTGGCGATGCGCAGCCGTCCGCCCGCGCGCCGCGCCAGGTCCTCGACGTCGGGCAGACCGATCAGCCCGGCGGCGCTGACGACCAGCACGGTGCGGCCAGCGGCGAGGCCGAACCGCACGATCTCGGGGCACGACTCGGCCGTGGCGCATTCGACGATCACGTCGGCATGGGAAGCGAGCTCGGCCAGCTTCACCACCTTGGGTGTGGGCGAGAGCTTGGCGGCGTTGGCGCGCGCCTTGTCGAGGTCGCGCGCGGTGACGGCA
Organism: uncultured Rhodospirillaceae bacterium; assembly: GCA_964557415.1. GTDB lineage: Bacteria > Pseudomonadota > Alphaproteobacteria > JAEULC01 > JAEULC01 > JAEULC01. The sequence continues at coordinate 4,915 of CAZLBB010000211.1, forward strand.
GTCAGCGCGACGCCGGGAATGGCGCCGGCCGTCAGGCGGCGCGCCACGTCCTGCCCGACCGTGCCGAATCCAGCAAGAGCTACCCTCATCAGGCCGCCACCTTGCCGCAAGCGGCCGGCGCCGACAAGTTGACCGGCCCTGCGTCCGCCGCATAGCGTGGCCGCATGGGGGACAGTCCGGAAATCGTCGTCATCGGCGCCGGCCCGGCCGGCGCGACGGCGGCGCTGCGCCTGGCGCGGGTCTATCTGAACGTGCTGCTAGTCGACGAGCGCGCGCATGCGGGCGGTCGGGGCTTTCCCAAGCCCGACGACGACGACCCCTTTGCCGCACCGGACTATCGCGGGCAGGCATTGCGCCGGGGCCTGAAGGAGCAGGCGGCGCAGATCGAGCATCGCGCGGGCTGGCGCGCCATCGACCTTGCACCCGGCATCGCGCTGACGATCGAGGACATCGCCTCCGGGCGGCGCGAGACACTCATGCCGCGCGCGGTGATCCTGGCGACCGGCGGCGTCGATCCCAAGATGGAGGTGCCGGGCGCGGACCTGCCGGGGGTGTTCGCGCTCGGCGACATCGAGGCGCTGCTGGCGGCGGCGTTCGAGCGGCCGCGCGCGCGCATCGCGCTGGGCGGGTCGGGGCCGCTGCTATGGCGCACGGCGGCGGAGCTGATCGGCCAGCGCCGCAACTTGGCGGCGGTGATCGACGCCGCGCCGGCGCCGAGCTGGCGCCACGTCATGGTCATGACGCGTCAGCCCGGCCTCCTGGAGCAGGGGCTGGGCTGGACGCGCGCGGTCTGGGGTTCGCGCGCGGTACTGCGTCGAAGCAGCGCGATCGCGGCGATTCGCCCCGTCGCGGCGATCCGCGATGAGGCGGATCGCCACCACACTGCGGGCGCGCGTACGGTCGAGATCGCCGCGCGCACGCAGGGCGACGTCCACGTGTCCACGGTCGTGCCGGATGTCGTGGCCGACATCGTCGCGCTGGGCCGCGGCATGCGCCCCACCCTGGCGGTGCTCGCCGGCGCCGGCGCCGCGCTGCTCGGCGGCGACGGCGACGGCGGGCCGCGCCTCAGGCGCGACGACGACCTGCAGA
>CAZLBB010000212.1:0-5952 GCA_964557415.1 uncultured Rhodospirillaceae bacterium
GGCGTGTGGCAGGGCTCCTATGCCTGCGGCGCCTCCAGCCGCGGCGGGCAGCCCGGCTTCGATTCGCCCGGCCGCGTGTTCACCGTTTCCGGCGGCAAGCTCAGCGGCAGGTTCAGCAACAACCGCGGCACCAGCGAGGAATTCACCGGCTCCGTCGCCGCCGACGGCACCATCACGATCCAGGGGAACGGCGTCGACGGCGGCAGCGGCCGCTCCTACGTGATCGAGCTGCAGGGCAAGGTCGAGGACGGCCGCTTCACGGCCAAGGGCCGGCACGGCGACCGCGACTGCACGCTGAACTACGCGAAGATCCGATAGGAAACGACGCTCAGCCCGTCTTCCGCAGCCGCGCCGCGTAGAACCCGTCCATGCCGCCGCGCTCGGCCCGGTGGCAGGGCAGCGTGCGCAGGTCGCCTTCGGGCGTGATCGCCTCGGCGAGGCCGCCGATCTCGTCTTGCGTCACCGCCACGCGGCGCAAGCCGGGCTCGCGCGCGAGAAGCGCGGCGACACGCGCGGGCCCTTCCTCGGGCTGCAGCGAGCACACCGCGTAGACCAGCGTGCCGCCGGCGCCCAGCATCGCCGCGGCGTTGGCGAGCAGGCGGTCCTGCGTCTGCGTCAGGCGTTCGACGTCCGCCCGCTTCTTCAGGCGCTGGACGTCGGGATGACGGCGGATCGTGCCGGTCGCGGTGCAGGGCGCGTCGAGCAGCACCAGCGAAGCGGGCCGCGCCGGCCGCCACGACGCGGCATCGGCGCCGACCAGCGCGGCGGAAAGCCCGACCCGCTGCAGGTTCTCGCGCGTGCGCTCGAGGCGCCTGGGCGAGAGGTCGACCGCCGTGACCGCGGCGCCGGCGGCGGCGAGCTGCATGGTCTTGCCGCCCGGCGCGGCGCAGAGATCGACGACCTCGCGGCCGCGCACCTCGCCCAGCAGCCTCGCCGGCAGGCTCGCGGCGGCGTCCTGCACCCACCACGCGCCCTCGGCGAAGCCCGGCAGCTCGGACACGGCGCCGCCGCCATGCCGGCGCAGGCCGCCGGTCGGCAGCAGGTCGGCGCCGAGTCGCTCGGCCCAGCCCGCGGCGTCCTCCTTTACCGAAAGATCGAGCGGCGGCTCGTTCAGGTGCACGCCGGCGATGGCACGCGCCGTCGCCTCGCCATAGGCCGCCGACCAGGCCTGCCACAGCCAGTCCGGCGTGTTGAGCCGCTCCGCGTCCTGCACCCGGGCCATCGCCTCGCCCTGCTGCGCCAGGCGGCGCAGCACGGCGTTGACGAGGCCGGTCATCCGCGGCTTGCCGCGCGCGCGCACCAGCGCCACCGCCGTGGCGACCGCCGCATGCGCCGGCACGCCGACGAACAGGAGCTGCGCGGTGCCGATGCGCAGCACGTCGTGCGCGACGGCGTCGCGCGCCGGGATCGGCCGCTCGATGCACTGCGCGATCAGCGCGTCGATCTGCCCGGTCCGGCGCAGGGTCGCGGCGACGATGGAACGGGCGAAGGCGCGGTCGCGCTGGCCCAGCGCCGCGAGGTCGGCACGCTCGTCGTCCATCTCCCGCCCGCGCCGGAGCACGCCCGCGACGATGTCGAGCGCCGCCGAGCGGGCCGAAAGGCCCTGGTCGGCGGCGCCGCTGTCGGCTCGATGATCGGAACGGACGGGCTTGGCGGGAGCCATCAACCCGCCTGATTTCAGCCCCACGGGCGGCGGGTGAAGCGGCCGCCGCTCGCCGGCACCGAGCCGCGGCGCCAGCCGCGCACGGTCGCGTCGTGCGGATGCGCGCCGGCGGTCGGGGGCGCGACCGCGACGTCGGGCGTGAAGCCGCGCGTGCGCATCTCGCCGGCGAGCTGCATCAGGGCGGCGACGCGGTTCTCGACGTTCGGATGGGTCGAGAACAGGTTGTCCATGCCCGCGCCCGACAGCGGGTTGATGATGAACAGGTGCGCCGTGGCCGGGTTCTGCTCGGCGTGCTGGTTCGGGATCTGCTGCGCGTAGTTCTGGATCTTGGCCAGCGCCGAGGCCAGCGCCGCCGGGTTGCCGCAGATCTGCGCGCCGATGCGGTCGGCCGAGTATTCGCGCGTGCGGCTGATCGCCATCTGCACCAGCGCGGCCAGCAGCGGCGCCGCGATCATCATGACCAGGCCGCCGATCATGCCGAGCGGGTTGCTGCGCTCGCCGTCGTTGCTCGAATGGCCCATGAACATGGCGAAGTTGGCCAGCATGCCGATGGCGCCGGCGATCGTCGCGGTGATGGTCATGATCAGCGTGTCGCGGTTGCGCACATGCGCCAGCTCGTGCGCCATCACCCCGGCGATCTCCTCGCGGTTGAGCATGCGCAGCAGGCCCGCGGTCGCCGCGACCGAGGCGTTCTCGGGATTGCGGCCGGTCGCGAAGGCGTTCGGCTGCGCATCGTCGATGACGAACACCTTGGGCATCGGCATCTGGGCGCGCTCGGCCAGCTCCGCCACGATCGAATAGAACTCGGGCGCGCTGTGCGCGTCGACCTCCTGCGCGCCGTACATGGAAAGGACCATCTTGTCCGCGTTCCAGTAGGCGAACAGGTTCATGGCCGCCGCGACCACCAGCGCGATCATCATGCCGCTCTGGCCGCCGATCATGAAGCCGACCGCCAGGAAGAAGGCGGTCAGGGCCGCCAGGAGCATGCCGGTCTTCAGGTAGTTCATGGCTCAGGTCCCACGTCTTTGTCTCCGGCACCCGCCGGATCTCGCCCCGATAGATGGGGCAAACCCCGCTTCCGTCAATATGCTCAATCGCTTAGCCGCCGCCGCCCGGCCGCCAACCCTCGGAGCGCGGCCGGTTTTCCGGGCGGATTAAATGATTTTCATGCGGACGCGCCGCAGCCCTATGATCGGCGCATGAGCGAGCCCAAGGACAAGGCGCCGCCGCCCGCGCCGGCGGCGAAGCCGGACCAGGCGAAGCCCGCGCCGAAAAAGGTGCCGGAAATCGGCGGCCCCGCCGGCCCCGAGCCGACCCGCTACGGCGACTGGGAGCGCAACGGCCGGGTCAGCGACTTCTAGCCGCCCCCCTTCTGCTTCAGGTAGTGCCGGTGCGCCTTGGCGCGGTTGCCGCAGGCGCTCATCGAGCACCAGCGCCGCGTGCCGCTCTTGCTGTCATCGAGGAACAGCCAGCGGCAGACCGGGTTGGCGCAGATCCGCACGCGGTCGCGCCGCGTCGTGCCGGCGACCAGGTCGCCGGCCGACCACAGCACCGCGGCGAGCAGCGCGGGCGCCGCGCGCGGCAGCGCGTCGAGCTGCCAGGCATAGGCGCCGCCCAGGCGCTTGAGGCGCTTGCGCTGCGGCGCCTGCTCCAGCCAGCGGTTGAGCTGGGCGAGGTCGCCCGGCGCCGGCTCGGCCCCGGCGGCGATGGCGGCGAACAGCGGGAACAGCGATTCGCGCAGCGCCACCGCCTGCCCGAACACGCGCGCCGCCTCCTCGGGCCGGCGCTTCCACAGCGCGCCGAGGCGCCTGGCCGCCGCGGCGTCGACAGCGCCGTTGCTGCCGCACCAGCCCAGCAGGTCGTCGGGCCTCTTCAGCGTCTCGGTGACGGGTTCCCGGCCGCGCCAGAACTTCGTGTTGACGAATTCCAGGCACAGATCGGCGCGGTCGGCGCGGACGTTGCTGCCCATGCCTCCCCAATACTAACCGGGAAGGCGGTTGACAAGGCGCGGTCGTTTCGTCATGGTGACTAACCTGGTTGACGGTTAGGAGGAAGCCATGATCGACCACGTCTCCATCGGCGTCAGCGACATCGCGCGCGCGCAGAAGTTCTACGACGCGGTGATGCAGCCGCTCGGCTACAGGCGCACCTCGACCGACGACGCCTCGCTCGGCTACGGCCGCGACGGCACCATGGCGGCGCTCTGGCTGCTCAAGACCGACAAGCCCGTGCCGGCCGACAGCGCCTCGGGCCTGCATGTCTGCTTCGCCGCCCCCGACCCGAAGAGCGTCGACGCCTTCCACAAGGCGGCGATGGCGGCCGGCGGCAAGGACAACGGCAGGCCCGGCATCCGCCAGGAATACAGCGGCAGCTACTACGCCGCCTTCGTCGTCGACCCTGACGGCTACCGCATCGAGGCCTATCACGGGCGGACGTAGCGATCGCGAAACGACTGCCGGAAGCGACCAGGCGGCCGATGGCCGCAGGGAAGTTGACCTTCCCTTTCTTCCCTTCGTGTCCTTCGTGTCTTCGTGGTTGATCCTTTTCGGATCGAACACGAAGGGCACGAAGGCCCGAAGGAAGGCCACGAAGGAAGCAAGGAGGAAGACAACTGTCACGCGGCTGCGCCGCGCGTCGATTCGCCGTTGGCGAAACTGCGGTCTAGTTCCGCCCGCCCAGCAGCCCGCGCGCGACGACGCCGGCCTGGATCTCGGCGGCGCCCTCGAAGATGTTGAGGATGCGCGCATCGCACAATACGCGGCTGATCGGATACTCCTCGGCGTAGCCGTTGCCGCCGTGGATCTGCAGCGCGTTGTCGGCGTTGGCCCAGGCGACGCGGGCGGCGAGCAGCTTGGCCATGCCGGCCTCGATGTCGCAGCGCCGGTCCCGGTCCTTCTGCCGCGCGGCGAAGTAGGAGAGCTGGCGCGCGACCATGGTCTCGACCGCCATCCAGGCGAGCTTTCCCCCGACGCGCGGGAACTCGACGATCTTCCTGCCGAACTGCTCGCGCTGCCGGGCATAGGCGAGGCCGAGCTCGAGCGCGTTGACGGCGACGCCGACGGCGCGCGCCGCCGTCTGGATGCGCGCCGATTCGAAGGTCGCCATCAGCTGCTTGAAGCCCTGGCCCTCGACGCCGCCGAGCAGGCCCGCGGCCGGCACCTCGAACCCGTCGAAGCCGATCTCGTATTCCTTCATGCCGCGATATCCCAGCACGCGGATCTCGCCGCCGCTCATGCCCTTCGCCGGAAACGGGTCGGCATCGGTGCCGCGCGGCTTCTCCGCCAGGAACATCGACAGGCCCTTCCAGCCCGGCTCGTCCGGGTTCGTCCGGGCCAGCAGCGTCATCAGGTCGGCGCGCGCCGCATGCGTGATCCAGGTCTTGTTGCCGGTGATGCGGTAGACGCCGCCATCACGGACGGCGCGCGTGCGCAAGGACCCGAGGTCGGAGCCGGTATTGGGCTCGGTGAACACCGCCGTCGGCAGGATCGCGCCCGAGGCGATGCGCGGCAGGTATTTCTCCTTCTGTCCGTCGGTGCCGCCGAGCCGGATCAGCTCGGCCGCGATCTCCGAGCGCGTGCCGAGCGAGCCGACGCCGATATAGGCGCGGCTCAGCTCCTCCGTCACCACGCACATCGCGGTCTTGCCGAGGCCGAGCCCGCCATGCGCCTCGGGCACGGTGAGGCCGAACACGCCGAGCGCGCCCAAGGCCTCGACCACCGCCAGCGGGATCAGCTCGTCCTTCCGGTGCCAGTCCGGCGCGAAGGGCGTGACGTTCTCCGCGCCGAAGCGGCGGAACTGGTCGCGGATCATGACGAGCGAATCGTCGTCGAGGCCGGGATCGCCGAACTCCGCACCCTCCGGCAGCGCCGCGATCAGCAGGGCGATGCGCTGGCGCAACGCCGCCGCGTCGGTCGCGGCGAGCTTGCGCACCGCGTCGTGCGCGCGGAACGCCGCCAGCGCCTCGTCGCCGATGCCGATGTCGCGCGGCCGCGCCACCTCGACCTGCGACAGCGCGATGCCGCCCTCGATCTGCGCCAGGTATTCGACGAAGGCGGCCTCGAGCATCATCGCTTCGAGCGCGCCCAGCCTGCCGCCGCGCTCCAGGCGCCCGGCCCAGTCCAGCATCTGCCGCAGCGCCTCGACATAGGTCGCGAGCCACGCATAGGCGTGCGCCGCGAACTGCTCGCGCTCCAGCGCCGCGCCGTCGAGCCGGCCGCCGGGCGCGACCCTCGCGAGCAGCGCCTGCCTGGCCGCGGCGAGCAGGCCCTCGGCCGCGCCGAGCGCGCGGC
>CAZLBB010000213.1:0-5942 GCA_964557415.1 uncultured Rhodospirillaceae bacterium
CCCTCGGCCGGGGCGCCCGCCGCCGCCGCGGCCTCGGCCGCCGCGCGCGCTTCTTCCGCCGCCGCCTTGGCCGCGCTCGGGACGGCGATCGAGGCGATGGTGAAATCGCGGCCGGTGATGGTCGGCTTAACGCCCTCGGGCAGCTTGACCGCGCTGATGTGCACGCTGTCGCCGATGTCGAGCCCGTCGAGGTCGGCGACCAGCTTCTCGGGAATATTGGCGACCGAGCAATAGAGCTCGATCGTGCGACGCACGATGTTGAGCACGCCGCCGCGCTTGAGGCCCGGACTCTTGTCGTCGTTGATGAACTGCATCGGCACCTCGACGCGGATGCGCGTGTCCTTGCCAACGCGCAGGAAGTCGAGGTGCACCGGCTTGTCGGTCACCGGGTCGAACTGGACGTCGCGTGGCAGCACGCGATGGGTGCCGCCGTTGACCTTGATGTCCAGCAGCCGCGCGAAGAATCCGCGGCGGGCGACCTCGCGGCCGATCTCCTTCGGATCGACGGAGATCATCAGGGCGGGTTCCTTGTTGCCGTAGATCACGGCGGGGACGCGGCCGGCGCGGCGCGTGCTGCGGGAGGGCCCCTTTCCTGCCCACTCGCGCGCCTCGGCGGCGATGGTGACGACTTCAGCAGCCATGGTTCTCGAACTCCTCGTGCTCTTTCGTGCCGAAGCGGACGCGGCCTCCAGGGGTGCCGCCGTCCTGTTGGTCCGATCCGGTCTTCGGCGTCGACCGGGCGGAATTCCAAAAGGGTCAGTCGAACAGGCTCGAGACCGACCTTTCCTCGCTGATGCGGTGGATCGCCTCGGCCAGGAGCGGTGCGATGGTGATCTGCCGCAGGTTGTTGGCGCCCTTCATCTCCTCGGTCGCCGGGATGCTGTCGGTCGTGACCAGCGCCTCGAGCGGCGAGGCCTTGACCCGCGCCACCGCGCCGCCGGTCAGCACGCCGTGCGTGACATAGGCGGCGACCGACTTGGCGCCGTGCTCCTTCAGCGCGACCGCGGCGTTGCACAGCGTGCCGGCGGAGTCGACGATATCGTCCACCAGGATGCAGTGCCGGCGATCGACGTCGCCGATGACGTTCATGACCTCGGACACGCCGGCGCGCTCGCGGCGCTTGTCGATGATCGCCAGGTCGACGTCGAGCCGTCGCGCGACGGCGCGGGCGCGCAGCACGCCGCCGACATCGGGCGACACGATGATCGGCTTCTCGCCGGGGAAGCTGGCGATGATGTCCTTGGTGAACACCGGCGCCGAGAACAGGTTGTCGGTCGGCACGTCGAAGAAGCCTTGGATCTGCGTCGCGTGCAGGTCGAGAGTCAGCACGCGGTCGGCGCCGGCTGCGGTCAGCAGGTTGGCCACCAGCTTGGCCGAGATCGGCGTGCGCGGGCCGGTCTTGCGGTCCTGCCGCGCATAGCCGTAGTAGGGAATCACCGCCGTGATGCGCCGCGCCGAGCCGCGCTTCAGCGCGTCGACGCAGATCAGGAGCTCCATCAGGTTGTCGTTGGCCGGGAACGAGGTCGACTGGACCACGAACACGTCCTCGCCGCGCACGTTCTCCAGCACCTCGACGAAGATCTCCATGTCCGCGAACCGCCTGATGGCGGCCTTGGTCAAGGGCACGTTGAGGTAGGCCGCAATCGCTTCGGCCAATGGACGATTGCTGTTGCCGGCGAGGATTTTCATGCCGCCGTCCTTAAACGGACCCGCTGGAGTAACGAAATGCCGCCTGACGCCCCGGAAAGGCGGGCGGAACCTATCAACTCGCCGCCGCGGTGTAAACTGCGCCGGAAGCACGGGGCAGGCCGCGGAATCGGTCCTTCAGTCGCTTAGTTAACGGGCACGCTCTGCACCTGGGTGTTGAAGGGCGCGATCGGCCGTGCCGCCTCCCATTTCTGGTCCTGGGGGCCGTAGGCGACGACCTCGCCGAGCGCGGTCAGCTGCCCGGCGAAGCGGACGAACAGGTGGCGGCCGCGCGCCCCGGGCGGCAGCCGGATCTCGAAGGCATCGCGGGCGGAAACCTGTACCACGGCCGGCCCGGGCTGGTTGGGACTGCCGCTCAAATGGGCCGTGATCTGGTCGTCGCCGGCGAGTTGCAGGCCGAACAGGTAGATGCGCGCGACCTCCGTTGCCGTGCCCAGGTCGATCTCGACCCGGCCGCCCGGCGGCATGACATGCGGCAGCACGTTGGCGGGCTTGCCGTCGGTCAACGCGCGGAATCCCAGGCCCGGCGGCACGAGCCGGGCGTTGCGCTCGCGGCTGATCGGCGGCGGATTGACGCCCTGGATGCGGCGCGCCGCGCCGCGATAGATGCCATGGAACACCGTGCCGTCGGCCTGGTTGTGGTCGAGCGCCGCGAGCGGTCGATAGGTCCACGCCAGCTCCTGCAGCACCAGACGCGGCAATGCCACTTCGGGCGCGCCGCCGACCGGCGGCACGAATCCGCCCGCCCCGTTCTCGCCGGCCAGCTCCACGCCATAGACGGTCGGATCGACGCGCCGCCCGCCCGGCAAGGGCGCGAAGCGGAAGGTCACCTGCTCGTCGCCGGTAGCGACGTGCGACTGCCCGTCCCACAGGTAGAGCGGCGGGAGGCGGCCGCCCGCCGCACCGCTGGCGAAGGTGATCGTCGCATCCGGTGCGTTCGGGTCGTCGGCGGCCGCGCCGCCCGCGCGCACCAGCCACGTCTTGGTCTGGCCCCGGGGAGCGCGTGCAAGCCCGCCCAGGTTGAACGTATAGCGTCCGTCGCGGCCCGAGCGCGCCACCAGGATCGGCTGCGTCCGGGCGAGCACCGCGGCCGGCTCCTGGCCGGTGATCTCGTAGAGTTCGACCCGGACATTGGCGCCGGAAATCGTGCCGTCGCCCTCGACCGTGCCGATCAGGATGCCGGGCTGCGGCTGCTCCGGGCGCACCGCCGTCCGCTGCTTCGATTTTCCGTCTCCGAACAGGCGGTCCAGGTTCACCGCGCCGCAGCCGGCGACGGAGAAGGCGAGAACCAGCATGGCCGCGAGGCGAGCTCCGGTTCCGGCGCGGCACCCCCGATCCACACCGGCGTCAAGGTGCGCTGGCGGGCCCTCTTCGCGAGGCAAATGCGTCACTTCTTCTTCTGCTGCGTCTGCGGCCCGAAGCCCTCGATCTGCTCGAACAGCTCGTTGAGGCCCTGCACGGCACCCTCGGCGACGGCGTAGGCGATGTCGCCCCACTTCCCGTCGAGCTGGCCGGCGGGGATGCGGTTGGACTGGCCGACCGTGCCTAGGCGGCGGCCATCGGGCGCGTAGACGGTCCAATCCACGCGCACGTCCTGCTGCTTGGTGCCGACCGCACGGACGAATACCTCGCCCGCGACGATCGCTGCCGGCGCATCGTATTCGCTGACCACGTTGATGGACTGGCGGCCGAGGAAGTACTGCATCGCCTTGCGCAGCGACTCGTCGCCGTCGCCGGGCGCGCCTTCGATCGGCCGGAGCGCCACCGGGGGCTGTCCGGGCCCGGCATCCTTGCCCGCGCCATCCTTGCGCTCGGCAACGGTCGGGCCGGTCGGGGTCTGCCCGGCCGGGGCGGGGCGGGGTGTCGCCTGTGCGACCTGCGGTCGCTGCGGCGGGCGCGGCGTCGCCGCGAGGCGCGTGCCCATCGGCGGCACGATGCTGCTCGGCTGCTCCGCGCCGCGCCGCTGCGGCGGCGCCTGGGCGAGGGCCTGGTTGCGGTCGGGCAACAGCGACAGGATCCCGGCGGTCGAGCCGCGTGCCAGCTCGCGCATCAGCGCGGGATCGCCCGACGCCCAGGCCTGCTCGTCGACCACGCGGCGCACGACGTGGTTGCCGCGCGCCTGGCCGGCGGCGTCGGTCATGCGCCAGTGGATCAGCACCTCCCGGCCGCCCTCGGCCGGGCGATCGATCGCCTGGCCGACCAGGCGGTAGCTCTGCGCATTGCCGGCGCCGACCGTCGCCGGCACCTCGGCGCGATGCAGCTGGTCCATCAGCGCCTCCTGGAAGCGCTTCTGGCCGGTGGCGGGAAAGTCCTCCAGCCGCATCAGCGCGATGCCGGCGGGATCGGCGAGCTTGAGCAGGGGGCTGTCGACCTCGCCCGTGTGGGCGAACGGGCGCGGCGGCTCGCCGCAGCCGGCAAGCGCCAGGGGCGCCAGGAGCGCCAGGGCGACGAGCGTGCGCGCCGCCAGGCTGCGGTCAGGCAATGGCACAGCCCACCACCAGGCCGAGCAGCGCGAACGCCATCAACAAGAAAAGATGCGGCAAGGCCGCGCCCCCTGTCTTCGTTCCGTCCCTCAGTTCACCACCAGGTCGAGTGGCATCTTCGACAGCGGCCGGCAGCCGTCCGCCGTCACCTCGACCGTGTAGCCCGGCGCCATCGCCAGGTTGTTGTCGCTGTCCACCGCGATCATGTGCAGGAAGAACACCATGCCGGGTTCCGCCAGGACCGGGTTGCCATGATACAGCATCGGCCAGTCCATCCAGTTCGGCGCGAAGGTGGTGCCCAGGCTGTAGCCGCAGGCGTTGAACCGGTACTGGCGGTAGCCCCCGGCATCCCACACCCGGGCATAGGCGTCGAACACCTCGCCGATCGGCCGGCCCGGCTTCAGCGCCTCCTGGCAGGCCTGCATCGCCTCCAGCGCGCATTTGTGCATCGCGACCTGGCGCGGATCCGGCCTGCCGATCAGGATCGTGCGCATCAGGCAGGCATGGTAGTGCCGGTACACGCCGGCGAACTCGAGCATCAGCTGGTCCTGGCTGTCGAGGTGCCGCCGGCCCGAGAAGTAGCGGCAGAGCAGCGCGTCCTTGCCCGAGCCGATGATGTACTCGTTGCCGGGATCGTCGCCGCCGCCGCGGAACACGGCGCCGTGCATCGCCGCCAGGATGTCGCCTTCGAATGCACCAGGCTTGGCGAGTCGGTTGGCCTCCGCCAGCGCCGCGTCGGCGAGCTCCGCCGCCGTGCGCACGTAGACCAGCTCGGCCGGGCTCTTCACCACGCGCAGCTTGTTGACCAGTTCCGACGCGTCGACCAGCGAGCAGAAGCCGGCCAGCGCCGCTTCCAGTCGCTTGCCGTTGCGTGCCGTCAGGCCATAGGCCTCGTACTCGACGCCCAGGCGCTTGCCCTTGCACTGGTATTCGTCGAGCACCGCGCGCAGGTCCTCGGCGGGCGTGGCGCCTTCGCGGTCGACCCAGATGCGGATGTCCCTGATCACCGAGGTATGGCGCGCCTGGCGCAGGTCGGGCACGCGCGTGAGCAGGAACATCCTGCCGTCGGCGCCGAGATACAGGCATTGGAAGAAGACATAGCCGAACGTGTCATAGCCGGTCAGGTAGTACATGCTTTCCTGGCGGAACATCATCATGCCGTCCAGGCCCTGCGCCGCCATCGCCTTGCAGGCCTTCGCGCGGCGCTCCGCCAGTTCCTGTTCGCTGAAATGGACGGCCATCCCCCGGTCTTACCCCTCACTGCTCGAGCGCGATCGCCGAAAGATTGCGCCCATAGTCCGTCTCGCCGCGCAACGTGGCGCGACGATAGCTGAAGAAACGCTCCTCCTCGCGGCAGGTGTCGCACGGCACCGCGCCGACCGCGTCGATGCCGACGCGCGCGAGCCGGCGCGCGACATAGCCGGCAAGATCGAACAGCAGGTGCCCTGGCCGCGTGCCGGCCGAGTGGCCGGGCGGCGCGAACAGGTCGGCGTTGGCTTCGTCCTGCTCCAGGAACGGGCGCGGGAACTCCGGCCCGACCTCGTAGGAACGCTGCGCGATGCACGGCCCGATCGCGGCCGCGATGCGCTCGCGCGCCGCGCCCAGCCGGCACATCGCCTCGACCGTCGCCTCGGCGACACCGGCGAAGGCGCCGCGCCAGCCCGCATGGCAGGCGCCGATGACCCGCGCCTCGGCATCCAGAACAGCTTTAGGATCAGAATCTGCTCGACGTCATGGGCGGGATCGGCCGCG
>CAZLBB010000214.1:0-5710 GCA_964557415.1 uncultured Rhodospirillaceae bacterium
CTGGCGCGGGCGCTCGTCAACCGGCCGGCGGTGCTGCTGCTCGACGAGCCGCTCTCCGCCCTCGACGCGCAGACGCGCGACCTGCTGATGGAGGATTTCGAGCGCCTGTGGGCGCGGCGCCGGATCACCGCCGTCTACGTCACGCACAATCTCGACGAGGCGCTCCGCCTCGCCGACCGCGTCGTCGTGCTGTCGCGCCGTCCCGGCCGCATCCGCGAGATCGTGACGGTCGACGTGCCGCGCGGCGCCCGCAGCATCGCCGCGCTCGCGGGGCTGCACGAGCGGCTCTGGCGCACGATCCGCGACGAGGCCGCCTCGGCCGACCGCGAGATCGCGGCCGATGCCGCCTGACGCGACAGCTTCTCCGGCCGCGGGGCGCCCGGTCCCGTTCCGCGGCGGCGGCTTCGCCCCGCGCCTGCACCGCGGCGCGGCGCTCGTCGCCTTTGCCGTCCTCATCGCCGCCTGGCAGGCCGCCGCGTCGCTCAAGCTCGTCAACGCGCTCTTCCTGCCGAGCCCCCTGGCGATCGCCGCATCGCTCTATGCGATGGCCGCGACCGGCGAGCTGTTCCTGCACATCGCCGCCTCGCTCAGGCGCATCATCTTGGGCTGGGCATTCGGCACCGCGGCCGGCTTGGGCGTAGGCTTCGCCATCGGCCTGTTCGGCCTGGCGCGCTCGATCGGCCTGCCGCTGGTCTCGGCGCTGTTCCCGATCCCGAAGATCGCGCTGCTGCCGCTGTTCATCCTCTGGTTCGGCATCGGCGAGCCGTCCAAGGTCGCCACCATCGCGCTCGGCGTGTTCTTCCCCACCGCCATCGCCGCCTTCGGCGCCGTCGACAACGTGCCGAAGAGCCTGATCCGCATGGCGCAGAGCTTCGGCCTGCCTTCCGCCGACATCGTGCGCAAGGTCGTGCTGCCCGGCGCCTTGCCCGGCATCCTCTCGGGCTTCCGCATCTCGGCCTCGATCGCGCTGATCCTTGTGGTCGCGGCCGAGATGATCAACGCGCAGACCGGCATCGGCGCGCTGGTGCTCCTGGCCGGCAGCCTGATGCAGACCGACCAGCTGCTCGCCGGCGTCGTCGTGCTGTCGGCGCTCGGCCTGGTGATCGGCTTCGTGCTCGGCCGGCTCGAGCGCCGCTTGCTGCGCTGGCGCTGATCCGCGCTATCATCGCGCCGGCGCAACGCGCAAGGAACGAGCGATGACCTCCGCCCACGACTTCTGCTTCACCGCGCTCGACGGCTCCCCGCTGCCGCTGTCGCGCTACAAGGGCAAGGCGGTGCTGGTGGTCAACACCGCGTCGGAATGCGGCTACACGCCGCAATACGCCGGGCTGCAAAAGCTGTGGCGCGCCCAGCGCGGGCGCGGCCTCGTCGTGTTCGGCGTGCCGTCGAACGATTTCGGCGCCCAGGAGCCGGGCGACGAGGCGGCGATCGGCCGGTTCTGTTCGCAACGCTACGGCGTCGACTTCCCGATGAGCTCCAAGCAGGCGGTGATCGGCGGCCAGGCGCATCCCTTCTACCGCTGGATCGCCGCGGAGCTGGGCGAGGCGGGCCAGCCGCGCTGGAATTTTCACAAGTATTTGATCGGCCCCGACGGCGCGCTCGCTGGCGCCTTCCCGTCATCCGTGGCACCGGAATCCCCGGAACTGGTCGCGGCGATCGCCGAAGCCCTGGCGCAACGGTCGCCCGACGCGGCCGCGGAGGAATAATCGGCTCGTCCCGGCGTCCACGTACAATGGCTCGGGAATCCCCCGAGCGACGACCCCAAGTAAGGAGTGACTTCATGTCGGCCACCAAGACCCTGTTTGCCACCCTCGCGGTCGTTCTGGCCCTTGCGCTCGCCGCCCCCGCAGCGCCGGCGCACGCCGCCGCATCGCTGGACGAGCAGACCGCGGGCGGCAGCGACTACGACAAGGGCGTCAAGGCGGTGAGGAGCGAGAAATACAAGGATGCCATCCAGCTCCTGGAAAAGGCGGTGCAGAAGGACCCGCGCAAGGCCGATGCCTGGAACTATCTGGGCTACAGCCAGCGCAAGACCGGGCAGTACGAGGCGGCGCTGAAGTCCTACACCCGCGCACTCGAACTCGACCCCAAGCACAAGGGCGCGCACGAGTACCTGGGCGAACTGTACCTGATGACCGACAACCTGCCGAAGGCCGAGGAGCAGCTGAAGAAGCTCGGCGAGCTGTGCGGCGGCTGCTCCGAGCGCAAGGACCTGGAGAAGGCGGTTGCCGCCTACAAGAAGTCGAAGGGGCTCAGCTAGCGGCAGCGCCGACCGGCAGGTCCTTCGCCGAGGGCACGACGCGGATCGCCATCTTCTCCTCGCGGCCGCGTACCACGATCTCGTGGCGCGCGAAGCCCGGCAGCGCGACGCCGGCGCGCTCGGCCACGGCCTCGGACAGCACGAGCTGGCAATTGTAGTCCTTGGTCAGGGATTCCAGCCGGCTGGCGGTGTTCACCGCATCGCCGATGGCGGTGATGGTGGTGGCGCTGCCGTAGCCCATCTCGCCGACGATGGCCGGGCCGACATGGATGCCGATGCCGATCCGCAGCGGCTGATCGAGATCGTGCGCCAGCGTCGCGTTGAGCCCATCCAGCTGCCGCGCCATCGCGCTGGCCGCAGCCAATGCCTGCCGGCAGCCCTCGGCAGGCCCGCGCTCGATGCCGAACAGCGCCATCACCCCGTCGCCGATGAACTTGTCGACGCGTCCGCCGGACTGCTCGATGGCGCGGCCCATGGACGCGAAATAGCGGTTGAGCAGGAACACGACGTCGTAGGGCAGCTTGCGCTCGGCCATGGCGGTGAAGGCGCGCAGGTCCGCGAACAGGATCGCGATCTCGCGCTCCTGGCCCTGGACATGCGGCCCGCGGGCGAAGCCGTCGCGCGCCGTCGCGGTCGGCGGCAGCAGCGGCAGCACCGCGACATCGGCGGTCGGGCGCGTCTGGCAGGCCAGACGCACATTCGGTGCGGCGGCGATGCGGTCCAGCACCTTGCGCTCGGCCTCGCTCGCAGCCGGCAGGGCTTCGAGCCCCATGCCCACGCGCACGCGGCAGGTCGAGCAGCGGCCGCGGCCGCCGCAGACCTCGGCGTGCGGAATGCCCGCCTGGCGGCTCGCGTCCAGGATGCTGACGCCCGGCTGGATCTCCACCACCCGCTTGTCGGGATAGCTCACGCGCACCACGCCTCGCCGCCTTGCCAAGTCGCGCATCGTCCGCGCCAGGAGAGTCGCTGCCAGCAAGAGGGAAAATCCCCACACGATACCGTCGGCGACGCCGTAGATCGCTGCGACCTCGTCCTTGCTCGGCTGCCGGTGGTCCGCGACGTATCGCGCCACCCAGTCCTTGTCCGCGACCAGCAGCTCGAGCTCGCGTCCGGCCGCGACGAAGCCGAGCAGCGCGAGCGTCGGCAGCAGCACCGCGGCGCCATAGAGCAGCGCGACCCAGCGCGGGTACCAGGGCTTCAGCCGCAAGACCAGGTGCAGGCCGATGCAGCCGTGGATCCAGGCGGCCAGCAAACCGATGGCTTGGCGCAGGCCCGTCCCCGGGCTCGCAATCCAGATCGCGAACAGCACCGACACGTAGCCGGTTTCCACCCCGAATGCCGCCGGGCCGACGCGGTTCGCCGTCACGTGCAGCGTCATCAGCGGCACGACGCTCAGGCCCAGGACGAGCCGTGCCCATTCGCCGGCGTTCATGCGCAGCCGGTGCCGCTGGTAGATCGCCCATAGCGCTAGCCCTGCATGCACCAGCAAGGCGCCGTAGAGCACGATCGTTCCCGGCGGGCTGCGCCAGACCAGACGCAGCACCGCAAGCGTCCGCTCGGCCACGTCGAGCGAGACCAGGGTCAGCGCATGGTTCGTCAGGTGCAGGGTCACGTAGGTGAACAGCACCGAGCCGCTGACCAGCCGCGCGCGCCGGATGAAGGCGGCATCGAGATGCCAGCTGCGCGGCTTCGGCTGCGTCCCCGTGTCCGCGGCGGTCATGGCCCGGGCGCCCTGCGCAACGCCGATCCCCACATGCGGCCATCAATAGCAGGGGAAGGTTCCTCGTCGCCATCGCCGATGGCGCGCAATTGACTGGAACCGCGGAAGTGCGATGATCGCCGCGGCCTTGTTCCAGGCGCTGCGCTTTCGGGCGATGGGCCGCCCGTTGCAGGCCGCTACCGGGCTGGAGCACGCATTGCATGAACGACGCCCTGCGCTCGGTTCCGACACGGCGCGAGCTGCTCACGGGCGCTGGCGCGCTCGCCTTGGCATTGTCGCCGGCGAGGCTCCTCGCGCAGCAGGCGGCCGCGCTCTTCGCGCCGCTCGACAAGGTCGTCGCCGACCAGGCGGCCAGGGTCGGCGGGTCGGGCTTCCTCGCGCTCGCGCATCGCCGCCGGCTGGTGCATTTCGCCGGCTTCGGCGGTTTGAACCCGCGCGAGCGCTTCCGGGTGTTCAGCCTGTCCAAGGCGGTGACCGGGCTTGCCGTCGCCACGCTCGTGCAGCGCGGCCGGCTTGAACTGGACGCACCGATCAGCCGCTACATCGGCGATGCGCTGAAGAAGGCAGGCTCGGCCGCCGATCCGCGCCTGCCCGGCATCACGGTGCGGCAGACGCTGTTTCACACCGCCGGCTTTCCCTCCAACGAGCAGGACGACCCGATCATCCCGACGAAAGGCTTTCCGATCCCGAAGAACCGCGAGCGCGATCCGCGCCAGTGGCGCAAGGAGGACCTGCTGCCGGCGATCATCAAGCGTCCGCTCGATAGCGCGCCGGGCACGGAATACCACTATTCAAACGCCGGCTACGTCGTCCTCGGCCTCGTGGTCGAGGCGGCGAGCGGAAAGCCCTACGAGGCGTATTGCCAGGAAGCGGTGTTCAAGCCGCTCGGTCTCGGCGGGCCCAGCGTCACGCCGGATCGCCGCTTCATCGACAGCGTGTCCGGCTGGCAGATGACGCCGGGCGAGGTGCTGAAGCTGTGGTGGGCGTTCGAGGACGACGACACGCGCGTCCTCTCGCCCGAGATGCACAAGCTGTTCCGCACGCCGTCGGGCGCCTACATCAGCGCCCAGCGCACCACCTTCTACTCGTTCGGCATGATGGTGCGCGAGTTCCGGCCGGGCGTGCTGATCTGGTACCACACCGGCCGGCTGCAGTTCGGTCCGAAGGAAGAGCAGATCATCACCTTCGCGACGCGCGCGCCGAGCATATCGATGGTCTGGGCGATCCGTCCGTCGATCGACATGCAATCGCTTGCCGCGGTGGATCGCGACCTGTGGACCGCCGCGCGCGCGATCAAGGACTGGCCGGCGCATGACCTGTTTCCGCAGATCGGCCTGTAGCCGCACTTTCCGCGCGCTGCTGGCCGCGGGTGTGCTGTCGCTCTCGCTCCCGGCCGCAGCCGGCGTCGGCGACATCGAGTCCTCCGCCGGCGACGACGAGGACGCGCCGGCAGCCGCCGTCCCTGCGCCCACGGCGCCGACCGCGGTGCCGCCGGGCAGCCCAGCTCCGGCCGCCGTCTCCGGTGCGCCGGCCGGAGCCGCGATGACTACCGGGGCGCCCGGCGTGGCGGCGCCGGGCACACCGGCCGGCTTGGCCGCTCCCGGCGCGACCGTATCGCCCGCTGCCGTCGCCGCGCCGGCGGTGGCGCCGATGTCGGTGTCGATCGCCGCCGTCGCGGCCGCGCCACAGGGCGACGGCCCCGGCGGGCGCTGCGCCGCCGACACGCCGGC
>CAZLBB010000215.1:0-5709 GCA_964557415.1 uncultured Rhodospirillaceae bacterium
ACGCCGAGCGCCGCCGCGATCAGCGGCAGGCGGCGCGGATCGGGCATGGTCTGCCCCGTCTCCCACTGCGTCACCGCCGGCGGCCTGACGCCGCCCGCGCGCTGCCCCAGCTGCGCCTGCGACAGCCCGGCGCGTTCGCGCAAACTGCGGATGCGTTCGCCGATGTTCATGGGTTCCATATAAGCATGGATTACGTCCGCTGTCACGAATAAGAAAGACTTGTCATTTCTAGTAAGAAATGCTTAGTATAGGCGGAAGCGACGAACGGAGGGGAGCATGGAGTCGGGACGCGGCTGGAGCGAGGCGGAGGCGGGGTTGGCCCTGCGCCTGCACCGGTCCGGTTGCCGGGCCGGGGCGATCGCGCCGCAATTGCCGCAGCGCTCCGTGCCGGCGATCAGGGCCAAGCTCAACCGCATGGGCGCGTTCCCCTGGCGCATCGCGACCGATCCGTTCCTGCTCGACCTGCGCGGGCGGCTGCGCGCGCGCCGGTCGGCGGGAGCGACGCCGTGCTGACGCGCCGCCAGCATCTCCTGCTGACCTATCTGCGCGAGCGCGCGGCCGAAAGCGGCGAGGCGCCGAGCTTCGCCGAGATGGCCCGGGCGATGGGCCTCGGCTCCAAGGGCGGCGTCCATCGCCTGGTGCTGGCGCTGGAGGAGCGCGGCTATGTCCGGCGCCTCGCGCGTCGCGCCCGCGCGATCGAGGTCGTCGCCGTGCCCCACGGCGCCGTGCAGCCGTCCGCCGCGCAGCTTCTCGCCACGCGACTGGTAGCCGAGGTGCTCGAAGGTACCGCGGCGCGCGCGGTCGAGGCGGTGCATCCGGGCTGGTGCGGGCGGGCGCGCGCGCTGCTCGTAGCTTTGGGCGGTGCGACCGGCGCATCGGCGCAGCCGTGAGCGGCGCCGCGGCCGGGCCGGCGGCGACCGTGCCTGTCGGCCGCGCCTAGCGGCCGGGCGCAGGTCGAGGTAACGCCGATGCATCCCTTCACGCGCAATGGCAGGCGGCGGGACGCCGAACAGGTGAAGCGCGAGGGCTGGCGCGAGCAGCGCCTGCTCGCGGTCTGCCCCGAGGACCCGCGGCTCGATCCGTTCGAGCGGCAATTCGTCATCAACCTGGGCACGCGGCTCTATGGCGCGCCCCTTCCGGAGAAAGATGCATGAGACGCAAGCTCGTCGCGGTGAACAACGGCCACGACCTGGCCGAAACGGTCGAGATCGAGCACCCGATCGCGCAGACCCGCGGTCGCCCGGTGCGCGAGAAGGTCAAGCGCGTGGTGACGCAGACCATCCTCGACCGCTGGCTCGCACGACGCGGCGTCGACGAGCGGCAATGGCAGGCCGGCGACCGCCTGCGCGCCGCGATCTATCGCGCCGGGCTCGAGCCGCGCGTGACGATCAACCTGCTGGCGCAGCGCGGCAGCCCCGATCCGCGGCTGTTGATGCCCGAGGGCGAAGCGCAGGCGCAGGCGCGCGCGGAGATGCGCCGCGCGCTCGCCGTCAAGCCGCATCGCCTGGCCGGGCTCGCCGTCGCCGTATGCTGCGACCGCGAAACGCCGTCCGGCTATCTCGCGCGCGAGGGCATGAAGGGGCGCGAAGCGGAAACGGTGGGCCGCGACCGGCTGCGGCTGGCGCTGGATCTGTTGGCGGAGTTCTACGGGCTGTGATGCGCCGAGGCCCGGCGCTGGGACGCCGGGATGGCGCACGGTCGACCGGGCGGTCGGCTCCGGCCGCTCCGCGCATGCGCAGCCCGCGATGCAGAAACCTCGCGGGATGCCGATGGATTGACGCGGCGATGGATTCGACTAGCGTCGCCGACGATCGCCCGCGTCGATCGCCGGCGGACCATGGCGCCGACAACTCAACAGCCGGGAGCGTCCCATTCCAGGCAAGTTCGTCGCCGTCGGCTTGTTGGCGCTGTGCGAAGTGGCCGCGCTCGTGCCGTGGTTCTCGGCCACCGCCGTCGTGCCCTCGATCGCCGCCGAGCATCCCCTGTCGTCGCAGCAGATATCGCTGTTCACCAGCGCCGTGCAGGCAGGGTTCGTCGTCGGCACACTCGCCAGCGCGATCCTGGGGCTGGCCGATCGGCTGGACCCGCGTCGCTTCTTCATGGTCTCGGCGCTAGTCGCGGCCGGCGCCAACAGCCTGATGCTATGGCTCGAGCCCGGGACGCTCCCCGTCTACGCCGCCCGGTTCGTCATCGGCATGTGCATGGCCGGCGTCTACCCGGTGGGCATGAAGATGGCGAGCGGCTGGGCCGACCGGGACCTCGGCCTCCTTGTCGCGATTCTCGTCGGCGCGCTCACGGTCGGCTCGGCATCGCCGCACCTCTTCAACGCCTTCGGCGGGCTCGACTGGCGGTTCACGATCGCGGCCGCCTCGTTCAGCGCCGCCGCGTCGGGACTGCTGGTCAACTTCGTGCGGCTGGGCCCGCGCCGGACCGCCACGCCGCGGTTCACGCCGGTCCTGTTCGCCGAGGCCTTCCGCGCGCCGGCGCTCCGCCTCGCCAATCTCGGCTATCTTGGCCACATGTGGGAGCTCTACGCGATGTGGGCCTGGATCGGGATCTTCCTGGCCGCGAGCTTCGACGCGAACGCGGGCGGCCATGACCCGACCTTCCTGGCGCGGGCGGGCACGTTCATCGTCATCGGCGTCGGCGGTTTCGCCGGTTGCCTCGCCGGCGGGTGGATCGCGGACCGATACGGCCGTACCGCGCTGACGATCGGCGCCATGGCGATCAGCGGCGCCTGCGCGCTGACGGTGGGGTCGCTGTTCGGCGCGCACCCGATGCTGCTCGGGGCGTTGTGCCTCGTCTGGGGCGCGACGATCGTGGCCGACTCGGCGCAGTTCTCCGCGAGCGTCGCCGAGCTTTCGCCGCCCGGGCTCGTCGGCACCATGCTGACCGGGCAGACCTGCGCCGGCTTTCTGCTGACGCTGATCGCGATCCACCTGATGCCGTTCTTCGTCGAAACCTTGGGGTGGCACCTTGCCTTCGCGCCGCTCGCGCTCGGCCCTCTGTTCGGGACCTGGGCGATGTATCGCCTGCGCCGCCGTCCCGAGGCCGCGAAGCTGGCCGGCGGACGCCGCTAGCCGCCGCGCGTCGGCTCGAGGTCAGCCGCCGTGCACCAGTGCAGGTCGTGCTCGTCGAAGTTGATCCGCGCCGCCGGCGACAGCCGGGGCAGGGGCGCCGCGTCGAGCCCGACATACAGCAGCAGCATGCCTTCGCCGCCCGCGGTCGCGACCGGCAGGCAGAGCCGGCCGATCGGCCGATGCTCCTTGCCCTGGAACAACAGCATTGCGGTGAACCACACCGGCATCCCGCGCTTGATCACGCGCAGGATCACCGCGACCCGCGCGGCGCGCTCCTCGGGCGTCGCGTATTCGAGGATGCGCTTGCCCTTCGGGTTTTCGTGGAACAGGCGCACCAGCTCGTCGCCGGCGAGCCCGTAGACCAGCTCGCCGTCGCGCCGGAGGTGATAGACGAGGATCCACGGAATCAACCGCGGCGGCAGCATGATCGGCGCGAAGTCGCTGAGGCGCGGCAAGCCCGCGCCCGTACGTGCGCCGAGCCATGCGCGGTAAACTGCCCGAACCTCGTCTGTCGGCAGCAGGTCGAGGAACCGGCGTTTCGGTCGCATCTTCCCCCGCCCGGGCCGCCCCTTGCGCCCCGGTCCCTGGGCCAGGATAGCGCAACAGGCGATGCGCCCGCACCGGGCACGAAAGACGAGGCCAGGCGATCGAGGCGAAGCGACATGCGCGGTCCCGATCGCGTTTTGCACACGGGTTGCCGATCGTTCGCGCGCGGAATCGTTCTTGACGCTTGACGAACCGCGCGGTCGAACGCACCATGCATGCCATCCTGCAGCATCATGTCCGTGACGCGGTGCCGATGGGTTTCCATCGGCGGCCGGTCGGGGGCCTGCGCGCGCGCCGCGCTTTCTCGGCCGAGCCCTTCGGGTGCCCGGGCGCGTCCGACCGGCGCGATCAACGCCGTTGCCCGCACCGTCGCACGTTGGAACGGCGCGGGGCTGCTCACATCAGCGCAGAGGTTTGCTCATGGCGCATGTGTTCCGTGACGCCGTTCGCGAGGTCGTGACGGCGAATGGCGGGGTCGTATCGTTTCCGCTGGCCGGCGTACGCGGCGGGGCGACCTTCCGCACCTTCGCCGAGGCAACGCTCTCCGACGGCGACACGCTCGACTACGTCGCCGAGGGCGGCGGGTCGCGGGAGTGGGGTGTCGCGTCCTATGCGGCCGGGGTACTGACGCGCTCGCCGGCGGGATCGGTCGTGAACGGTGTACCGTCGGGGAGCGGCCATGCCTTCCCGGCGGGCATGGCGGTGACGATCGGCATCGTCTTGACGGCGGCGCGCGCGACGGCGCTGACGGTGCTCGACCCCAAGCTCGCGGCGATCGTCGCGCTCGACGCCTCGGCCGGGCTCCTGGCGCAGACGGGGGCTGCCTCCTTCGCCAAGCGCGCGCTCGCAGGGACCGCCAACGAGGTTGCGGTGGCGAACGGCGACGGCGCCGCGGGCGCGCCGTTAATCTCGCTGCCGGCGGCGCTGGCGCTCACTGGCAAGAACGTCACCGGCGGTTCCTTCGCCGCGGTCCAGGCCTGGGCTATCCGCTCGAGCGGGGCGGGCGCGTTCGATCTGTCGATCGCCAACACCGAGAACCTGACGGCGGGGCGGACGCTCACGCTGAAGCTGAACGACGCGAACCGGACCGTCGAC
Source organism: uncultured Rhodospirillaceae bacterium (assembly GCA_964557415.1). Classification (GTDB taxonomy): domain Bacteria; phylum Pseudomonadota; class Alphaproteobacteria; order JAEULC01; family JAEULC01; genus JAEULC01. The sequence continues at coordinate 4,722 of CAZLBB010000215.1, forward strand.
CTGGCGGGCAACCTGACGCTGGCGGGCGCGTTCACGACCGCAGGGGCGTTCGCCACGGCGGGGGCTTTCGGGATCACGCTGATCGCGACGGCGCTCACCAGCCTCACGCTGCCGACGACGGGCACGCTGTTGGCCACGCCCGGCGGCCAGAATCTGACCGGCGGATTCACCTGCACGTCGATCGACCAGGGCACGAAGTCGTCGGGCACATTCACGCTCGACATGACCGTCGGCGCCGTTCAGCACTGCGTCAACGGCGGCGCGTTCACGCTGGCGCCGCCGACCGGGCACGGGTCGCTGACGCTCGACATCGCGAACAACGGCGGCGCCGGCGTGATCACCACCAGTGGCTTCACCAAGGTTGACGGCGATGTTTTCGACACATCGGACACGCACGCCTTCCGCTGCTACGTCTCGGTCGGGACTGCGGGGTCGCACCTGACCGTCAAGCGCATGGCGTGATCGGCGATGACGCTCCCGTTTCCGAGGCCGCAGCGTATCGGGCTGGCGCCGCCGCCCACAGTCGACTACCTCGTGATCGGCGGTGGTGGCGGCGGCGGCCATACCTACGGCGGCGGCGGTGGCGCCGGCGACTATCTGGAAGGCACCGGCCATGCCGTCGTCCCGAAGGCGTATCCGATCGTCGTCGGCCTCGGCGGAACAGCCAACCAGCCGGGCGGTGACAGCAGCTTCGACGGCATGACCGCGATCGGCGGCGGCAAGGGCGGCCCCTTCGATGGCGCGGGCGGCAACGGCGGCTCCGGCGGCGGCGGCGGCGGCAAGAATCCGGCGCCGGGCGGAAGCGGAGGCTCCGATACGGGCGCCGGCTTCGGTGCCAACGGTGGCGCCGGCGCCCAGTTCGCCGGCGGCGGCGGTGGCGGTGCTTCCGCCTCTGCCGGCGGCACCGGCAGCGGCTTCAACGCCGGCAACGGCGGCGCGGGCCGCAGTTCGTCGCACACCGGGTCGCCGGCGACCCGCGCGGCCGGCG
>CAZLBB010000216.1:0-5690 GCA_964557415.1 uncultured Rhodospirillaceae bacterium
GTGGCCGAGGTCGCGCGCATGGCCGGCGCCGACTGCCGGCTCGCCGCCGCGCCCGCGCAGTTCGACGCCGATCCCGACCTGCTCAACACGCCGGCCGGCATCGTCGACACGCGCACGGGCGAGGTGACACCGCATCGCCCCGACGCCTACATGACGCGCCTCACCGCCGCGGCGCCGGCCGCGCCCGGCACGCCCTGTCCGCTGTGGTGCGCCTGGCTCGACCGCGCGACCGCCGGCGATGCCGCGCTGCAGTTCTTCCTCCAGCGCGTTGCGGGCCGCGCGCTGACCGGGCGCCCGGCCGCCGCCGGCGCAACCGGCACGGCGGCCGCGAGCAGCTTCTTCGTCGCCACGCTCGCACGCGTCCTCGGCGACGACGCGGCCGCCGCCTCGATGCGCCCCCTCCTCGACCTGGTAGCGCGCGGCGCATGGGACGACGCGCCGCGCGATCTCGACCTCGCCGACCGGCTCGTGGGCGAATACCCCGCGATCCTGCGCTGGGCGATCGACGGCTGCCTGGCCTGGCGCCGCATCGGACTGGCGCCGCCGGCCCCGGTGCAGCAGGCGATCGACCGCCGCCCTTCCGTCGAGGACGTGACCGACGCGTGGCTCGACGCGGCGGCCGACCCTTCACCCGCGTCCTGGGAATCCGCCGGCGACCTCTACGCGCGCTGGCGGGACTGGGCCGAAGCGGCCGGCATGGACGCGGGCAGCCGGAAGCGCTTCTGCCAGCACCTCGCCGCTTCCGGCTTCGCGCCGGCGCGCCGGCACGGCGGTCGGCGAGGCTTCGCCGGAATCAGGCTGCGCCGCGCGGACGCGGCGGCGGCATCCGGTCATGCGTCACCACGCGTCACCACGGCGGCGGCGCCAGCGCAGGCGACCCGGGCTCCGTCGAATGGCGCGTTGATGGAGCCGGCGCGCATCGCCAGGCCGGACGCCGATCCGCCGCGGGGCCGGCGCATGCCGCCCATGGTGCCGCGCGACGACCGCACCGCGTTCCCGCCCCCGCAAGCGCGCGCAGGCCATGCGCCGGGTGTTCATCCGTCACCATCGGTCACCCCGGCCGCGCGCGGCACGCAATGAAGCGGTGACGCCCGATATCCGCCGATCCCGAATACGCGTGCATCGCCATGGCCTCGCTTCGGTGCAGGGGCCGTACTAGGCTGACGCGATGGCTGTTCCCGTGGACTCGCGGCCGGAGGCTGCCTTCGCGGCGTCCATGCGGGCGCTGCTCGACGCCGGCCGGCCGCGGGAGGCGGAGCGGATCGTCCGCGCCGCGCTGCGCGACAGGCCCGACGATCCCGGGATGCTCGGCTGGCTCTCCGTGTGCCTGCGCGACCAGGACCGCTACGGCGAGGCGATCGCCGCGGCAACGGCCGCGATCGCGGTCGAGAGGCGGATGGCCGATTTGTGGCTGTCGCTGGCGATGGCGTTGCGCAGCGCCGGCCGCGTCCGCGAGGCGGTCGACGCCTTCAGGACCTGCCTGGCGCTTTCACCCGAAAACGCGCCCGCCGCCGCGTACCAGCTGGGCCAGGCGCTGCTTTCGCTCGGGCAGTGGAGCGAGGGATGGCGCCTCTACGAGGCGCGCCGGAAGATGGACAACAGGAACCTCGTCAGGCTCGCGATCGATCCGTGGAGCGGCGAGCCCCCGGGCCGATACGTGCTGGTCCTGCGCACCGACCAGGGCATGGGCGACGCGCTGCAGTTCGCCCGCTTCGCCGGGCATCTGCGGCAATCGGGCTATCCGGTGTTCCTGTGGACCCGCGAGAAGCTCGCGCCGATCCTGCGCTGCGTCGCCGGCATCGGCCGCGTCCATGGCGGGCCGGAGATCAAGGTCGAAGGCCCGCCGGTCAAATGGGCGCCGCTGATGAGCGTGCCGGCGATGCTCGGCACCACGCCGGAAACCGTGCCGCCCGCGCCCTACATCGCGATCCCGGCGCCGCGCGTCGCGGCATGGCGCGATCGCATCGGCGCCCGCGGCTTCAGGGTCGGCCTATGCTGGCAGGGCAGCGTGACGAACGAGAACGATCGGCGCCGCTCGCTGCCGCTTGCCGCGCTGGCGCCGCTCGCCGAAATCCCCGGCGTCCGGCTGGTCTCCTTGCAGAAGCGGCCGGGCGCCGCGCAGATCGGGACGGTGCCCTTCGCTGATCGCATCGAGATCGTCGAGGACCAGGCCGAAACCGGCGGCGATGCCCTGCTCGACACCGCGGCGATCATCATGAACCTCGATCTGGTGATCACGGTCGACACGATGACGGCGCACCTGGCCGGGGCGCTCGGGCGGAAGGTATGGACGATGCTGTGCTTCGCGCCGGACTGGCGCTGGATGCTCGAGCGCACGGACACGCCGTGGTACCCGACCATGCGCCTGTTCCGGCAGGAGGCGCCGGGCGACTGGCACGCGGTCGTCGCGGCCGTGGCGGCGCGGCTCCGGGCCGAACTGGGCGCGTAGCTTCCGCCGTCGGCGCCGCGGCGACGGCGACATGGCGCCGCTCTGCCGCATGGCCGGCGCCATCGATCGCGGACTGTTCGAGCGGCCTGCGCGTGCGCCCGGGCAAGCCTGCGCCGTGCACCGGCACGGGCCCGCCGTCCTCGTCGTGAGCCTGTCGAAAGACGAGGTCAGCTCGGACCGTCGTGCCCACCCATTCTTCGACAAGCCCAGAGCGTGCGCACCTTTCGAGTCCGCGCACCGTCGCTGACCCATCATCCTTGTCCTGAGAGCTTTTGAATCTATCGAGCTCTTCCGTCCCCCTCCCCTTGCGGGAGGGGACCAGGGAGTTGCGTCTCGCGCACGCAGACCCGTTCATTCGCAAGCGCTGAGCTTGTCGAAGGATGGGGTAAGCTGGGAACGTCGTGCCCATTCATACCTCGACCCCCCGACGAGCTCGGGGCTCAGGACGAGGGCATGGCGGGCGCCTGGAGAGAGTACGACTGCAATCACCCGAGAGCTTTGGGAAGGACACCCCCTTGAGCACCTCCGTCTTCGCTGCCGGCGGCTATCGCTACATCCCCGCCGTGTTCCAGTACTCGGGCGGCGTCGCCGCCGAGCCGGGCTACCGCATCGAGCGCGTCCGGTTCCGGCAGCCGGTTGCGCTGGCCGCGGGGTTCCGGCGCATCGCCGCGATCATCAAGGACGCGGGCCGGCCGCTCGCCGCGTTCTGCGCCTGCGAGTTGCGCTCGCCCGCGCCGTTCACGGAGGCGGGCTTCATCGCGTTCAACCAGGTCTATGTCGGCACGCTCGCCGAATGGGGCGTCTACGATCCGGCGAGCAGGCGCAATCCCGTGGCGCGGTCGAACGTCTGTCCGGAGGTGCACAAGCCGGCCGAGCCGTCGTTCCACGCCTTCTGCTACACGGTGGCGGACGCCGCGGCTGCCCCCTCCTTCGTCGTCGCCGGCAGCGGCGAGGCGCCCGAGGGCAAGGGCAGCTACGGCAAGTTCGTCGTCCGGCCGGGCGACACGAGCGCCGAGGGCCTGCGCGAGAAGGCGCGCGCGGTGCTCGGCGAGATGGAGCGGCGCATGGGCCTGCTCGGGTTCTCCTGGCGCGACGCCAGCGCGGCGCAGCTCTACACCGTCTACGATCCCCACCCCCATCTCGCCGACGAGATCGTCCGCCGCGGCGCCGCCGAGCACGGCCTCACCTGGCACTTCTGCCGGCCGCCGGTCGACGTGCTCGACTACGAGATGGACGTGCGCGGCATCCCCATCGAGCGCGTCGTGACGTGAAAACAGGCAGGCCGCCTTGCCGAAGCCGCGGCCGCCGGAAATGCCGTTGACAACGCGGCGCGTCACCCAGCACAGTCGCGCCCAAAGAAAAACCTCGATCCGACCAATACTTCAGGGAGAAAACGCCATGATCGGACCCAGGCCGGCAGGCCTTGCCGGCGCCACGCTCGCCCTCGCCCTCATGACCTCCACCGCCGTGCTCGCGCAGGGCAAGGAGATCAAGATCGGCGTCCTCTACGATCAGACCGGACCCTTCGCCGCCGGCGGCTCGAAAGCGGCGGCGGTCGGCAACCAGATCGCGATCGACCTCGTCAACGAGAAGGGCGGCGTCGAGGGCTACAAGATCGTGCCGGTCAACGCGGACGCGCAGTCGAAGACCGACGTCGCGATCAACGAGGCCGAGCGGCTGCTCAACGACGCCAAGGTCGACCTGCTGATGGGCGTGTATTCCTCGGCGCATTGCGTGCCGATGGCGGCCAAGGTCGACGCGGCGAAGAAGTTCATGTGGGCCAATGTCTGCATCGCCTCGGCCGTGTTCAAGGACAAGAACCTGAAATACGTGTTCCGCCCGCAGGTGCACTCCGACCAGTTCGGCGAGGCGTCCTGCATGTTCGTCGCCGAGAACGCGAAGGACAAGCTCAAGAAGGAGGTCAAGGACGTCAAGGTCGCCATCATCCACGAGGACGGGCCCTACGGCGCCGGCGTCGCCCAGGGCAACGAGGCCAAGTGCAAGGAACTCGGCATGCAGATCGTCCACAAGGAGGGCTATGCCGCGACCTCGAGCGATCTTTCGGCGCTGGTGACGAAGCTGCGGCGCGCCCAGGCCGACGTGATCCTGCACACGGGCTACAATCCCGACATCACGCTGTTCCTGCGCCAGGCGAAGGATGCCGGCCTGAAGTTCGCCGCCCTCATCGGCCACGGCGCCGGATACGGCCAGATCGACAAGCTGGTCGAGACCTTCAAGGACGACGTCAACTACGTCTACAACGTCGATCCGGTCGCAGCCCAGCTGCTCGACGCCAAGTCGCTGAAGCCGGGCCTCGGCGATCTCACCGCCGAGATGGTCAAGCGATACAAGGCGGCGACCGGCGCGCAGGAGGTTCCGCCGCACGCCTCGATGGGCTTCAACCAGGCCTGGATCTTCTTCTCCGACGTGCTGCCGCGGGCGATCAAGAAGCACGGCGGCATCGATCCCGAGGCGCTGCGCAAGGCGGCGCTGGAGACCGACATCCCCGAGGGCGGCACCATCCAGGGCTACGGCGTCAAGTTCTTCCCGCCCGGCCACGCCATGGCGGGCCAGAACGAGCGCTCCTCCCCCGTGGTCATGCAGTACGTCAAGGGCGAGACCAAGATCGCCTGGCCGAAGGCGCTCAGGACCATCGATCCCGTGCTGCCCCTGCCCAAGGGACACGCCTACGCGCGCTGACGTCTCGAGGCGGGGGCCCACGCGGCCCCCGCTCCTTCTCGTATCCGGGGGTCGAGGCGGATGGCGCTGCTCGCGGTCTCCCAGCTGACCAAGAGGTTCGGCGGCTTCACCGCCGTGAGCGACGTCTCCTTCGACGTCGCGGACGGCGAGATCCTGGGCCTGATCGGCCCCAACGGTTCGGGCAAGAGCACGATCTTCAACTGCATCGCGGGAATGTACGTCCCGACCTCCGGCTCGATCCGCTTCGCCGGGCAGGAGATCGCCGGCCTGCCCGCCAACAGGGTCTGCCACCGCGGGATCGGGCGCACCTACCAGATCCCGCGCCCGTTCCGGAACCTGACGCTGCTCGAGAACGTCGCGCTCTCGGCCTGGTTCGGCCAGCAGGGTGCTGTCTCGCGCGCGCAATGCTGGCGCCAGGCCGAGCAGGCGCTGGCGCTCGTCGGCCTGCCGACCGACCCCAAGGCGACGACGGACGGCCTCGGCGCCGGCGCCTTGAAGCAGCTCGAGCTCGCCCGCGCGCTGGCGACGCAGCCGCGCCTTC
>CAZLBB010000217.1:0-5646 GCA_964557415.1 uncultured Rhodospirillaceae bacterium
GCCAGCGGTCGTCGTCGTAGTAGCGATGCCGGTCATACGAGCTGTAGCGCTCGCGCCGGTCGCTGCTGCGCGCGCTGCGGTCGCGGCGCGACGACGAGCCCGACGCGGCGGGCGGCGAAGAGCGCGGCGAGGTGGCCGTTGGCTGCGGCGGCGCCGGCGGGCCGGGGCTCACCGCGCCGCGCGGAGAGGACGGCTGCGGCGGGGGCGGCGCGGCACCCGGGCTCTGGACGTCGCGCTGCGCCAGGGACGGCGCGGCGAGGCCGAGCATGGCCGCCGCGGCGATGCCGCCGGCGATCAGGATGCGACCCGCCATTGTGTTCACGATCTCCACGACTCCTCCTTGGCCCCGTATCGGGGTCTCAGGATTTGTCCCCCTGGATTCCGACCGGCTGCGCGATTTCAGCGGTTTTCGCCGCGCCCGGCGATGATGCAGATCAAGCGCCGCCGCCATCCCGATTCACGCGCCTCGCGGGCAAACCCTGCGCCCGGGCCGGGGAAAAAGCGTCGCGCCTTGCGCCCGGCGATGCCCCGGCCGGACCGCTCCGGGAAGGAACGCCTTGCCGCGGCGCTCTATTCCGCCACGCTATTCCGATTGGGCCCGCTTCATGCGATAGAGCGGCGGCAGGTCGCTGAGCTCGAGCCGCCGGCGGCCGGGCTCGGGCGCCGGCAGCGGCTCGGCCGGCACCAGCGAGGCGAGGCAGCGCCGCGCCAGCGCCTGGTATTCGCGCGTGCCCTGGACCTTCCAGGCAAGCTCGTCGTCCTTGAGGTCGCGCAGGATGCGCGCCGGCATGCCGGCCGCCAGCTTGCGCGGGGGCACGCGGAAGCCGGCCTTGACGAAGGCGAGCGCGGCGACGAAGGCGTCCTCGCCGATTTCGGCGCCGTCCATGACCACCGCGCCCATGCCGACCAGCGCGTTGCGCCTGACCACGCAGCCGTGCAGCACGGCGCCGTGGCCGATATGGCCGTCCTCCTCGATCGTCGTGTCGGTGCCGGGGAAACCGTGCACGATGCAGTTGTCCTGCAGGTTGGCGCCGCGGCCCATGACCAGCCGTCCCATGTCGCCGCGCAAGGAGGCCCCGGGCCCGACATAGCATTCCGGCCCCACGATCACGTCGCCGATGAGGACCGCGTCGGGATGCACGAACGCGGCCGGGTCGATCACCGGCGTCACCCCGTCGATCGCATAGACCTTGGCCATCCAACCGTCCTCCCGCGCCCAGGACCGGCCGGACGATCCCACGGAACCCACGGCCTGTCACCTGCGCCACGATGCGCGCGCGCGGCGATTTGCTATCATATCGGCCATGGAGCCTGCCCTCGGCCAGATCGTCCGGGCCGAAGACGACATCCGGTCCGAAAAGCTGCGCCTTCTCTGGCGCTACTGGCTCTCATTGCACAAGGACGGCGCGCTGCCGATGCGCCGCGACATCGACCCGGTCGACATCCCGCTGCTGCTGCCGCACGTGATGCTGGTCGAGGCGCTGTCCGGCGGCGAGGACTTCCGCTACCGCCTGGTCGGCACGCATGTCGCGCGCATCCACGGCGCCGACAACACCGGCAAGCGCGTCACCGAATGCTTCGCGCCGCGCGAATGCGCCCAGGTGATGGCGCTGTACCAGCGCACGGTGCGCGACGCCGCGCCGATCGTGCATCGCGGCCGGCCGCGCCGGCGCGACAACCGCATGCTGGACTACGAGATCGTGCACATGCCGCTCGCGAACGGCGCGGGCAGCGTCGGCATGGTGCTGGCCGGGCTGGAATTCACGTTCCGGCGGTGAAAAATGGCGGCTTGCCGCCACTCCAGCTCCGGCCACGGACGCGCCCATGACAGGGAATTAATGCCCGTGCCATCTGGCCGACACGGACTCCAGCGACAATATCGTTCGGCAGGAGACAGGCGAGGAGGTCCGCGTCATGTCGACACTTCCCGACAACGTCACCCGGCTGCGGCCGGAGGCGCCACGGCCCGAACCCGGCCCCGATTCCGGCGAGGGCGACCCGATGCTGTTCTGGGCCGAGCGCGACCCGGCGGCGGTCCGGCGCTCGGTCGTGCTGACCTTGCTGGTCATGGCGCCGCTCGCCTTCCTGGCGCCGGCGGCGTTCATCGCCGGCGCGGTCGGCGTGTTCGCGGCCGCGGCGATCAACGCGCGCTACTTCCAGTTCCACCTGAGCGCGCGCGAGTTGCGCCTGCGCCCGGCGGCGTTGTCGCCGGTGCTGCGCCTGCCGCTCGCCGATATCGCCGAGGCCAGCGTGCTGCCCGACCCGGGCGGCTTCCTGGTGCCGATGGCGCCGCGCTCGGGCCACCTGCTGATCAAGAAGACCGACGGCGGCCAGCTGCTGGTGCCCGGCCTCAAGGACGTGGCCGAGGCGGTCGACGCCATCCGCCGCCTGAAGCACCCGCCCGCCGAGGGCACGGCCGCGGCGGCGTAGGAAAAGAATCACCACAGAGACACAGGGAGAAAACCAAAGAGGGATTCTAGCGGCCGAAGGCCGCAAAAGTCCCCTCTTCTCTTTCTTCCTCTCTGTACTACCAACCTGCAGAATCTTCGCAAGCGGCGAGGAATCTGGATCACGCGGAGCCGCGGAGAGCGCGGAGCCCATCACGTTGCACGCGACTCTGTCTCCGCGCCCTCCGCGTCTCCGCGTGCGGAAATTCGGTTGCGGCCCTATGGCCGCGCTGTGTCTCCGTGGTGATTCTTTCTTTCTCTCACCGCTCGTCGCGTTCGCGGAAGGGCTCGACCTCGTCGGGGAACTCGGCGCGGGCGGGCGGGAGGGCGTGGGTCGGCGCGACCGCGGCGGGTGCCGGCTCGCCGCCCTTCATGCGCTCGGCCTCGCGCTTCAGGAACTGGTAGTTGCGCACGCTGACCGGGATGCTGAGCAGGTACCAGATGCCGATGATGCCCAGGACGATCCACGGATAGCTCGCGACCGCCGCGGTCAGCACCGCCAGGCCGACGAAGACCGGCAGCACGTAGTGCTTGGGGATCTTGATGCTCTTGAGCGAGAAGGTCGGGATGCGGCTGACCATCAGCAGCGCGATCAGCACCATCCAGGGACCGGAGAAGATCGCCTTCTGCAGCACGCCGAATTCCATCTGGAACTCGATCATCATCGGCAGCATGGCGAGCCCGGCGCCCGAGGGCGCCGGCACGCCCTGGAAGTAGCGGTAGGCGTAGGGCGGCAGGCTGGAGTCGCCGATCGCCGTGTTGAAGCGCGCCAGGCGCAGCGCGCAGCACGTGGCATAGAGCAGGCACACGGCCCAGCCGATGCCGCCGGCGAACTTGAGCGACCAGTACCAGACCAGCACCGCCGGAGCGACGCCGAAGGCGGCGAAGTCGGAAAGCGAATCGAGCTCGGCGCCGAACTTGGACGTGCCGCCGAGCAGCCGCGCCATGCGGCCGTCGAGCCCGTCGAAGATGCCTGCGATCACCACGCAGGTCACCGCCAGCTCGAAGCGGTCGAGCATGGCGAAGCGGATCGCCGTCATGCCCGAGCAGAGCGCCAGCACCGTCAGGATGTTCGGGATCAGCGTGTTGATCGGCTCGCCCTTGAGGCGCGGCGCGATGCGCTGTCCCAGCCGCACGCGCGGCCGCCTGTGTCGGTTCATGGCATGCACCTCTGCCTGTCTGACCCGGCCCGCTATCGGACTTCGCCGGTCCGCGACGGCTCCGTCGCCGCCAGGTCCGCCAGCACCGTTTCCCCGGCGACCGCGCGCTGCCCGACGGCGACCAGCGCGCCGACGCCTTGCGGCAGGTACACGTCGAGCCGGCTGCCGAACCGTATCATGCCGAATCGCTCGCCCGCGCGCACGGCCTGTTTGGCGGCGACGTAGCACTTGATGCGCCGGGCGACCAGGCCCGCGATCTGCACCACCGCGATCTCGCGCCCGTCCGGCAGCCTGAGGCGCAGGGAATTGCGCTCGTTGTCCAGGCTCGCCTTGTCGAGCGACGCATTGAGGAAGCGGCCGGGATGGTAGGCGACGGCGGCGATCTCCGCGTCCGCCGGCACGCGGTTCACGTGCACGTCGAACACGTTCATGAAGATGCTGATGCGCGTCAGCTCGACCGGCTCCATGCCGAGCTCGGGCGGCGGCCGATGCGGGCCGATCATCTGCACCACGCCGTCGGCGGGGCTGACGACGAGCCCCGCGCGCGTCGGCGTCACCCGGTCCGGGTCGCGGAAGAAATAGGCGCACCACGCCGTCAGCACCGTGCCGATCCAGCCGAGCGGCTCGGCGAGGAGGAACAGCAGCAGGGCCATGGCGGCGAAGACGGCGACGAACGGCCAGCCTTCGCGGCTGATGCGGACGAACAGGGCCTGACGGATGGCGTCCATGGATTCCCGAGGGGGCGGCGTGATGCGGGCGGCCATACTACCGGGCCCGGCACGGCGCGTTAAGGTTTCCGGTGTGGTGTTCACCTCTCCTTAACCGGGCCCGGGGGATCATGCGGCCGCCACTTGACGGACTGCCTCGCGATGCACACCGCCGCGCCACACGCCCCGGCACCGATGCCGCCGAACGCCGTACGCAAGCTCGTCGGCACCCTGCCCTGCCCGATCGAGCTCGATCGCCACGGCATCGGGCCGGACGGGGCGCTGTGGCCGCGCGCATCGACCGAGCCGCTGGCCTTCGCTTTCGCCGACCGCGGCCGCAGCTTCGCGGCGCTGGCGTTCCGCGCCGGCGACGAGACGCGCCTGCATCTGTGCGGCGAGATCGCGCCCCTGCCCTACACGATCCAGTCGGCCGAGATCCGCGCCCGGCTGCTCGGGGTCATGCGCGGGCTGACGCGGCTGCCGTTCGGCCGCGTCAGGCTGAACGAGCGCCAGATCATCTGCGTCGAGGCCGACCTTGCGATCGCGGGCCCGGCGACGCCGAACCGGCTGATCGCCGCCGCCGCGCTGTTCGTCGCCCGCACGCGGCCGGTGGTCGACCGCGTCGCCGCGGAGGCTTCGCTGCCGGCCAAGCCGGCGGCCCGGCCGGCCGCGCCCGGCGCCAAGGCGCCGCGTCGCGCCCCGTCCGGCGCGACCGGGCGTCAGTTGACCGGCGGAATGGCGAAGACCTGACCGGGATAGATCAGGTCCGGGTCGCGGATCTGGTCCTTGTTCGCCTGGTAAAGCACCGTGTAGCGCGTGCCGGCGCCGTAGTGGTGCCGGGCGATGCGCCACAGGCTGTTGCCCGGCTGCACGACCACGCGGCCGGCGCCTTCCGGCCCCGGCGCGCGCTCGATCTTCGAGCGCGCGAAGGGCAGCTCGACGCGCGCGACGACGCGGCCCTGCGCCGACAACTCGTCGGCGCGCAACTGGTACTGGCCGGGCTCGACCGGCCGCTCGGGCTGCATCTCCCAGCGCCCTTCCTTGTCGGCGGCGGTGCGGCCGATGGCGTCGTTGTCGAGGTAGACCACGACGCCCGCGCCCGGCTTGGCGCGACCGGACAGCATCAGTTCGCCGCCGTCGTCGTAGTCCACCGTCTCGACCGCGATCGAGGGTCCCTCCGCCGCGCGCGGCGGCGCCTGCAGCACCTTGCTGGGGCCGCCTTCGCGCGGGGTGGCGATGGCGATGACGGTCTGCCCCGGCGCGGGCGCCGGCGGCTCCGTTGCTTCGGCGGCGGGCGCGGGCGGCGCCGGCGCGGGGGCGGCTGAAGCGGCC
>CAZLBB010000218.1:0-5634 GCA_964557415.1 uncultured Rhodospirillaceae bacterium
ACGGCTGCGACGGCGATGACCTGCTAGACGGCAACATGGGCGCGGACTTTCTGCTGGGCGGGCTGGGGGACGACACGCTCCGGGGCGGCTCGGGCGACGACACGATCGAAGGCGGCGAGGGCAACGACCTGCTGCTGGGCGGCGCCGGGGCGGACACCTACGTGATCGGCCCGCTCAACGGCGAGGACGTGATCGGGCATTTCGACAAGTTCGACGTGGTGGACCTGAGCGCGCTCGGCCTGTTCGCCGACGTGACGGACGTGCAGGCGGCCTCGACCGACGTGCGCGGCGGGGTCCTGATCGACCTCGGCGGCGGCAACTCGCTCACCATCCTCGGCAAGTTCACCGCCACCCTCGACAACGGCGACTTCATCTTCTGAACGGCCGCGGACGCAGAGCGCGTTCCGCGTCGTTCGCGCGCACCGATGGATGATGCGAGCGCACGCTGCAGGTGGTAGCATCGCGCATCCTCGGCACCGTGGGCGTTGAACGGCCTCGAGCCCGACGGGGCACGGATGTGCGAGCCGAACCGCTTCCGACGTGTCACCATCCGTCATCCGTCGTCATCGCCGTCGCGGCGGATCGGAAAAACAATGCGCCGGACGCGTCACCATGGGTCACTCACGTCCGCTCCGCTGAGGTGCTCCGGGCGAGAAATTCCTTGATATTTCATTGTGTTGTGCGCGGCCGGCCAGGGGCGGACGTTGCGCGCCGGTTCATCCGGCACTCGCCCTCGCTCCATGCGCCTCGACCGCGACGCCCCTTTGGCCGACACGGGCATGAGGCCCCGAAGCGCGTCACTATGGTGTAACGCCCTTGCGGCCGGGTGCCTTCACAAGCGCGCGCTCGTGCCATGGCGCCGCCTTGTCAATCCGGACGACGGCAGGCATAACCCGGCCCATGCATCGTTTCGCCAATCCCGGCCGCTTCCTGCGCATTGCCGCCGTGGTACAGCCGATCGCCATGGCCGTGCTGGTCGTGTCGCTCGTGGTCGGCCTGTACCTGGCGCTGGTGGTTTCGCCGGCCGACTACCAGCAGGGCGAGTCGGCGCGCATCATGTACGTGCACGTGCCGGCCGCCTGGATGGCTTTGTTCGTCTACACCGCCATGGCCGCCGCCAGCGCCGTGGCGCTGATCTGGCGCCATCCGCTGGCCGAGATCGCGGCCAAGGCCTCGGCGCCGATCGGCGCCTGCTTCACCGTGGTGGCGCTGGTCACCGGCTCGCTCTGGGGCAAGCCGATGTGGGGCACGTACTGGGTGTGGGACGCCCGCCTGACCTCGGTGCTGGTGCTGCTGTTCCTCTATCTCGGCTATATCGCCCTGGTCGACGCGTTCGACGACGAGCAGCGCGGCGCGCGCGCCGCCTCGATCCTGGCGCTGGTCGGCTTCGTCAACGTGCCGATCATCAAGTTCTCGGTCGACTGGTGGAACACGCTGCACCAGCCGGCGAGCGTGCTGCGCATGGGCGGGCCCAGCATCCATCCGTCGATGCTGTGGCCGCTCCTGGTCATGGCATTGGCGTTCAAGGCGTACTACGTGGTGGTGCTGATCCTGCGCGTGCGCGCCGAGCTGGCGGCAAGGCGCCTGAGGGTCCTGCGCATGGCGCGGGCCGCGGCCTGAAGCCGCGACGACGCCAACAGGTTAACGGGCGCTCGACTCGAAAGGGGCGGGCGGTACAATGCCCAGGCATGGCCAGGGCGCCCGGGTGGGTTTCTCGGTTTTGGACGCGATCATGAGCTTTCTCTCCATGGGCGGCTACGCGGCCTTCGTGTGGCCGGCCTTCGCGGTTGCCGCAGTGGTGCTGACGGGGCTGTTCCTCGCCTCCTGGCGCCAGGCCCGGGCGCGCGAGGCCGAGCTCGACGCGCTGCCGCAAGGAGACCGCCGAGCGGGCGGACGCCGGGGCGAGCGGGGGCAGGCGCAATGACGCGCAAGCGCCGCCGCCTCTACGTCGTCGTCGCCGCGATGCTGTGCCTCGGCGTCGCCACCGCCCTGATGCTCGCGGCGTTCCAGGAGAACATCGTCTTCTTCCGCAGCCCGTCGGACATCGCCGCCAAGCCGCTGCCGGAGAGCCAGCGCTTCCGCCTGGGCGGGCTGGTGGAGGAGAAGAGCGTGCGCAAGCTCGACGACGGCACCGTCACCGCCTTCCGCGTGACCGACACGGTCAAGTCGATCGAGGTAACTTACAAGGGCATCCTGCCCGACCTGTTCCGCGAGGGCCAGGGCGTGATCGCCGAAGGCAAGCTCGGGCCCGACGGCGTGTTCGTCGCCTCCGAGGTGCTGGCGCGCCACGACGAGAACTACATGCCCAAGGAAGTGGCCGAGGCGATCAAGAAGTCGGGGCAGTGGAAGGACACGCCGCCGGGCGGCGCGCCAAAACCGGGAGCGGCCAAGCCGTGATCGCCGAACGATGATCGCCGAATTGGGACATTTCGCGCTGGTGCTGGCCCTGGTCGCGAGCCTGGTGCAGGGCAGCGTGCCGATGATCGGCGCGGCGCGCGCCGACGCCGCCTGGATGGCGGTGGCGCGACCGGCGGCGCTCGGCCAGCTCGGCCTCATCGCCGCCGCGTTCTTCGCGCTGATGTGGTGCTACGTCACCTCCGACTTCTCGGTGGTGAACGTGGCGCAGAACTCGAACTCGCTGCAGCCGCTCCTCTACAAGGTCACCAGCGTCTGGGGCAACCACGAGGGATCCATGGTGCTGTGGGTCCTGATCCTCGCGGTCTACGGCGCCGCCGTCGCGCTGTTCGGCGCCAACCTGCCGCCGGCCTTGCGCGCGCGCGTGCTGGCGGTGCAGGCCTGGGTCGCGATCGGCTTCCTCTTGTTCATCCTCTTGACCTCGAACCCGTTCCACCGTCTGGTGCCGGCGCCGGCGGACGGACGCGACCTCAACCCGCTGCTGCAGGACATCGGCCTCGCCATCCATCCGCCCTTCCTCTACATGGGCTATGTCGGCTTCTCGATGGCGTTCTCCTTCGCCGTCGCGGCACTGATCGAGGGCCGCATCGATGCGGCCTGGGCGCGCTGGGTCAGGCCCTGGACTCTGGTCGCCTGGTGCTTCCTTACCGCCGGCATCGCCATGGGCAGCTACTGGGCCTACTACGAGCTGGGCTGGGGCGGTTGGTGGTTCTGGGACCCGGTCGAGAACGCGTCCTTCATGCCCTGGCTCATCGGCACGGCGCTGCTGCATTCCGCCACCGTGGTGGAAAAGCGCGATGCGATGAAGAGCTGGACCGTCCTCCTGGCGATCATCGCCTTCTCGCTCAGCCTCATGGGCACGTTCCTCGTGCGCTCGGGCGTGCTGACGTCGGTGCACGCCTTCGCCACTGACCCGGCGCGCGGTGTGTTCATCCTGATGCTGCTGGCGGTGACCACCGGCGGGGCGCTCGCGCTCTACGCGCTGCGCGCGCCGGTCTTGAAGGGCGGCGGGCTGTTCGCGCCGATCAGCCGCGAGGGCTCGCTGGTGCTGAACAACCTGCTGCTGGCGACCGCCACGGCGACCGTGTTCCTCGGCACGCTCTACCCGCTGTTCCTCGACGCGCTCGGCGGCGACAAGGTTTCGGTCGGCGCGCCGTTCTTCAACGCGACCTTCGTGCCGATCATGACGCCGCTGATCGTCGCCATGGCGGTCGGCCCGCTGCTGGCGTGGAAGCGCGGCGACCTGCCGGCGGCGATGCAGCGGCTGCTGGCCGCGCTGGCGGCGACGGCCGCGGTCGCGCTGGCGACGCTCTACTTCGCGCGCGGCGGTCCGGTGCTGGCAGTCTTCGGCATGGCGCTGGCGGCGTGGCTGTTCTTCGGCACGCTGACCGAGTTCGTCGAGCGCGTGCGCCTGTTCCGCGCGCCCTTCACCGACAGCATCCAGCGCGCCGCCTCCCTGCCGCGCAGCACCTACGGCATGCTGATCGCCCATGCCGGCATGGCCTTCACCGTCGCCGGCATCACCGCGACATCGGCCTGGGAGAGCGAATCGATCGTTTCCATGAAGCCGGGCGACCGCGCCCAGCTCGCCGGCTACGAGTTCCAGCTGGTCGGGGTGCGCGGCGGGCTGCAGGGGCCGAACTACACGGCCGAGCAGGCAGGCATCGTCGTCTCGCGCGGCGGTCGCGAGATCGCCGTGCTCGAGCCGGCCAAGCGCTTCTACCCGGTGCAGCGCCAGGCGACCAACGAGACCGCGATCCTGACCCTGGGGTTCTCCGATCTCTACGCCGCGCTCGGCGAGGGCAGCCAGCAGAACGGCTGGACGGTCCGGCTCTACTACAAGCCGCTGGTCACCTGGATCTGGCTCGGCGCCGCGCTGATGATCGCCGGCGGCGTGGTCAGCCTCAGCGACCGGCGCTTCCGCGTCGGCGCGCCGACGCGTGCGCGCAAGGCAGCCGCGATGGCGCAGCCCGCCGCCGGGGACGATTGAGGCCATGAGCGAGAACGTCGCCGGCGCGCCGCGCCGTTTTGCGCTGCGGCGCCTGCTGCCGCTCGTAGCCATCCTGCTGTTCGCGGTCATCGTCGCGCTGTTCGCGGTCGGCCTGACGATGGACCCGCGCAAGCTGCCGTCGGCCCTGCTCGACAAGCCGGCGCCGGAGTTCGACCTGCCGCCGCTCACCGATTCCAATCCCGGCCTCAAGACGGCCGACCTCCAGGGCCAGGTGAGCCTGGTCAACTTCTTCGCCTCGTGGTGCGTGCCGTGCCGGGTCGAGCATCCCGTGCTGATGCGGCTCGCGCGCGAGGGCACGGTGGCCGTACACGGCATCGCCTGGAAGGACGGCAGGAAGAACGCGAGCGACTTCCTGGCCGAGCTCGGCAATCCCTATCGCCGCATCGGCTTCGATCCGAACAACAAGACGGGCACCGACTTCGGCGTCTACGGCGTGCCCGAAACCTACCTCGTCGATCGCGACGGCCGCATCCGCTACAAGGTCGTCGGCCCCCTCGGCCCCGACGAGCTGAACGAGCGCGTCCTGCCGCTGATCGAGAAGCTGGCGAAGTGATGCGGCGGCTCATCGCGTTCCTGACCGCAGCTGCTGTCGCGATCGCCCTTCCCGCCCTCGCGGTCGAGCCGGACGAGCGGCTGAAGGATCCGGCGCTCGAGGGCCGCGCGCGCGAGCTCAGCAAGCATCTGCGCTGCCTCGTCTGCCAGAACCAGTCGATCGATGATTCGGCGGCGCCGCTGGCGCGCGACCTGCGCGTTCTGGTGCGCGAGCGGCTCGTGGCCGGCGACAGCGACCAGCAGGTGCTCGACTACCTGACTCAGCGCTACGGCAGCTTCGTGCTGCTGAAGCCGCCGATGAAACCCGAAACCTGGCTCTTGTGGTTCGGTCCCTTTGCCGTGCTGCTGCTCGGTGCCGGCGGACTCTACCTGCTGGCGCGTCGGCGGCGCGACGAGGCCCAGCCGGCGGCGCCCTTGTCGGCGGAAGAGCGGGCGCGGCTCGAGGCGCTGCTCGCGGACGAGAAGGCGCCGCCGGCCGCTCCGGCCGGCGCCAAGCCGCGGGGCAAGGCGCGATGATCTTCTGGATCGTCGCCGCGTTGCTGGCTGGCGGCCTGGGCCTTGCGCTCGCGCGCCCGCTGCTGCGCGGCGCCGCCGCGCCGGCGCCGTTGCGCGCCGAGTACGACATCACCGTGTACCGCGACCAGCTCACCGAGATC
>CAZLBB010000219.1:0-5602 GCA_964557415.1 uncultured Rhodospirillaceae bacterium
CGAAGTGGAGGCGCGGCTCCGCCAGCAGTTCGAGCGCATCCTGGCCGGCATGGACCTGGTGACGCGCGAGGAGTTCGAGGTCGTGCGCGCCATGGCGCAGGCCGCGCGCGAGGAACAAGAGAAGCTCGCCGCGCGCGTGGCGGACCTCGAAGCGCGGCTCGCCGCCGCCGGCGAAGTGGTCGGCCACGAAGGCACGAAGACCAGGCGCAAGGCGAAGCCGGCGGAGTAGGCGCGGGGCGCGGCCGCAGGGGCGACGGGCGCCCCGGAACCGCGCCTTGCCGAAAGTCTTAAAAAATTTCTCTTGTGCGACTCAATCGCTTACGGCACCCTACCTCATATAGTGGATGCAGAGGTCCATTCTACAATACCGCGTAGGACCTACTACATCCTGGGGAACGCGGGCCGACGCTGCGAAATAACTGCGGGTCGGTTCGTTGAGGGGAGTGGCAGGCGATGACGGTTTCCCTTGTCGAACGCGGCCCCACCCACTCCAACCCGCTCGACCTCGTCGAAGAAATCGTCAGCGCCCATGACTGGCCGTTCGAGCGCGCCGGCGAGGAAGAGCTTGTCGCGCAGATCGCCGGCCGCTGGGGCGACTACCGGCTGTTCTTCGCCTGGCATGCCGATCTCAGCGCGCTTCAGTTCTCTTGCGCGCTCGATGTCAAGGTGCCGGAGACCAAGCGGCGCGCGGTCGTCGAGCTGCTGGCGCTGATGAACGAATCGCTGTGGGCCGGCCATTTCGACCTCTGCGCCACCGAGGGCGTGCCGCTGTTCCGCCACAACCTGCTGCTGCGCGGCGCCGGGGGCGCGACCGTCGAGCAGCTCGAGGATCTCGTCGACATTGCCATCACCGAAGGCGACCGGTTCTATCCCGCGTTCCAGTTCGTGATCTGGGGCGGCAAGAGCCCGTCCGATGCCATGGTCTCGGCCATGATCGACACGATCGGCGAGGCCTGAGCGGCGAGCCCCTCGCCGGCAGTTGATCAATCGGCCATTCCGGCCGCATCCTTCGACATCCGATCGGCCCGGAGGGCCCGCGATCCTCGCAGGCCTCGCGTATCGGGGGGCAAATCATCCATGTCTCTGCTTCTCCTCGGCTGCGGCAAGATGGGCGGCGCGCTGCTGCGCGGCTGGCTCGACCAAGGCATCGCGGGCGGCACGGCCTTGCCGGTGACGGTGCTCGAGCCGAACGCGGCGGCCATGCGCGATTTCGCGGGCCAGGCGGGACTCGCGCATGTCGGCGCGGCGCAATCATTGCCCGCGGCGCTCAAGCCCTCCGTCGTGCTGCTTGCGGTCAAGCCGCAGATGATGGACACGGCACTTTCCGGTATCGCTGGACTCGCCGCGGCCAAGCCGCTGTATCTGTCGATCGCGGCCGGCAAGACGCTCGCCTATTTCGCGCGCCATCTCGGCGCGGACGCGGCCATCGTGCGCTCGATGCCGAACACGCCGGCCTCGGTCGGCCGCGGCGCCACGGTGGCGGTCGCCAACCGGTACGTCTCGCCGGCGCAACGCGACTTGGCGCACCGCCTGCTGCGGGCCGTCGGCGAGGTGCATTGGGTCGACGATGAAGGACTGCTCGACGCCGTCACGGCCGTGTCGGGCGGCGGTCCCGCCTATGTGTTCCTGCTGATCGAGGTGCTGGCCCGGGCCGGGATCGACGCCGGTCTGCCGCCCGATCTAGCGATGAAGCTGGCACGCGCGACGGTTTCCGGCTCGGGCGAGCTGGCGCGGCTGTCGAGCGAGCCGGCATCGGTCCTGCGCCAGAACGTCACCAGCCCGGGCGGCACCACGCTCGAGGCGCTGAAGATACTCATGGCAGCGGACGGCTTGCAGCCGCTCTTCACGCGCGCCATCGCCGCCGCGACGCGGCGCTCGCGCGAGCTGGCCGGCTAGTCAGAGGGACGCCGTGAGCACGCCGCTGAGCGCCAGCGCGCAGAAAGTGCAGGACGCACTGACCGCGGGCGGCTTCGACGCGCGCGTGGTCGAACTCGCAGCCTCGACGCGCACCTCGGCCGAAGCCGCGGCGGCGGTCGGCACGACCGTGTCGCGCATCGCCAAGTCGCTGGTCTTCCGCACCGAGGCCGGCGACCGGCCGGTGCTGGTGATCGCCAGCGGCGAGAACCGGGTCGACGAGAAAAGGCTGGCCGCGCTGCTGGGCGAGAAGGTGACGCGGCCCGACGCCGCGTTCGTGCGCGAGCGGACCGGCTTCGCGATCGGCGGCGTGCCGCCGCTCGGCCATCCGGAGCGGCTCAAGACCTACATCGACCGCGACCTGCTGGCGCTGGGCGAAATCTGGGCCGCCGGCGGCACGCCCAACGCGGTCTTCAGGCTCCAGGCCGACCGGCTCGTCGCCATGACCGGCGGCGAGGTCGTGGAGATCGCCAAGCGATGACCGCACGAGCCCGCGCCGTGCTATGAATTCAGGCATGCAGACAGCCGAGACCATCGCCGTCGGCATCGTGGCCCTGCGGCGGGCGCTGAACAGCCCCTGGGCGGACCACGACTGGCATCCGTGCGCCGTGCTGCAGGCGCCACCGGACGTTGAGCCCGGCACCAGGCTGGCCGCGGAGCCGGGAAAGGAGCAGTTCTATCTCGGCGCCCTGGAGCTCACGCTCCACCGCAAGGAGACCGAAAGCTACCGGTTCAACCTCGCGACGGGCGAACCCCGCCTCTATGTGGCCCTCCGTCATGGCGAGGGGCCGGGCGGGCTGCCGATCCTCGCTTTCCAGGTGACCGCGGCGCCCGACGAGGCGCAGGTCTGGGCCGAGGTCGGCGACGACGTCGTCGACGGCGTGGCGATGCCGCCGGTGATCGTCGCATGGTTGACGAGCTTCATCGAGCGCTTCCATGTCGATCAGCCCTTCATCAAACGCAAGCGCGTTCCGGCCGAACTGGACCGGGGGCGGCGATGAGCGGCGAGGAGGGCTTCCTCAAGCGCTGGTCGCGGCTGAAGACCAAGGAGAGGAAAGAGGTTAGGCATCCGTCTTCACCTCCGACATTCAAATCTCAGGAAGCGGCGCTAACCATCAATAATAAAAGAGAAATCGATGAGGCTCTCGTTTCCGAGCTGCCGCCGGTCGAAACCCTGACCAAGGACTCCGACTTCACCGCGTTCCTGCGCAAGGGCGTGCCCGAGGCGCTGCGCCAGCAGGCGCTGCGCAAGCTATGGGCCAGCGAACCGACGATCGCCGCTCCCGACCCGCTCGACTTCCAGAACGTGGATTTCGCCAAGCTGGTGAGCGGCGACGCCGTGGCAACCTCTTACGAGGTCGGCAAAGAATTCGCCGACCGGATCGACGCGGCGGCCGAGCGGATCGAAGAAGGGTCGAGCCCTTCCCCTGGCGACGAGCAACCCCGCCCTGCGGCCGGTGCGGCAGCCGACGAGCGAGCGCGGCGACCGGACGAGCGCCAGGGGCAAGCCGGCGAACCGGCGGTGGACCGCGCGTTGCCGCCGCGGCGCGGCTGATCGTCTCCAGGAGCCGTGCCCGCCCCGGCCGTAACCGTTCCGCCGGATCGCTGCTTCCACGACGAGGCGGCCGCCCTGGCGATTCTCGAAGCCGCCCGCTGGCCGGACGGGCCGAGATGCCCGCATTGCGGCATCGCCGGCCGGGCCTATGCCTTGCAAGGCAGGACGACACGGCTCGGCCTGAAGAAATGCGCCGCCTGCCGCAAGCAGTTCACCGTCAAAATCGGGACGCCGTTCGAATCCTCGCATATCGCCCTGCACAAGCAACTGCTGGCGCTGTTCCTCTACGCGCAGCATCCCAAGGGGATTTCCGCGCACGCGCTGCATGGGCTGCTGCGCATCAGCTACAAGAGCGCGTGGGCCTTGGCGAAGCGGCTGGAAGAGGCGCGGGCCGACGGGCGTTTGCCAGAAATCAATCCCGCGCATGCGCAGGCTCACGCAGGCACTGCCGTAATCCGGGTTTGCCAACTCTATAGCAGCCAAATTCAATTGACTTCGCACACCCGCCGCCATCAAACTGCGGGTGCGTGGCATACTAAAAATCTTTCCGGGGTTTATGCCCCGAATACAACTCAAGGCAGTGCCCAAGCCGCGGGCAGTGCCCAATCCGCCGAAAAGCGCGGTCCGGGTTTTGCGTTCGGATGGGTGAGGGAACGTCGGGTGTTGGCCGCAGAAGCCGCAGCCCTGGACATCGCGGAAGAAGATCGCGCGCGCGCCCAGGTCTATGCGCTGCTCGGGGCGCTGCTGGCGCGTGCGCCGTCGGCCGCCCTGCTGGCGCGGATCGCTCAGCTTCAGGGCGACGACAGCGGCCTTGGCCGAGCCTTCGCAGCGCTCGCGGCCGCGGCGCGCGATACCACGCCGGCGGCGGCCGAGGACGAGTACAACGCGCTGTTCATCGGCCTGACGCAGGGCGAGCTTACGCCCTATGCCTCCTACTACCTGACCGGCTTCCTGCACGAAAAGCCGCTGGCGCGGCTGCGCGACGACATGATGCGTCTGGGCATGGCCGCGTCCGACGACGTGTCGGAGCCGGAGGACCACATCGGCGCGCTGTGCGAGATGATGGCGGGGCTGATCGAAGGCCGCTTCGGTGCTGCGGCGGCGCTGGACGAGCAGCGCCGCTTCTTCGACCGCCATCTTGCGCCCTGGGCAGGCCGGTTCTTCGACGACCTCGCCGCCGCCAAGTCGGCGCGGGTCTACATGCCGGTCGGATCGATCGGCCGTCAGTTCATCGACATCGAGGCAGCAGCGTTCGCGATGGAATGAGCCGTCGCGATCGGGGAATGACGTGAGAAAGGGTGAGGCCATGAGCGACCGAAAGCACGACACGACGCGCGAGACGCCGGCGATCGGCCGGCGCGCGTTCATCCGCAGGACCGGTCTGGGCGCCGGCGCCCTGGGCGTGGCCGCCGTTGCCGGCGGCAAGGTCGCCCCGGCCGAGGCGGCCAGCGCGAAGCCCGAGGGCTATCGCGAGACCGAGCACGTCAAGACCTACTACAAGCTGGCCAAGTTCTGAGCCGGCCCGCGGGAGGACAGCAATGCTGACGAAACGCACGAACGGTGCCGCGACCGGCTCGCGGCTGACCAAGGCGCTGGCCGGCGTGGTGGGCGGCGCGGTCGACCGGCGCACCTTCCTCAAGCGCTCGGGCCTCGCGGCCGGCGGTCTGGCGGCCGCGGCGTCGCTCACGGGCGGCATGGTGAAGAAGGCCGAGGCGCAGGCCGCCAAGGGCGGCGAGATCAAGCTGGTCCAGAACATCTGCACGCACTGCTCGGTCGGCTGCACCGTCACCGCCGAAGTGCAGAACGGCGTCTGGATCGGCCAGGAGCCGAGCTTCGACAGCCCGCTGAACCTGGGCGCGCACTGCGCCAAGGGCGCGGCGATCCGCGAGCACGCGCATGGCGAGCGCCGGCTGAAATACCCGATGAAGCTGGTCGGCGGGAAATGGACACGGATCTCGTGGGACCAGGCGGTCAACGAGATCGGCGACAAGATGCTCGAGATTCGCCAGAAGTCGGGGCCGGACGGCGTCTACATCCTCGGCTCGGCCAAGCACTCGAACGAGCAGGCCTACCTCATCCGCAAGTTCGCGGCGTTCTGGGGCTCGAACAACATCGACCACCAGGCCCGCATCT
>CAZLBB010000220.1:0-5568 GCA_964557415.1 uncultured Rhodospirillaceae bacterium
CCGCGCCGAGCTGGCACAGAAGGTCGGGCTGTCGGTGCGCCAGGTGGAGCGCCTGTTCCACAAGTATCTCGACACGCGTCCGATGCGCTACTACCTGGCCCTGCGGCTGGCGCGGGCCAGGTTGCTGCTGACCCAGACCGACCGGTCGATCCTCGATGTGGCGTTGGCCTGCGGCTTCGAGACGGCGTCGCACTTCTCCAAGTGCTTCCACTCGGCATACAGCCGCACGCCCAGCTCCTATCGGCAGAGCCTGCGTCGCGGCGCGACGCCCGGGGCGCCAGCGCTGCGGGCGGAATAGGACGACTGCTCTTTCGAAGCGGCAGGAAGAAAGACTACGCGGCGGCCTTGTCGAATAGCGTCCGGTCGATGCCGAGGCTCGTGCCGGAGTCGACGATCTCTTTCCAGGTCGTGTCGTCGAGCGGCACGCCGTTCCTGGTCCGCTCCGCGCGGTGCCGTCGCTCCGGATCGCCCGGCAGCATCACGGGCTGGCCGGGCGCCGCGGGCGGCGACTGGCAGACCCACTCGATGAAATGCTCCATCTCCCGCATCGCAGCCGGTCGGTCGCCGCAGGGCGCCGGGTCGAGGACGATCGACAGCATGTTGTTGATGACACGCCCCCGCATCGGGCTGTCCGGAACGTTGCAGCCGCCGCCAGTGAGCAGGCCGGCGAGCAGGTCGCAAAACACCGCGATGCCATAGCCCTTGTGGTCGCCCACCGGCAGCAGGGCGCCGCGCGGGCTGGTGTAGAGGTCCTTCGGCTGGCGCGTCGGCTTCCCCTTGTTGTCGAGCAGGACGTCGGGCGGCAACTCGACGCCCTTGTTGAGCGCGACGCGGACCTTTCCCTCGGCCAGCTTCGAGGTGGCGAAGTCGAGGATGACGTGGCGGCCGTCGGCGCGGGGCATGCCGCAGGAAAAGGGATTGGTGCTGAGCCGAGCATCCGTGCCGCCGAACGGCGCCACGAGCGAGCCGGAGCCGACCACGTTGACGAAATGCACCGAGGCGAAGCCGGCTTCGGCGCATTGCTCGGTCCATTCGCCGATGCGGCCGAGGTGGCTCGCGTTGCGCAGCGCAACCACGCCGACGCCGCCGCGCCGAGCCTTCTCGATGCCGAGGGTCATGGCCTCGCCGCCGATCACCTGGCCGAAGCCACATTGCCCGTCGACCACGACCAGCGACGCCGTGTCGATCACGACCTTGACGTGTTTGCCCGGCACCACGGCGCCTGCCTTCATCAGGTCGAGATAGCGCGGAACGCGCACGACACCATGCGAATCGTGGCCGGCCAGGTTGGATTCAACCAGCCGGCGCGCGACGATATCCGCCTCGGCCGTGTCGCACCCGGCCTGCGCAAAGATCGCGGAGACGGCTTGGCGCAGCTTCTCTGGATGGACGAGAATCATCGGGCAAGCCCTTGCGAAAAAGACGAGATGTCACGCGCCGCCGTGCCCAGGCGTCGCGATCTTCGGGCGGCAGGCTGCTACTTATCTGACCGCAGGCAAAAGCGCCAGCGCGCGATGATCGATCGGCCGCGGTGGTCACACCGAGCGCGTGATCCCGCCATCGACGCGGATGTTCTGGCCGGTGATATAGCTCGCGCCGTCGGAGACGAGGAAGGCCACGGTCTTGGCGATTTCCGCGACCTTGCCGTAGCGCCGCATCGGGATCTGCGCCAGGCGCTTCTCGTTGAGTGGCAGGCTGTCGATCATGCCCGGGAGCAGATTGTTCATGCGGATGTTCCGGGCCGCGTGCTGGTCGGCGTAGAGCTTGCAGAAGCTGGCCAGCGCCGCGCGCAGGCAGCACGACACCGGGAAGGCCGCGTCCGGCTCCAGCGCGGCGAAAGTCGAGATGTTGACGATCGCGCCGCCGCCCTGCTTTTCCATCACCGGCGTCACCAGCCGGCTCAGGCGCACGACGTTGAGCAGGATGATGTCGAGGCCGCGATGCCAGTCCCCATCGGGGACCTCGAGCAGCGTGCCCTTGGGCGGATGGGCGGCGCTGTTGACCAGCGCGTCGATGCGGCCGAAAGCGTCGAGCGTGCCCTTGACCGTGCGCTCGAGCACGGCGGGATCGGCATAGTCGCCGGTGAAGCCGATGCCGCCAAGCGACTTGCCCAGCGCCTCGCCCTTCCCGGAGGAGGACAGCACCGCGACGGCGTAGCCCTGCGCCGCCAGTTCGCGGACGCACGCCGCCCCCATGCCGCTGCCCGCCGCCGTCAACAACGCCACCCGTCTGGTCGCCATGCTCGCTCTCCCGCTGCCTGGTAGAAGGGCGGGCAGATTAGCGCGCTCCTGTGACCGTCGTCACACCGCTCGCATCCGCCGGCGTTCGAGCGTGATGCGGGTTACAGCCGGACGGCAGCGCGCCGCCCATCATGGCGCCATGCCCTTCAGGCGTTGGGGAGCCCGGCTCCCAAGGAGAAGTGTCATGCGGATGAAGTGGACTTTGGCGGCCTTGCTGGCGCTGTTGGCCGGTCCGGCCCTGGCACAGCAGCCGGTCGCCTGCAGCGATCGCGACTCGGTCATGACC
Organism: uncultured Rhodospirillaceae bacterium; assembly: GCA_964557415.1. Classification (GTDB taxonomy): domain Bacteria; phylum Pseudomonadota; class Alphaproteobacteria; order JAEULC01; family JAEULC01; genus JAEULC01. Next base: position 2,527 of record CAZLBB010000220.1, read on the forward strand.
CAGCTCAAGGAGAAGTTCCAGGAATCGCCGACCGGCTTCGGCATGACCGGCGGCGGCGCGGTGATGGAGCTGATGACCTCGGACAGCGGCAGCTGGACGCTGGTGCTGAGCTTCCCGGGCGGCCGCTCCTGCCTGATCGCGACCGGCGAGCAATGGGAGCTCTGGCGCACCGCGATCAAGGGAAAGGACGCCTGACGCACGCCACGCGATCGTGAACGATGCGGCTGGCGGGGATGACTATGCTCGATGCATGGTCATGCGCGGCCACGTCCCTGCCCTGCTCGGCCTGGCGCTCAGCGCGCTCGTCGCGGTCGCTTCGGGGGGACCCGCGGCCGGCGCGAGCATCGCACGGCCGAACCTGATCCTCGAATACGACGGCATCACCGAGGCGCAGGCGCGGGCATTCGCCGACGAGGCGCAACGCGCCTACCTAGACGTCGCGCGCTATTTCGGCCGGCGCGACGACCGGACGATCCTCATCCTGGTCGGCGACCGCTACGACGTGCCGACCGCGTATCACGAGCGCGCGACGATCACGCTCGGCGCCAACCGCATCCGCGGCGACGCCGGCTTCGGCCGTTTTGCCGGGCTGGGGCCGTCGATCGTGCACGAGGTCACGCATTTGCTGGCGCCCAGCCGCGGCAAGGACAACCAGTTCCTGGACGAGGGCCTGGCGGTGTTCGTGCAGGAGAAGTTCAAGCGGCCCGACGACCGCTCCTTCCCCAACATGGGGCGCGACCTGCACGAGGAGACCGTGCGCTGGGGCCGTGAACGCGGCGGCCTGGTTCCGCTTGCCGAAGCCGACCCGAGCCGCGGCCGCGCCGGCGGATCGCGGCCGCTGGTCTATCTCCAGGGCGGTTCCTTCGTGCGCTATCTGGTCGAGACCTACGGCCTGGCGCGATTCATGAGCATGTATGAAGGCCTGTCGTACCAGTCCGCCTATGGCAAGGATCTGGCGGCGCTGGAAGGCGAATGGAAGAAATTCCTCGAGGGCATCAAGCCCGACTAGGAGCGGCGCTCACTCGGCGGCGCGGGCCCGCAGATGCGATACGGACTTCGTCGGGCCATAGAGCGCCAGCAGGTGGAACTGCCGCAGCCGCAGGTACTTGCAGACCGCCACGCGCTCTTCCATCGAGACGCCCCACTCGTCGGGCGGCAGAGCCACGGCCTCCGCGATCTCCTGCGGGCCGACCAACTGCAGCGGCGCGACCGCGACAGCCAGGTCGTCATGGGTCAAGCGGCAGGCATCGAGGATGTCCTCGGCGGGCCGCGCCAGCGCGGACTGACGCAAATCCTCGATGCCCCAGTACGGTCCGCCGACGAAGTAGCCATCATGGTCGAGCGAATAGACGCGGAACGGCGGCGTCGCCTCGTAATGCATGTGCCGGTCATAGGTGCGCGCCCAGGCATGCAGGATCGCGATTGCCGCGAAGCGCTGCCGGTTGGACTGGGCATGCAGTATCTCGTCGCGGCGCGGACCCAATGCTTCGTGATAGCGCGAACCGGCCGCGACCCCAGGCAGGATATGGGCCATGGCTTCGCCGTGGCGCGCGATCAGGGCCACCGGGATCGAAACCAGCGCGTGCTCCAGGACCGGCGCGCCGATCATCTTTCCCAGCCGCGTCACGACGCAATCGGTAAAGAGTCGGCGGCGCCGTTCCGGCAAGCCCTGCTGCTGCGGCTTGACGACATAGACGTTTCCGTCGCTGCAGCGCAGGTCGACCGGCTTTGAGAACGTCTGGCGCGCGCGCAGGAACTCTTCCGCCGCCAGGGGCTCCGGCCTGGACCGCATCGCGGCCGTCAGCACCGGCGTCCAGTCGCAAGGCGTCATGAACTCCGCCACGAAATTTCCCCATACGGCAGACTGGACGAGCGCGAGCGCGGTCCTGATGTCCTGCGCGTGCTCGTCGATGCGCTTCAGCGCAAGGGCCTCGGCGTTGACACCGGCCTTGATCGCTTCGAGGCGCGAAGCGGTGTCGTTCGAGAACTGTCCGACCGCTTGGCCCAGCGACCGCTGGCCCAATTCGACGCTGCGGGCCAGGGTGCCCACGGCCGTGCCAAGCACCTCCAGCCTGCCGTCGAGGGCGCTCACCTGTCGAACCAGATTGCCCCACGCGCGGCGTAGCCGGCGCGCGGCGTATAGGCCGCCGGCGGCCAGCAGCAGAAGGACGAAGGCGACCAGGAACGCGAACGGCAGCGACACGGAGCCCATAGAGGCACCTAATCGGATGTGCCGACGGGCGTCAATGTTCACTAAGCCACCGCGATACCGCCGAAGAACGGCCGCGCCGTCGACGAGGAGCGGCATCTCTTCCGCCTCGGGCCATCGAACGATACTTGCTGGAAAGGTCGCCGTGATGCCGACCCGGCCCGATCGAGCTCATCGAGCGCCGTCGGACCCAGAAGGGGCGCCGGCGACCGCGCATGCCCTGGTCGCTGCGGCACCTCCGCATCGGCCGGCGCGCCGCTCGTCGCGTGGCGGCCGGTCGGTGGCGCACGGCCTCAGGCAACGCGCGAAGTCGCGTCCGAGCCTTTTTCCTCTTCCAGCAACGCATCGACGGCCTGGAGCACACGGAGCCAGGTGCGGTAGCCCTCAGCATCGCCATTCGCGATCAGCGCCAGGGCTTTCCTGGCTGCATAGGTAGGCGCGTCCATGCCGCGACCGTCGATCAGTGATTGTGCGCCACGCCAGACGTCTTCGTCCTGAGACGTCCGAGCGTGACTTGGCTGTACCTTAGCCACGAAAGTCCCCCAACGCCCTACTTGGATCGATGCGCACAGATTGAGGCCGCGCGCCAAGATGCGCTGTGACGGCCGTCACACCGGCCGCTCCGCAGCCGTCGCGGAAGCCGCTTACATTGGTGAACAAATTGAGCTAAGTCCCTGGAAAGGATGGGTGGCCGAGCGGTTTAAGGCACCGGTCTTGAAAACCGGCAGGCCCGCGAGGGTCTCGTGGGTTCGAATCCCACCCCATCCGCCAGCGGCGTGTCTGTCCGGCCCGGACACATAGGTAACGGAACGTACCTAAGACATGGGTGACAA
>CAZLBB010000221.1:0-5515 GCA_964557415.1 uncultured Rhodospirillaceae bacterium
TGACGCGGCCGCGGCGGCCGTTGTCGAACAGCGCGTCGACCGCCTCCTGCAGCATGCGCTTCTCGTTGCGTACGATGATGTCGGGGGCGCGCAGCTCGATCAGCCGCTTCAGGCGGTTGTTGCGGTTGATGACGCGCCGGTAGAGGTCGTTCAGGTCCGAGGTCGCGAACCGGCCGCCGTCGAGCGGCACCAGCGGGCGCAGCTCGGGCGGGATGACCGGGATCACCTCCATGATCATCCATTCGGGCCGGCTGCCCGACTCGATGAAGGCCTCGACCAGCTTCAGGCGCTTGACCAGCTTCTTGCGCCGCGCCTCCGACGTCGTCTCGCGCAGCTCCTCGCGCATCGACTTGCGCTCGTTCTCGAGATCGATCGTCTTCAGCATGTCGCGCAGGGCTTCGGCGCCGATGCGCGCCGTGAAGGCCTCGTCGCCGAACTCCTCCTGCGCCTTGACGTACTCGTCGTCGTTCATCAGCTGGTGCAGCTTGAGCGGCGTCAGGCCCGGCTCGACCACGACGTAGTTCTCGAAATATAGGATGCGCTCGAGATCCTTGAGCGTCATGTCGAGCAGGAGGCCGATGCGCGACGGCAGCGACTTCAGGAACCAGATATGCGCGACCGGGGAGGCCAGCTTGATGTGCCCCATGCGCTCGCGACGCACCTTCGACAGCGTGACCTCGACGCCGCACTTCTCGCAGGTGATGCCGCGATACTTCATGCGCTTGTACTTGCCGCACAAGCACTCGTAGTCCTTGATCGGCCCGAAGATGCGCGCGCAGAACAGGCCGTCGCGCTCGGGCTTGAAGGTGCGGTAGTTGATCGTCTCGGGCTTCTTCACCTCGCCGAACGACCACGAGCGGATCTTCTCGGGCGATGCGAGTCCGATCCTGATCGCGTCGAAGTGCTCTTCTTCCTGGACCTGCTTGAACAGGTCGAGCAATGCTTTCATGTGCTGCTCCTGAATCCTTGTCGGTTCCGGGCCGTTGTCAGTTGCGCTCGAGATCCATGTCGATGCCGAGCGAGCGGATCTCCTTGACCAGCACGTTGAACGACTCCGGCATGCCGGCGTCGATCGCGTGCTCGCCCTTGACCAGGTTCTCGTACACCTTGGTGCGCCCGGTCACGTCGTCGGACTTGACCGTGAGCATCTCCTGCAGCATGTACGAGGCGCCGTAGGCCTCCAGCGCCCAGACCTCCATTTCGCCGAAGCGCTGGCCGCCGAACTGCGCCTTGCCGCCCAGCGGCTGCTGGGTGACCAGGCTGTATGGGCCGATCGAGCGCGCGTGGATCTTGTCGTCCACCAGGTGGTGCAGCTTCAGCATGTAGATGTAGCCGACAGTCACCTTGCGGTCGAAACGCTCGCCGGTGCGCCCGTCGGTCAGCCACACCTGGCCCGAGCGGTCGATCCCGGCCTGCTCGAGCATCGTCTCGATGTCGTCCTCGCGCGCGCCGTCGAACACCGGGCTCGCGACCGGCACGCCGCTCGCCACGTTGAAGGCGAGCTCGAGAAGCTCCGCGTCGTCCAGCTCGGCGATCTCGGCCTTGTAGGTCTCCTTGCCGTAGACGCGCTCCAGCGTCTTGCGCAGCTCCGGCGTCTTGGCGACGCTGCGCCGCACCCTGTCCAGCGTCTCGCCGATCTGCCGGCCAAGGCCGGCGGCCGCCCATCCCAGATGCGTCTCCAGGATCTGGCCGACATTCATGCGGCTGGGCACACCCAGCGGATTCAGCACGATGTCGACCGGCGTGCCGTCCTCGAGATACGGCATGTCCTCCTGCGGCACGATGCGCGAGATCACGCCCTTGTTGCCGTGGCGGCCGGCCATCTTGTCGCCCGGCTGCAGCTTGCGCTTCACCGCGACGAACACCTTGACCATCTTCATGACGCCCGGGGGCAGCTCGTCGCCGCGCTGCAGCTTCTCGACCTTGTTCTCGAAGCGGCCCTGGAGCTTGTTGATGGTCTCGTCGAAGGTCTTCTTCAATGCCTCGATGTCGGCCATCACCTTGTCGTCCTTGACGCCGATCTGGCGCCACTGGCCGGGGGTGTAGTCCGACAGCAGGGCCTCTGTGATCTTGGCCGGCGTCTTCATGCCCTTCGGGCCCGAATCCGCGGTCTCGCCGACCAGGAGCTCCTTCAGGCGGCTGAAGAAGCTGCGCTCGATGATGGCGCGCTCGTCGTCGCGGTCCTTGGCCAAGCGCTCGATCTCGGCCCGCTCGTTGGCAAGCGCGCGCTCGTCCTTCTCGACGCCTCGGCGCGAGAACACCCGCACCTCGACCACCGTGCCCGAGACGCCCGGCGGCACCTTGAGGCTGGTGTCGCGCACATCGGACGCCTTCTCGCCGAAGATCGCGCGCAGCAGCTTCTCCTCCGGCGTCATCGGCGATTCGCCCTTCGGCGTCACCTTGCCGACCAGGATGTCGCCCGGCTTCACCTCGGCGCCGATATAGACGATGCCCGCCTCGTCGAGGTTCTTCAGCGCCTCTTCGCCCACGTTCGGGATGTCGCGCGTGATCTCTTCCTGGCCCAGCTTGGTGTCGCGGGCCATCACCTCGAACTCCTCGATGTGGATCGAGGTGAAGACGTCGTCCTTCACGATCCGCTCGGAGATCAGGATCGAGTCCTCGAAGTTGTAGCCGTTCCAGGGCATGAAGGCGCACAGCACGTTGCGGCCGAGCGCCAGCTCGCCGAGCTGCGTCGACGGGCCGTCGGCGATGATGTCGCCCTTGGCGACCACGTCGCCGACCTTCACCAGCGGCCGCTGGGTGATGCAGGTGTTCTGGTTCGAGCGCTGGAATTTCAAGAGGTTGTAGATGTCGACGCCGGGCGCCGCGGCCGAGGTCTCGCCGGTGGCGCGCACGACGATGCGCGTCGCGTCGACCTGGTCGATGACGCCGGCGCGCTTGGCGACGATGGTGACGCCCGAGTCGCGCGCCACCGTCTCCTCCATGCCGGTGCCGACCACCGGCGCCTCGGCGCGGATCAGCGGCACGGCCTGGCGCTGCATGTTCGAGCCCATCAGCGCGCGGTTGGCGTCGTCGTTCTCGAGGAACGGGATCAGCGCCGCGGCGACGGACACCAGCTGCTTGGGCGACACGTCGACCAGCGTGATGTCCTCTGGCCGCGCCACGACGAAGTCGCCGCCGCGGCGGCACGAGATCAGGTCGCCGACGAAGCGGCCCTTGGCGTCGACCTCGGCATTGGCCTGGGCGATCGTGTACTTGCCCTCTTCCATCGCCGACAGGTAGACGACGTCGTCCGTCACCTTGCCGTTCTCGACCTTGCGGTAGGGCGACTCGATGAAGCCGTACTGGTTGACCCGCGCATAGGTCGCGAGGCTGTTGATCAGTCCGATGTTCGGGCCTTCAGGCGTCTCGATCGGGCAAATGCGGCCGTAGTGCGTCGGGTGCACGTCGCGCACCTCGAAGCCCGCGCGCTCGCGCGTCAAGCCGCCCGGCCCGAGGGCCGACAGGCGCCGCTTGTGCGTGATCTCGCTCAAGGGATTGGTCTGGTCCATGAACTGGCTGAGCTGCGAGGAGCCGAAGAACTCGCGCACCGCCGCCGCCGCCGGCTTGGCGTTGATCAGGTCGTGCGGCATGACCGTGTCGATCTCGACCGAGCTCATGCGCTCGCGGATCGCGCGCTCCATGCGCAGCAGGCCAATGCGGTACTGGTTCTCCATCAGCTCGCCGACGGAGCGCACACGGCGGTTGCCGAGATGGTCGATGTCGTCGATCTCGCCGCGGCCGTCCTTCAGGTCAACGAGCACCTTGAGGATGCCGAGCACGTCGGCCTTGCGCAGCACGCGCATCGTGTCCGGCGCGTCGAGGCCGAGGCGCGCGTTCATCTTCACGCGGCCGACCGCCGACAGGTCATAGCGCTCGCCGTCGAAGAACAGGCCGTGGAACAGGGCCATCGCCGTCTCGAAGGTGGGCGGCTCGCCCGGGCGCATGACGCGGTAGATGTCGATCAGCGCCTCCTCGCGCGTCGAGTTGCGGTCGACCGCAAGCGTATTGCGCATGTACGGGCCGACATTGACGTGGTCGATCGCCAGCGTCGGGATTTCCTTTACGCTGTTCTCGGTCAGGAGCTTGAGGCGGGCCTCGGTCAGCTCGTCGCCGGCCTCGACATAGACCTCGCCCGAGTTCTCGTTGATGATGTCGGAGGCGAGGAAGCGGCCGACCATCTCCTCGTCGGAGACCAGCTGCTCCTTGAGGCCCTCGGCCTGCAGTTCGCGCGCCTGGCGCGCGTTGAGCTTGGTGCCGGCCTCGGCCACCACCTTGCCGGTCTTGGCGTTCACCAGGTCGCGCACCAGCTTGACGCCGCGCATGCGCTGCGGGTCGAAGGCGGTCTTCCAGCCGCGCTCGGTGCGCTGGAACTTTACCGTGCCGTAGAAGAAGGCGAGGATCTCCTCCTTCGACATGCCGCCGGTGCGCTCCTCGTCGTCCGACAGCTTCTGGCCCTTGGCGACGCGCTGGCCGCGCAGCGCCTCGGTCCCGGCGCCGTCGAGCGCCAGCAGCAGCGTCGTCGCCGGCAGCTTGCGGCGACGGTCGATGCGCACGTAGACGAGGTCCTTGGCATCGAACTCGAAGTCGAGCCACGAGCCGCGATAGGGGATCACCCGCGCGGCGAACAGGTACTTGCCCGAGGAATGGGTCTTGCCCTTGTCGTGATCGAAGAACACGCCGGGCGAGCGATGCATCTGCGAGACGATCACGCGCTCGGTGCCGTTGATCACGAAGGTGCCGTTCTTCGTCATCAAGGGCATGTCGCCCATATAGACGTCCTGCTCCTTGATGTCGCGGATCGAGCGGGCGCCGGTCTCCTCGTCCACGTCCCACACCACCAGGCGCAAGGTCGCCTTGAGCGGCGCGGCGAAGGTCATGCCGCGCTGCTGGCACTCCTCGACGTCGTATTTCGGCTCCTCGAACTCGTACTTCACGAACTCGAGCTGCGCGCGCTCGGAGAAATCCTTGATCGGGAAGACCGACCGGAACACCTCCTGCAGCCCGACGCTCGCGCGCTTCTCTGGCGCCACGTCCATCTGCAGGAACGCGTCGTACGAGCTCTTCTGCACCTCGATAAGGTTCGGCATCGGGGCAACCTCGGGAATCCGCCCGAAGCTCTTGCGAACGCGCTTGCGACCGGTGAACGACTTCGCCATGTTTCTTCCTCTTTTCAGGGCCGGCAGCCAGCTTCGCGGACGCGGCGCCTAGCCCAGGCAAAAATTCAGATCTCGTAGAACCAACCAACCATCCGAACAGACCGCCCGCTGCGCCGGCCGGCCGGCCGCCCTTCCTGGCGGGAGGCCGGTCCCGGCGCCGCACCTAGCGCGCGGCGCCGGGACGCGCCCTCGACTTACTTGACCTCGACCTTGGCGCCGGCCGACTCGAGCTGCTTCTTGAACTTCTCGGCGTCGGCCTTGTTGACGCCCTCCTTGACCGGCTTCGGCGCGCCTTCGACCAGATCCTTCGCCTCCTTGAGGCCGAGGCCGGTGATCGCGCGCACTTCCTTGATCAC
>CAZLBB010000222.1:0-5261 GCA_964557415.1 uncultured Rhodospirillaceae bacterium
GAAACCGCCGGCGACCCTGACGGCGTGGGCGCGCGCCGGCGCCCTGGCGGCCGCCGGCATCTGCGGCCTGGTGATCGGGCTGAGCGACCCGACGGTGACGAACAACGCCAACGGGCTCGACCTCTACGACGTGGCCCAGGTGGAGGACGCGTCGTGGTGACCGGCGGCCCGGGCGAGCCGGGCGCGGCTCCGTACGCGGAGCCGACCCGCGGCGGCCGGCGGAACTGGCGCGGACCGGCGCTGTTCGCCTCGCTCGTCCTCAACCTGTTCCTGGTCGGCCTGATCGCCGGCAGCTGGGCGCATCACCGCCACGGGCTCGGCTGGATCCTCGGCGTGCCGGGCGAGCGCGGCGCGCCGCGCTTCGCCGGCAGCCCGCCGATCCGCCAGGCCGTGCAGTCGCTGCCGGAGGCCGACCAGCGCATCTTCAAGGAGACGATGGGCGCCCTCAGGCCCGAGATCGGCCGCGATCTGCAGGAGATCCGCCGCCTGCGCGAGCGGGCGACCGAGGCAGTGCGCGCCGAGCCGTTCGACCGCGCCGGCTTCCTCGCCGCCATGGGCGAGCTCCGGCAGAAGCAGCTCGCCATCCAGACGCGCGTGCACGCCGGCACGGCCGACGCCTTGTCGAAGCTGCCGGCCGACTCGCGCCGGCAGTTCGCCGAGCGCTTCAAGCCGCGGCCGCGGGCGCGGCCGTAACCATGGCGGCGGTCGCCGCTGCCACGCATTCCGGTGCGCTGGCCAAGACGGGCTCGCCCCGCTAGGGTCCCGGCCTCAGTCTTTCGAGGCCGCATCCATGCAATCCGATTTCATCGTCGTCGGCGCCGGCATCGCGGGCGCATCGGCCGGCTACGAGCTGGCCGCCAAGGGCAAGGTGGTCGTGCTCGAGCGCGAGCAGCGGCCCGGCTATCACACCACCGGCCGGTCGGCCGCGACCTTCATCGAGACCTATGGGCCGCGCGCGATGCGGATGCTGACCTCGGCCGGCAAGGACTTCTTCCTGGCGCCGCCCCCCGGCTTCACGGAGCATGCCCTCGTCACGCCGCGCGGCTCGATGGTGGTGGCGACTGCGGAGCACACGGACGAACTCGCCCGGCAGCTGAAGGAGTGCCGCGAGCTTTCGGCCGCCGTGCGCGCGCTCGACACGCGCGAGGCGCTCGCTCTCTGCCCGGTGCTGAAACCGCAGGCCGCCGTCGCCGGCATGCTCGACCCCGACGCGATGGACATCGACGTCGACGCGCTGCACCAGGGATTCCTGAAAGGCCTGCGCGCGCGCGGCGGCGCCGTCGTCACCGGTGCCGAGGTGAGCGGGCTGGGGCGCAGCGCCGGGCAATGGCGGGTCGGCACCACGCAGGGAACGTTTGCCGCGCCCGTGCTGGTCAACGCCGCCGGCGCCTGGGCCGACGAGATCGCCGCGCTCGCCGGCGTGGAGCGCGTCGGGCTTGTGCCGAAGCGGCGCACCGTCGTCGCCTTCGACGCGCCCGCGGGCCAGGACATCAAGGCCTGGCCGATCGTCAGCAGTGCCGACGAGGGCGAGGGCTGGTACTTCCTGCGCCAGGGCGGGCGACTGATCGGCTCGCCCGCGGACGAGACGCCGAGCCCGCCCTGCGACGCGCAGCCGGAGGAGATCGACATCGCCATCGCGATCGACCGGATCGAGACGGCCACGCGCATGCAGGTGCGCCGCGTGGCGGCAAAATGGGCGGGCCTGCGCTCCTTCGTCGCCGACAAGACGATCGTCGCCGGGTTTGCCGCCGACGCCGAGGGCTTCTTCTGGCTGGCCGGCCAGGGCGGCTACGGCATCCAGACGTCTCCGGCCCTGGCGCGCGCCGTCGCCGCGCTCGCGACATCGGGCGACCTGCCGGCCGATCTCCGGGCGCGCGGCCTGGCGGCCGCGATGCTGTCGCCGAGCCGTCCTGTCCTGCGTCAGGTCGCGGCGGCGGTTTGACGCGGGCCGCGTTCGCTCCCTATAAGGCGCACATGGGCGGTTCAGCGATGCGCGTCGACGATCTGCGCGAGAACGCACGGCGCGCCAGCGCCTTGCTCAAGGCGATGAGCAACGAGCGCCGATTACTGATCCTGTGCTACCTGGCCGAGGGCGAGAAATCGGTCGGCGAACTCGAGCAGCTGCTGCCGCTGGGCCAGTCGGCGCTGTCGCAGCACCTGGCGCGCCTCAGGCGCGACGGGCTGGTGTGCACGCGCCGCGTTGCGCAGACGATCTACTACTCGCTCGCCGGACGCGAGGCCTCTTCCGTCATGGCGACGCTGCACGACCTCTACTGCGGCGGCGCGCAGGCCAGGAAACCGGCCCTGGCCGCGCAGTAGCGCGTCAAAGCGCGTTCAGCGGCAGCTTCAGATAGGCGATGCCGTTGCCCTCGGGCGCCGGCAAGCGCCCGCCGCGGATGTTCACCTGAATCGACGGCCAGATCAGCGCCGGCATCGCGAGCGTGGCATCGCGCGCGCGTCGCATCCGGGCGAAGTCCGCCTCCGCGACGCCGTCGCGCACGTGCCTGTTGGCCGCGCGCTGCTGCGCCACCGTGCTCTGCCATGCCGGCCCGCGCCCCGCGGGCGGATAGTCGTGGCCGCAATAGATGCGCGTTTCCGGCGGCAGCGCGAGCAGCCGGCGGATCGAGCGGTAGAGCGTCTCGGGCGAGCCGCCGGGAAAATCGCAGCGCGCCGTGCCGTAGTCCGGCATGAACAAGCTGTCGCCGCAGAAGACGGCGTCGCCGAAGCGGTAGGATACGCAGGCCGGCGTGTGGCCGGGCGTGTACATCACCTCGGCTTCCAACCGCCCGATCCGGAAGCGCTCGCCGTCGGCGAACAGTCGATCGAAGTCCCCTTCTTCCGGCTGCGCAAAGTCGTAGAGGCTGGAAAAGCAGCGCCGCACGTCGCGCACATGCTCGCCGATGCCGATGCGGCCGCCCAGACGGTCCTTGAGATGACGCGCCGCGCTCAGGTGGTCGGCGTGGACATGGGTCTCGAGGATCCAGTCGACCGCAAGCCGCGCCTCGGCGACGTGGCGGCACAGCAGATCGGCGGCAACGGTTGTCGTGCGACTTGCGGCTTGGTCGAAATCGAGCACGGGATCGATGATGGCGGCGCGCGATGTGACGGGATCCATCACGACGTACGATACCGTACCCGTCGGTGCATGGAAGAATCCGGCAACCACAGGCGCGGCCGATGGCGAAGCGACGGGCTGCGGATCGGACATGAGCAGGCAGCCTAGGGCAAGCCAGCGCAAGCCTCAACGCGCCCGGCCGCAGACGGCGTGGCCGGCGAGCGCGACCCACCCAACCATGAAGGCAAGGCCGCCGAGCGGCGTGACCATCGCGACCGGACGCCATCCGGTCAGAGCCAGAACATAGAGCGAGCCGCTGAACAGGACGATCCCGACCCCGAACGCCGTGGCCGCCGTCTGGAGCCACCGCCGTGCCGCGCGCGTGTCTCCCGGACGCGCCAGCAGCGCCACGACCAGGAGGGCAAGCGCGTGCCACATCTGGTAGCGCTCGGCGGTTCCCAGCCATTCCAGCCCCTTCGCGCCGACCTGCCCGGAGAGGACATGCGCGCCCAATGCCCCCGCCAGCACGCCGATGAACCCGTTGACCGCGGCAAAAGCGACCCAGCCCCGCATGCCGGACCTCCCTGTCTTGACGTCTTGTTAACTCAGGATTGCTACGAAGTTTAACCCCGCATCTTTCGGTGAAGCCGTAATGGCCTTCAAATTCGACGACCTTCTGCGCCGGCTCGCCGAAAGCGCGCACAGCCCCCTGGTCGCGCTGGGCCGCGGAGACGGCACGAGCCCCGCCTGGCGCGTCGTCTACACGAACGGCATGCTTGACGCCCTGACCGGCCACGAGTCGGGCACGTTGACCGGCGCGCCGGCCCGTTTCCTGTTCGGCCCCGGTGACCCGGGCTCCGGTTCCGCACCGGTGCTCGCGAGCCTCGCCGGCGACGAGGAAGTCACGGTTGCCACCACCCTGCACGGCAACCACGGCATGCTGGTCCCGGTCATGCTGACCCTCACGCCGCTCGGCAATCCGGGCGAGACGCCCCTCTATTGGGTCGGCCAGGTTTCCGCCAAGGCGCTCGGCGCCATGCCGATGGCCGACCGATACGCGCTGGCCGCCGAAGGCGCCAACGACGGATTGTGGGACTGGGACCTGGTCAGCGGGCGCGTCCTGTACTCGCCGCGCTGGATCGCCATGCTCGGCTGCGACCGCAGCGAGATCGGCGACAGCCCCGAGGAATGGCTGGGCCGCGTCCATCCCGCCGACATCGACGAGCTGCACCTGGCGATCGACGCCCTGGTCGGCGGCACGTCGAGCGAGCTCGAGCACGAGTACCGCTTGCGCATCCGCGACGGCAGCTACCGCTGGATGCTGGCGCGCGGGGTCGGCAGGCGCGCGCCGGACGGTCGCGCCGTATGCATCGCCGGCTCGCAGACCGACGTGTCGGACCGCCACTGGGCGCGCGAGCAGCTCGAGTATGACGCCTTCCACGACGGGCTGACGGGCCTGCCGAACCGGGCGTTGTTCCTGGACCGGCTGGGGCAGGCCCTGGTCATGAGCCGGCGCCGCGCCGAGCAGCGCTGCGCCGTGCTGGCGCTCGACATCGACCGCTTCAAGCTGGTCAACGATTCGCTCGGCCACGGCGCCGGCGACGAGTTCCTGACCATCCTGGCGCGGCGGCTGGAGGGCTGCCTGAAGGAAGGCGATACCCTGGCGCGGCTGGGCGGCGACGAGTTCGCCATCCTGGCGGAGCATGCCGGCGACGTGGCCAAGGCGATCTCGATCGCCGACCGCGTACAGGGCGTCCTCTCGGCGCCGATCGCGCTGGACGAGCAGGAGATCTTCGTCAGCGCCTGCATCGGCATCGCCATCGCGACCGGCCGCGCGCGCAACGCCGACGACCTGCTGCGCGACGCCAGCCTCGCGCTCTATCGCGCGAAGTCGCTGGGTACCAGCCGCATCGAGGTGTTCGATCAGAAGATGCATTCGCGCGCGGTGACGCGCCTGAAGCTGGAGACGGACCTGCGCCGCGCCATCGATCGCGACGAGTTCTCGGTGTTCTACCAGCCGATCGTCTGGCTCGATTCGGGACGCATCGCCGGGTTCGAGGCGCTGGTGCGCTGGCAGAACGGCGAGCGCGGCACCGTGTCGCCCGGCGAGTTCATCCCGCTGGCCGAGGAAACCGGATTGATCGTGCCGATCGGGCACAAGGTACTGACCGCCGCCTGCGCGCAGCTGGTCGACTGGCAGACCCGC
>CAZLBB010000223.1:0-5178 GCA_964557415.1 uncultured Rhodospirillaceae bacterium
GGCGGCACGAGCGTGCCGGGCGCGCGGGCCGTCGGCCCGGCGGCGGGCGGCGCCTCGCCGTCGCCGTAGAGGAAAGTCCAGGCCAGGGCCGTGGCCAGCAAAGCCACGCCGATCCCGCCGATAACGAGAGACCGCGTCACATCCGTCCCGGTTTGGTGTTGCCGGCAGCCTAGTGGGTTACACGCCGCAGCGCAACGAAGCCTGTGGAATCCACGGTTGAAAATCTACTGGTTGATTGCGCCGCCGCCGGCCAGGCTCTATGTATGCGGCCGAATCAGGAACACCGGGCGGCCGGCGGAGGACAGGATCATGCGCAAGTTCGACAAGCTCACGGGCGTGGCGGCGCCCATGCCGATGGCCAATGTCGACACCGACAAGATCATTCCCAAGCAGTTCCTCAAGACCATCAAGCGCGACGGGCTCGGCCGCCATCTGTTCCAGGAGCTGCGCTACAAGCCGGACGGCAGCGAGAACCCCGACTTCGTGCTGAACAAGCCCGCCTACCGCAAGGCGCAGATCCTGGTGGCCGGCGAGAATTTCGGCTGCGGCTCGTCGCGCGAGCACGCGCCCTGGGCGCTGGCCGATTTCGGCATACGCTGCGTCATCTCCGAGAGCTTCGCCGACATCTTCTACAACAACTGCTTCAAGAACGGCATCCTGCCGATCAAGGTCGGCAAGAAGGAGCTGGCGCTGCTGATGGACGACGCCAGCCGCGGCGCCAACGCGACCTTGTCGGTCGACCTGGAGAGCCAGGAGATCCGCGGGCCCGACGGCGGCTGCATCAAGTTCGAGATCGATCCGTTCCGCAAGGAGACGCTGCTGAAGGGGCTGGACGAGATCGGCTACACGCTGGAGAAGGAGCGCGACATCGCCGCCTTCGAGGAGCGCACCCACGCCGAACGCCCGTTTGCGGTCTGAGGCCGCCATGGCCGCGCTCCCCGTCGTCAGCCATCGGAAGGCCCGCGACTTCAAGGGCGGGGGCCTGCGCAACTTCTTCCAGTACCGCGACCTCGGCATCCGCCAGGCGACCAGGGGCCGCGTCGGCGCGCACGTGATCCGCGCCGTCCCGGACGGCAAGAAGACGCGCATCAAGGGCTCGGAGGCGCACCGGCACGCGCTCGACTTCCAGATGGTCTACGTGCTGAAGGGCTGGGTCGAGTTCGAGTACGAGGGCTACGGCAAGGTGCGCCTCAGGGCAGGCTCCTCGGTCTACCAGCCGCCCGGCATCCGCCACCGCGAGATCGCCCACTCGCGCGACCTCGAGCTGATCGAGATCACCGCCCCGGCCGAGTTCGACACGAAGCCGACGACGATGCCGGAGCGGCGCAGGCGGCGGTAACGCTCCGCCGCTCGCGCGCTTACGCCAAGCGCGGATCGACCGCGAGGTCCGTCGGCGTTCCCTTCAGGAAATTCTCGATGTTCTCGACCGCGGTCATCACGCCGCGGGCGATGACCTCGTCGATCTGGCTGCCGTTGTGCGGCGTCAGCACGACGTTGGGCAGCGCCAGCAGCCTGTCGTCCGGCGGCAGCGGCTCGGCGTGGAAGACATCGAGCCCCGCGGCGGCGATGCGGCCGTTCTCCAGCGCGTCGATCAACGCGTCGCGGTCGACGATCGCGCCGCGCGCCGTGTTCACCAGCACGGCGTCGCGCCGCATGAGCGCGAAGCGGCGCGCGTCGATCAGTCCGCGCGTGTCGGGGCTGAGCCTCAGGTGCAGGCTGACGACGTCGGCCGCGGCCAGGAGCCGGTCGAGCGCGACCGCGGTCGCGCCGAGCCGCCCGGCGCGGCCGTCGTCCGGGCCGAAGGTCCAGGCCATCACCTTCATGCCGAGCGCGCGGCCGAGCCCGGCCATGCGGCTGCCGATCGCGCCCAGGCCCACCACGCCGAGCGTCAGCCCGCGCGCGCCGCGGATGCGGTCGGTGCGCCAATGCCCGTCGCGCAGGGCGCGGTCCATCTCGCCGATGCGGCGCAACGCGCAGAGCATCAGGGCCACGGCGTGCTCGGCGATCTCGTCGGCGTCGTTGCCCTTCAGGTGCGACACGAACACGCCGCGCCGCCGGCAGGCGTCGAGGTCGATGCCGTCGACGCCCGTGCCGGAGCGCGATATCAGCTTCAGCCGCGGCAGGGCACCGAGCACCGCCGCGGTGAACCGGCTCTTGCCGTAGACGTTGTAGACGATCTCCGCGTCGCGGCAGCGCCGGATCAGCTCCTGCGCATCGGCGGGCGCGCTGTCATGGTAGTGCGCGACGTCGCCCAGCGTCCCGAGCCGTGCCGCGGCCGGCGTGCCGTGGAGGTAAGGGGGAAAGTCGTCGGGGACGACGATGCGGAGTGTCATGGTTTGCGTGTCCGCGGCTCGATGCGATGGGGTCGCGCTGCCCGAAGAAACCGGGCCCCGGATTGCCGGCCGGACCCGGATCTGCATGCTAGTCGGCAGGCAGGCCCGTGCAACGGGCGCGTTGGCGCCGGCTTCTCCGCGCGGGCCGCAGGCATCCGGCACGCACCGAAGCGCCGATCGAGGCGCTCTGCCACAAGCACGCGCGCTTGCCCAATTGACCGATCCCGCCGTCGTCACCACGCCGGTCCGGCCCCGCGACGCGAAGCGCCTACCCCTTCTTCACGTACGGGTTGCGCCCCGAGCGCGGCGTGAGCCGGATCGGCGTGCCGGGCAGGTCGAAGGCCGCGCGCAGGCCGTTGACGAGGTAGCGCTTGTAGTCGTCGCCCAGCGCGTCGGCGCGGTTGCAGAACAGCGCGAAGCCGGGCGGGCGCGTGCCGGTCTGGGTGATGTAGCGCAGCTTGAGGCGCCGGCCCGAGACCAGCGGCGGCGAATGCGCGGCGACCATCTCCTCGAGCCAGCGGTTGAGCTCGGGCGTGGCGATGCGGCGGTTCCACACCGCGTGGGCCTCGATCACGGCATCGATCAGCGCGTCGAGGCGCTGGCCCGTCAGCGCGGAGACGGTGACGACGGCGAGGCCCTTGGCCTGCTGCAGCGACGCATCGAGCCGCCCGCGCAGGACCTTCATGGTGGCCTCGCGCTCGCTCACCAGGTCCCACTTGTTGACCGCGAGCACGATGGCGCGGCCTTCCTCGACGATCAGGCGCGCGATCGCCAGGTCCTGCTTCTCCAGCATCTGCTCGGCGTCGATCACCAGCACGACGACCTCGGCGAAGCGGATCGCGTTGAGCGTGTCGGCGGTCGACAGCCGCTCGAGCTTGCCCTCGACCCTGGCGCGGCGCCTGAGGCCCGCGGTGTCGAAGAGGCGGATGGCGCGGCCCTTGTGCGTCCAGTCGACCGCGATCGCGTCCCTGGTGATGCCGGCCTCGGGGCCGGTCAGCATGCGCTCCTCGCCGATCAGCGCGTTGACCAGCGTCGACTTGCCGACATTGGGCCGCCCGACCACGGCGAGCCGGAGCGGGCCCGCCGGCGCCTCGGCCGGAGCCTCGCCCGGCGCTTCCGCCTCCGGCGCGGGCGCCGGGGCCCCGAGATGCGCCGCCATGGCGTCCCTGAGCTCGCCCATGCCCTCGCCGTGCTCGGCCGAGATCGCGACGGGCTGGCCGAGGCCGAGCGCCCAGGCCTCGCCCAGCGCCGCGTCCGCCGCGCGCGCGTGCTCGGCCTTGTTGGCCACCAGCACGACCGGCTTGCCGAAGCGCCGCAGCCACTGCGCGAAATGCCGGTCGAGCGGCATGATGCCGGCGCGCGCGTCGATCACCAGCAGCACGAGGTCGGCGTCCCCGACCGCGCGCCCGGTCTGCGCGCGCATGCGCCCGGTCAGCGTCTCGGGCGCGGATTCCTCGAGCCCGGCCGTGTCGATCGCGGTGAAGGCGAGATCGCCCAGCCGCGCCGCTCCCTCGCGCCGGTCGCGCGTGACGCCCGGCGTGTCGTCGACCAGCGCCAGGCGCCTGCCGACCAGCCGGTTGAACAGCGTGGACTTGCCGACATTGGGCCGCCCGACGATCGCCACGGTCGGGCATCGGTCGCGACGCCATCGATCGCGTTGGGCCATCGCTCGCGCCGCCCCGGGATTCAGCGCAGCGCGACGACGCGCGCGCGCTCGGTGATGAAGTAGAGCGTCTCGTTGGCGACGATCGGCGCGATCGTCACGCCCTCGGGCAGGTCGAGCTCGCCCAGCACGTCGCCGGTGTAGGGCGAGATCGACAGCGCCCGGCCCTGCGAGCCGGCGACGATCAGCCGGTCGCTGGCCAGCACCGGGCCGGTCCAGGTCACGGGGCCCTTCTTCTTCTCGGGGTCGATGTAGCGCGGCAGCTGGCGCAGCCACTTGACGCGGCCGGAATCGCGCGTCAGGCAGAAGACGATGTTGTCGGTCGACAGGACGTAGAGGTAGTTGCCGGCGACCCAGGGCGTCTCGACGCCCGAGATCTCGCGGTCCCAGGCGCGCGCGCCGGTCCTGAGGTCGATCGACACCATGGCGCCGGAATGGCTGATGGCGAACACGCGCCCGCGGTCGATCAGCGGCTTGCCGCGGATGTCGGCGAGCGACGACAGCGCGTCGATGCGCCGCGCGTTCGACAGGCTGTCCTGCCATACCGACTTGCCGTTCTCGACCCTGAGGGCGAACAGCTCGCCCGAGGAATAGGCCACCAGCACGATGCCCTGCGCCACGGCGGGACTGGCGCCGCCGAGCAGGCCCGCGGTCTCGCTGATGCCGGTATGCGTCCACAGCTTCGACCCGTCCTCGGCCGACAGCGCATGCGCCTGGTTGTCGATCGTGACGACGAAGACGCGCCCGCCCGCCGCGGTCGGCGCCGCGCGCATCGGCCCGGGCATGTCGGCGCGCCAGATCACCTTGCCGTCCTCGGCGTTGAGCGCCACGACCTGGGCGAAGCCGGTGGCGACGAACAGCCTGCCCTCGGCATAGGCGATGCCGCCGCCGAAGGCGTCGGAGTCCTCGCTGTCGCGCTGCACGTTGACCTGCCACAGCCGCTTGCCGCTGGCGGCGTCGACCGCGGTGACGCGCGAGCTCACGTCCATCGTGTACAGCTTGCCGGCGACCACGATCGGCTGCGCCGTCATGCGCGCGTCGCTGGCAGAGCCCGAGCCGATACTGATGTCCCAGCGCCGCTCCAGGTTCTCGCCCGAGGCCAGGTGGTGCATGGCGTGGTCGGGGTAGCCGCCGGCCTGCGGCCAGTCCTGGTTGACCTGCGGCGCCGGCAGGCGCACGTCG
>CAZLBB010000224.1:0-4916 GCA_964557415.1 uncultured Rhodospirillaceae bacterium
CAGCAGCATCTGCCTGCTCGGCGTCTGCGCGCAGTAGGTGTGCCGCGATCAGGCGCCGGCCAGGCGGCGCCGGAGTCCGTTTGCCAAAGCACCCGCCGCTGCGCTCCAATCGGCGGATCGCCTGCGGTTCGGGAGATGGAGCCGTGACCACGTCGGACGCCGTTCTCGCCAACGCGCTGCTGCCGGACGAACGGCGCGCGCACATCGATCTTGCCGGCGGGCGCATTGCCGCGATCCGCGATGCCGGCACGCCGGCGGCCGGCGCGGGCGCGCCGGTGCTCGACCTTGGCGGTGCGCTGCTGCTGCCGGGTCTGTGCGACGGGCATCTGCACCTCGACAAGACGTTGCTTGGCCTGCCCTGGATGCCGCACCAGGCCGAGCCCAACCGCATGAGCCGGATCGAGACCGACAAGAAGATCCTGCCCAACCTGCCGCTCAAGACCGAGGAGCGCGCGGTCAACCTGATCCGCCAGTGCGTCGCGCAGGGCTCGGCGCATCTGAGGACCCATGTCGACATCGACCTGGAAAGCGGGCTCTCGAAGCTGGAAGGCGTGCTCGTTGCGCGCGAGCGTTGCGCCGAGTTCGCCACGGTGCAGATTGTCGCCTTCCCGCAGAGCGGCGTGATGCGCCGGCCGGGCACGCTCGAGCTCTTGGACGCGGCGATCGGCGCGGGGGCGGAGCTGGTCGGCGGCATCGACCCGCTGGAGATCGACCGCGACCCGAAGGGCCAGCTCGACGGCATCTTCGCCATCGCCGAGCGGCGCGGCGTCGGGCTCGACATCCACCTGCACGAGCCCGGCGACATGGGCCTGTTCAACGTGCAGGAGATCTGCGCGCGCACCCGGGCGGCCGGCCTTCAGGGCAAGGTCACGATCAGCCACGGTTTCTGCCTGGGGGACGTGGCCGAGCGCAAGGCGCGCGCCGCCGCCGAGGCGATGGCGGCGGCGGGCGTCGCGCTGGTGACGCACGGCGCTGCGGGCTGGGCGCTGCCGCCGATCGCCATGCTGCGCCAAGCCGGCGTCACCGTGTTCGCCGGCAACGACGACATCCGCGATACCTGGTCGCCCTACGGCACCGGCGACGTGCTGGCGCGCGCCGCGCTGATCGGCTGGCGCGCCGACTTCCGCCGCGACGACGAGGTGATGATCGCCTACGACCTGGTGACCGGGGCGGCGGCGGGGGCGCTCGGCATTGCCGACTACGGCATCAAGCCCGGCGCGCCGGCGAACTTCTTCACCGTCGCCGCGTCCTGCGTGCCGGAAGCCGTCGCCGGGCATCCGCAGCGCGGGCTGGTGTTCCACAAGGGCCGCATCGTGGCCGAGGACGGCGTCACGCTCGACCGGCCGGTCGCGCCGGGCGCGTCGAGGGCGGGTCGCAACTAGACCGCCGCGTCCCGCCTCGGGCCGCAGAGGAGCGCCGCCGCGAACGACGATCCGCGCTTCGTGCCCGGTCGCAGGAGCGGACGCGGCCGGACGCGAGACCGTCCGGCCGATCGAAGCCGGGGCGTCCGCCTATTGGATGCCGAGGGTCTTCTTCGCCTTCATCAACTCGTTGACGGATTCGGCGTGCTTGCCGGACTTGTGCAGCATCTCGCCCTGGGTGCGCTGCGCCTTGACGTCGTTCATCTGCTGCGCCGAGAGCTTGGGGTTCTTGGCCAGGGCCGCGTCGATCTCGGCCATGTGCTTCGGACAGCTGCCGGCGAAGGCCGGGGCCGACAGGCCCAGGGCCAGGACGCCCGCCAGGGCGGCCAATTTGGCAATACGCATCGTTTCCTCCCATCAGCGCGGCCGGACGGCCGCCCACAGCGACATCAACGTCGCCGGGAGGCGAATATTCCCCCGTTTGCCCGTCGCAGGATGGCGGCCGAGGCGGGGGCGTCGCCGCGGCAGGCCGCCGCAACCGCGCTGCTGCGTGTCGCGGCGCCGGCTTATGCGCGGCAGGCGGGCGGAAGGGGCGTGCACGACCACCGCAGATACGGCGAACTGCGGCACAAGCTCGACGTAGCGCTGCGAGCCGGGGCGCTCGATGCGGTTTCGGGTTCGTAAGCGTTTGCAGGCCTGTTATAGTCGGCGGCAAGGATTTCACAACAACTTCGTACCGGGAGGATCGCCATGTCCGATGATCGTGAGCACAACAGCATTCCCTTCTTGAAGCGCCAGCTTGCGGAGGGGCGCGCCGACCGGCGCGAGTTCCTGCGCACCGCGACGCTGCTGGGGCTTTCCGCCACCGCAGCCTACGCCTTCGCCGACAAGATCGCCGGTTTCACGAGCGTGGCCGAGGCGCAGACGGCGCCGCTGCCGAAGGGCGGCACGATCCGCATCGCGGCGCTGATCCAGGACCCGAAATCGCCGCACACCTATTACCGCTTCGAGCAGTCGAACGTGTCGCGCCAGGTCTGCGACCATCTGATGATCACCGGCCACGACAACATCACCCGTCCGGCGCTGGTGCAGAAATGGGAGGCGAGCCCGGACCTCAAGACCTGGACGTTCAACCTGCGCAAGGACGTGAAGTGGCACGACGGCCGCCCGTTCACGGCCGACGACGTGATCTGGAACCTCAGGCGCGTGACCGATCCCAAGGTCGGCTCGTCGATGCTGGGCCTGATGAAGGGCTACATGCTGGACGAGTTCGAGACCGGCGAGAAGGACGACAAGGGCAATCCGAAGAAGTCGACCCGGCTGTGGGACGCCAACGCGATCCAGCGCGTCGACGCGCATACCGTGCGGCTGAACCTGAAGCGGCCGCAGCTGTCGGTCCCGGAGGACATGGCGTCATACCCGTTCGTGATGATGGATCCAAACGGCGACGGCACGCTCGGCGTGGGCTCCAAGGGCACCGGCGCCTTCGACTTCGCCGTCAACGAGCCGGGGCGCCGGGTCGTGCTCAAGGCGCGCAAGGAGTACTGGGGCGGCGCGCCGGCCATCGAGCAGCTCGAGTTCGTCGAGATCGGCGACGACGCGACCACGGCGATCCAGGCGCTGGTGTCGGGCCAGGTGCACGGACTCACCATCGCCGGCATCGGCCAGCTGACGGTGCTGAACAACATTCCGACGGTGCAGCGCTACGAGGCGCCGTCGGGCTCGGTCGCGGTGATCCGCGGCAAGCACGACGAGAAGCCCTGGAACGACGTGAAGTTCCGCCGCGCGCTGCAGGCCGCGACCGATACCGAGGCCCTGCTCAAGATCGGCTACGCGGGGCTCGGCCATCCGGGCGAGTTCCATCACGTGGCGCCGGTGCATCCGGAATACTTCAAGCTGCCGCCGGTCAAGCGCGACGTCGCCAAGGCCAAGGCGCTGCTGGCCGAGGCCGGCTATCCCAACGGCATCGACATGGTGATGAACTGCCGCACGGATCCGGACTGGTTCTCGGCCACGGCGCAGGCCGCGATCGAGCAGTGGAAGGAAGCCGGCATCCGCGTGAAGCTCGAGGTGATGCCGAACAGCCTCTATGCGCAGAACTGGCAGAAAGTGCCGTTCGGCATGACCGACTGGTTCCACCGGCCGCTCGGCGTGCAGCCGCTGGCGCTGGCCTATCGCAGCAACGTGCCCTGGAACGAGACCAAGTACGCCAATCCCGAGTTCGACAAGCTGCTCGACCAGGCCGAGGCCACGGTCGACATCGAGAAGCGGCGCGAGCTCGTGGGCAAGCTGGAAAAGATCATGCAGGACGACGCCGTCATGGTCCCGCCGTTCTTCCGCTCGGTGTTCACCTTCATGGACAAGAAGGTGAAGGGCTTCAAGATGCATCCGAGCGGCTACATCTTCGGCAACCAGCTGGGCATCCAGGCTTGAGCGTCGCTGGGGCGAACCTGTCGCTTTTGGATCGGCCGGTCGAGTGGGGACCGGCCGATCTGGTCGACCTCGAGCGCTATCCGATCCTGGACCCGGATTCGGGTCCAGGAGCGGCGCTGATCGCCGGGATCCGGGCGCGCATGGCGGAAACGGTGCTGTGCGCGCTGCCCGGGTTCCTGAAGGCCGCCGTCGTGCCGCGGATGGCGGCGGAAACCGAAGCCCTGGTGCCGCTGGCGTATCGCGGCCCGGCGGAGGCGAGCCCCTACTTCTTCAACTATGGCAGCGGGCTCGATTCCCTGCCGCTTGACCATCCGCGCCGCCGCAAGACGCCGCGGATCATGCACCAGGTCGCCTATGACCTGATCCCGGAGACCGCGCTGATCCGGCGGCTCTACGAATGGGAGCCCTTGGCGGCGTTCCTCGCGCGCGCCCTGGACGTGCCGAAGCTCTACCGCTGCGACGACCGCTTCCAGGCGCTCAACCTATCGATCATGGGAGAGGGCGGCTGCCAGCAATGGCACTTCGACACCAACGAATCGAACATCACCTTGCTGCTGCAGGCGGCGGAGGCCGGCGGCGAGTTCGAGTACGTGCCGCTGATCCGCTCGGAGGAGAACGAGAACTACGAGGCGGTGAAGAAGGTGCTGGACGGCGACACGAGCCGCGTCGTGCGCCTGGCGCAGGAACCCGGCATGCTCGTGCTGTTCCGCGGCCGGCGGTCCATGCACCGGGTGGCGCCCTGCCGCGGCAAGCGCCGCCGGCTGCAGTCCGTGCTCGCCTTCAACAGCCGGCCGGGCGTGAACGGCTCGCACGAAAGCAACATGCTGCACTACGGTCCGCGCGTCGCGCTGTTCCCGCGGCCGCAGCCGGCGAGCCAGGCGGCGGAGTAGCGGTCACCGCGCGATCGGAGCCGGGGTTGCGCATCGCCTGCGGCGCAACACGTGGGGCGCGACCGCGGTGCCGCAGCCGGCGCGCGTCGCGCTTGCGCTCCTGATCAGGCGCGCCGCTCGGCGACGATCATGTAGTGCTCGGGAGTCTGTCGCTTGTAGGCGACGCGCACGAGGCCGGCGCCGTCGCACCACGCCTCGACCTGCTCGGGCGCCAGCCGGTGCTGGCGCGACG
>CAZLBB010000225.1:0-4884 GCA_964557415.1 uncultured Rhodospirillaceae bacterium
GGCGGCGGCGGGCGGCGGGCCCAGTCGGGCAGCGTCGCCGCGGCAACGGCCGGCGTCGCCGACGGTTCGCGCGGCCGCGGCGGCACGGCCTGCGTGCTTTCGAGCCTGAGGCCGCGGCCGTCCCAGCCCTCGTCGCCGGTCCCCGGCAGGTCGTCGGCAGGATTCGCGATCCGCTCGGCCCCGGCGCGCACGAGGTCGTACCAGTTGCCGTCCCGCGGCTCGCGCCTGCCCAGCCAGCCGGTGACGCAGACGCCATCCTCGGCGCGCGTCAGCGCGACGTAGAGCAGCCGCCGGTATTCGCGCTCCTGCGCCGTGCGCGCTGCCTCGCGGATCGCGGCGGCGACGTCGTCGGCCATCGCGGCGCGTGGCGTCCAGACCGGCGCGTCGTCCGCCGCCCACAGCATCGTCGGCAGGTTCGACGGCACCTGCATCGTGTCGGGAAGGATCACGACCGGCGCCTGCAGGCCCTTCGCGCCATGGACGGTCATGATGCGCACCTCGTCGCGCGCGGTCTGGTCGAGGTCGCGCTTGATCTCGGCAGCGCCCGCGCGCATCCAGGCGAGGAAGCCTTGCAGCGACGGCGCGTGCTCGCGCTCGTACTTCAGCGCGGCGGCGAGGAACTCGTCGATCGGGTCGGCCGCGTCGTGCCCGAGGCGCTGAAGGAGCTTGAGGCGACCCTGGTCGGCGCCGAGCAACTCGGCAAACAGCGCGTAGGGCGTGACGAAATCCGCGCGGCTGAGCCAGCGGCCGAGACTCACCGCCGCCCGCGCCTCGGGCCCGTCCGGATCGGAAGCGGCGCGCGCGCCGAGCGCCGCGAACAGCGTGCCCGTGCGCCCGTGCGCCAGCCGGAACAGCGCCTCCTCGTCGAGGCCGAGCAGCGGCGACTTCAGCACCGTCGCCAGCGTCAGGTCGTCCTCCGGCAGCAGCAGCGCGTCGCCCAGCGCCATCAGGTCCATGACCGCGATCTGCTCGGTCAGCACCATGCGGTCGACGCCCACCACCGCGATGCCGCGGTCCTTCAGCGC
The DNA here is from genome assembly GCA_964557415.1 of uncultured Rhodospirillaceae bacterium. Taxonomy (GTDB): domain Bacteria; phylum Pseudomonadota; class Alphaproteobacteria; order JAEULC01; family JAEULC01; genus JAEULC01. Next base: position 1,026 of record CAZLBB010000225.1, read on the forward strand.
GCGCACCAGTTCGTCGACGAAGGCGTTGCGCCGGCGCACCAGGACCATGATGTCGCCCGGCCGGATCGGCCGTCCCCGGGACGCGAGCGGCGTGCGGTCGCGGATCCAGCCGGCGATGCGCTGGGCGATCGTCCCGGCGAGCCGCGTGCGCGGCTGGTCGAGCCCGGCGCGCGTGGTCGGCGGCGCCCAGGCCGGCACCTCTTCTTCCGCGAGCGGCACGGCAGCCGGCCACAGCTCGGCCACCCCCGCCTCGCCTCGGCGCTCGACGTCGTGCCGCAGGCGATGGCCGGGCAAGACGACGCCGTCGTCCGCCGGCGGCAGGGCGAACACCGCGTCGACCAGCGCCAGCACCGGCGCTGTCGAGCGGAACGACACCTCGAGCGCGACGTCGCGCCACTCCGCCCGCGCGCGTTGGACGCGCGCGGCGAAGTGCCGGCGCATGTCGTCGAAGGCGCGCGGGTCAGCGCGCTGGAAGCTGAAGATCGACTGCTTGGGGTCGCCGACCGCGAATACGGTGCGCTCGACCTCCTGCGCGCCGGCGAAGAACTCCTCGGCCAGCGCCGCGACGACCTGCCACTGCTCAGGATTGGTGTCCTGCGCCTCGTCAATGAGAATGTGGTCGAGGCCCTCGTCGAGCTTGAACAGGACCCAGGCCGGGCCCGTCTGCGTGAGCAGCGCGTTCGTCCGGTGCACCAGGTCGTCGTAGTCGAGCGCGGCGGCCGCGTGCTTCAGCCGCTCGTATTCCGCCAGCATCACCGCGCCCAGGCGCGCGATCGCTTCCGACGCCGCGGCAACGGCCAGTGCCTGCCGGCGCCGGCAGAGCGAGTCCAGGCGCTCCGCCTCGACGGCAAGCACGGCGATCGTGCCCGGATGATTCTTCTCTACCGCAGCCGTGGCCAGCCGCGCGCGGATGGTCAATTTCTCGGTCAAGAACGCGTCGATGTGGGAGTCGATCAGCGCCACGCGCTCGGCACCGGAGGCCGCGAGAAAATCGGCGATAGCCCGCCCGCGATCGACATCACTCTTGCCGCCAGCGAGCAGCGCGCGCGCCGCGGCCCCGAGCGCCGCGCGGTCGAAGGCGCCCTCGGTGCAGGCGGCTTCGAGCAGCGCCGCTTCGTCCTTGACGCCGGCCACGCCGTGGCGCGCGCGGATGACGGCGGCCAAGCCCTCGATCCCGCCACGTGCCTCCAGCGCGCGCGCCAGACGCCCGCGCTCCTTCGCGAGCCCGCTCATCAGATCGGCGAAGCCGTCCTCGTCCACCCAGGCGGCGATGCGCGCCAGCGGATCGCCGAGCGCCGGCATGCTGGCTTCCGCGCGCAGGACCGCGTCGCGCGCCTCAGCCATCAACTCGTCCGCCATCGCCTCGTCGAGCACGCTGAAATGCGGCGCCACGCCGGCCTCGAGCGGGAAGCGCCGCAGCACGGACTGGCAGAAGGCGTGGATGGTCATGATGCGCATGCCGCCCGGCGCGTCGAGCACGCGCGCGAACAGCCGACGCGCGCGGGCGATCAGCACCGCGTCCGGCGCGATCCCGGTCAGCTCGTCGATCTCGCCCGCCAGCACGTCGTCCTCGGCCACCGTCCAGTCGCCGAGGCGCCGGGCGATGCGCGTCGCCATCTCGGCCGCGGCGGCCTTGGTGAAGGTGAGGCACAGGATGCGCGCGGGCGCCGTGCCGCCGAGCAGCAGCCGCAGCACGCGCGCGGTCAGCACCTGGGTCTTGCCGGTGCCGGCCGAAGCCTCGACCCAGACCGATGCGTGCGGATCCGAGGCCTGCTTCTGCGCCTCGGTCAGCGGCGCCGAGGTCGAGGACGGGCCAATCATTCTTCGCCTCCCGTCACCGACCATTCCTGCACGCGCGCCAGGTGCTCGTAGTCGGAGAAGCGCGGCGCGAAGGCGGCGCGCGGCACCGGCTCGTAGGGCGTCGCCGGGTCGTCGAAGGCGGCGACCAGACGCTTGAGGCCGTCCAGCGCGTCGCGCCAGAGCTGCCCGATATCGCCCTTGATCGGCTTGATCTCGCCCGGCACGGGACCGCCGCCGAGGCGCCAGATCTCCAGCGACTCGATGGTCGCGGGCGGCACGCCGGGGAAGCCGCCGGCGGCCGCGATCGCCGCCTCCAGCGGCAGCTGCGGCGCGAAGCCGAGGGCAACGTGCGCCGGGCTCGGCGGCGCGCCGGTCTTGTAGTCGATGATGACGATGCCCTCGGGCTCCAGCCGGTCGATGCGGTCGGCCTTGGCGGTCAGCACGAACGGACCGGCCGGCGCGTCGATCCTGAGCCGTCCCTCCACTTCCGCGAAGCTCTCCACCAGCGACAGGCGGCGTGTGCGCTCGCAGTCGACGAACCATTGCGCGGCACGCTGGAAGCGCGGCCACCAGAACGCCCACACGCCCGGCCGCCCCGCCATCGGCCGGAACACCTCGCGCCCGATCGCGAGCAGCCGGTCGAGCGCGTCTTCCGGCAACGGACCGGGACAGGCGCGGAGGAAGCGGTCGAGCGCGTCGTGGATCAGCGTCCCGCGGTCGGCGGCGCCCGGCAGCGCGTCGATCGGGTCGAACGGCTTCAGGCCGAGGACATGGCGCGCGTAGATCGCATAGGGATCGCGCATCCAGGCCTCGACGCGCGTGACCGAAAGCTGTCGCGGCCGTGCGGCAACGGGCGGGCGCGGCGACGGGCGCCTGACCGGCGCGATCGCCGCCGGACGGTCGAGCAGCTCCTGCCAATCGAGCCACGGGCCCGCCGGCAGGCTGCGGCTGGCGCCGCCGGCGCGCAGCACGGCGTCGAGCCGCAGCAGCCAGCGCGACGGCACGGTCGGCGTGCCGTCGACGCGCGTGGCGCGGGTCAGGATCACTTCCGGCGCCATGAAGCCCTGCGCGAAGTCGTGCGCCGACAGGCCGACGCGCCGCTCGGGCGGCGGCAGGCCGAACCTGCTGCGCATCGGCCGGCTCATCCACGGGTCGATCGGCGGCTCGCCCGGCCACACGCCCTCGTTCAGCCCGCCAAGGATCAGCCGGTCCGCCTGCTGCAGCCGCGCCTCGAGCAGGCCCCAGATCGCGAGGCGCGGATGCTGCCCGCGCCGCGGCCGCACCACGCGCCCGTGCAGGAACTCGGCGAACAGCGCCGGGTAGTCGGCGCCGCGCACCGGGGGGAAACCGGCGGCGGCCTCGTTGATCTCGTCGAGCGCACGCGCCAGCGCCTCGCCCGCCTCGCCGAGGCTGAGGCCGCACACGCCGTCCGCGTCGGTCGCGAGGAACGCCGCGAAGGACCAGTGCGCCGCGACCAGGTCGGCCAGCGGCGCCTCCCGGGCGGCGACCAGGGCGGCGAACCGGTGCGCCTGGGCATCGATGCCGCGCAGCCACGCCACCAGGTCGGCGGCGTCCTTGGCGCCGCGGACGAGCTCGATCAGGCCGACCATGCCTGGCGCCGGCCGCGGCCCGCGCAGCGCGGCGATCTCGAGACGGCGCGCGCGGGCGCGGAAATCCTCGCGCGCCAGGCCGCCCGTGCACAGCGGATGCTTGAGGCAGGCGAGCAGCGGCACGGGCGCGCAAGCCCCAGCCATCATGTCTGCGACGAGGCGCAGGAGCACGCCGGGCGGCGTGTCGGCGAGCGCCAAGCCGGCGGAATCGTCGATCTCGATCCGCCAGCGCTTCAGCTCCACCGCGACGCGGCGCGCCAGCGCGCGATCAGGCGTGACCAGCGCGGCCGTCCGGCCCGGCTGCTCCAGCGTCTCGCGCAGCATCAGCGCGATGGCGGCGGCCTCCTCGCGCGGGCCGGGGCAATCGAGGCGAAAGACGCCGGCGACGGCCCCGGCGTCGAACGGCGGCAGGTCGCGCCACGCGTCGGTCGCCGCGGCCGGGCGCAGGG
>CAZLBB010000226.1:0-4882 GCA_964557415.1 uncultured Rhodospirillaceae bacterium
CAGCTGCTCGACCGTGCGCGGCTGCGGCGCGGGCGCGGCTTGCCGCGGAGCGGCCTGTTGCGGCGGCGCCTGCCGCGGCGCGGGTTGCTGCTGCGTCGGTTGCGGCGCCGTGGCCGCGGGCTGCGCCTGGCGCTGCTGGGCCGCGGTGCGCCCGTCGCGCTCGCCACCGCGGCGGCGGTTGCCGCGCTGGTCGACGAAGGTGTCGTTGCGCGCCGGGGCGGCCACCACGGCGGTGCCGGCCGGTGCGGGCGCAGCCGACGTCGCCTGCGGATCGGTCGTGCGCGTGCGCGCCGCGCGTTCGCGGTTGGCCTGCGAGCGCTGGCGCAGCTGCTCCACCTGCTGGCGCCGCTCGCGCAGGGTCTCGGGCGTGCGCGCCGGCTGCACGCTGGTCGTGCGCACCACCGTGCGGTTGTCCCAGGTGTTGTAGACGTTGGTCGTGTAGTTGACCTCGACCGCGCGCCGGCCGACGACGCCCTGGGAAGCTGTTCGCTGGTCGGAGCTGCGTCCGTCTGCCCGGGCGACACTGCGTCCGTCAGAGCGGCCGTCCCGATCGCGCCAGTCGCGGCCGCGCGCGCGGTCGTGGCGGCCGTGATAGTGCCGGGAGCGATAGGGTCCCCAGGTGGGCTGGCTGACGATGGCGGCCGTGGCCAGCCCCAGCACGAAGCCGGTGAATGCCCCGGCGGCGAAGCCGGCGCCGCCGCCGTAGGTCGCGGGCGCGGCGTAGTAGCTGCGCCCGACCCAGGGGCGATGGCGATGGCCCGTGCCGTAGACGACCACGCCCCGCCGCGTCACATAGGTGCCGAGGTAGCCCGGCGTGTAGCCGACATAGACATGGCGATGCGTATGCCCGTAGACGCGCACATAGGTGACGTAGTGGACCGGCGAATAGGCCGGGATGGTGTAGATCACCGGCGGCACGTATTCGGCGACGACCCAGGGCCCGACTGGCGCCGGCGCGGTGAACCATACGCCGTCGTCGACCGCGTAGTAGGTGCTGGGATCGACGCGGATCACCGGCGCCGGGCCGTTGGCGGCATAGTAGAGCGGCGTGCCCTCGACCGGCCGGAACTCGGGCTCGCCGTCGTAGACGGGCTGGAACTGCACGTTCTGCCGGTCGATCGTCGCGGTCTGCGGGATGGTGTTGGCGATCGCCGCCTCCTGCGCCTGCGGCGTGCCGGCGATCGAGACCAGCACGATGCCCTTGGGGTGCGCCTCGGGGATGCGCCGGAAATCCTCGGGCAGGCTGGCGCTGTCGACATAGGACCACGGCCCGTCAAAGGTGCGCGCGCGGAACCAGCGGCCCGAGATCAGCACGTATTGGTCCTGCGTCGCCGTGTCGACGAAGATGTCGCTCGCCGTGTTGGCGACGTAGAGCAGCCTGGTGTCCGGGATCGGCTGGTACTGCGGCTCGCCGTCGGTCTCGAGCAGCTCGGCTGGGACCTCGCTCACGTAGATGTCGGGCAGGACGCCGTACGGGCCGGGCTGGTCGTCGTCGTCGAGCAGGTCGACGGCGGTCTCCTGCAGCACCTGGTCGCGGATCCGGTCGAGCGCGGCGGTGTTGGCGTACCTGATCGTCCAGGGACCTTGCAGCGACTCCGCTTCGGCCCAGTGGCCGCCGACGCGCAGCATGTAGCGCCCGGCGGCGTCGCGCAGCAGCAGCACGTTGGTGTTGATCACGCGGTCGACGCCGGGGGCGGCGGAGCGCAGCACCGGCTCGCCGTCGAGCAGCACGAGCACGGCCGGGCTCGTGCTGAACAGGATCACCGGCGGGTCGTTCGCGACCTCGACCTGCTGGTCCTGCGCGCGCTGCGCCCTGGCGATGGCGAGACTCGACTGCAATTGCCCAAGCGACACGACACGCGCGACGACGCCCGCCTGCCGCTCGAGCGCGCGGTCGACCTCGGTCGCGCGATGCGGCGCGGTCGGCAGGTCGACGCGCGCCACCCGCACGTCGCGGAGCTGGACGATGCCGCGGTCCTTGTCGACGTCGCTCAGCGCGACCAGCCAGACCCGGCCGAAATGCTGATCGGCCGCGCTGCTGGCGTCGACGTCCAGGCCGATCGCGGCGCTGAGCTCGAGGCGGTTGCCATCCCAGGCCTCGACCTGCGGCTGGTAGACCTGAAGGTGCAGGCCCGTGCCCTGCACCGCGCGCGGCCAGGGCTGCTCGAAGCCGGCGAGATCCCCGGGCATGGACGCCGTGCCCTGGCCGCCGGTCGCCGCCTGCGGCGGCGCCGGCGGATAGGGCGCGGGCTGGTAATACGGCGGCTGTTGCTGCGCCTGCGCCGCCTTGGGGCCGATCAGGACGGGCCACGGCGCCGCCATGACCAGCGCCAGCGTGTTGACCAGCGCATGGCGCAGCGCGCGGCGCCTGTTGAATGACTGAAGCATGCCGTTCCCTCCTGGCCGGGCGGCAGAACGCCGCAGCGTTCTCCCCGTTCCCGTCCGAGCGCGTCCCCGCTCGATTCGGCGCTTTCCCGCCGATAGGGTTAACGGTAGTTCAATCGATCTGAATGCCGGCTGAATGCGGTGGGGCAATTCCGGGGCGGCGCGGCGCGCGCGAACGGCCGTCGGCGCAGGCCGGCCGTCAGGTTCGCGTCCTGCCCTTGTGGACGCGTCCCTTGCTGGCCGGGCGCGTCTTGGCCTTCGGCACGGACGGTCCATGCAGCAGCCAGGACTTGGCGATGCTCCCGGCGGGCTGCTTCGCCTCGCTTGCCGATGGCCCCTGACTCTGCGGGCGGCCTTTCTTCATCGCCGGCCTACCGCAGGACGTCTGCGCACGGACAGACAAGCGCCGGACCGGCGGGGGCGAGGAAATCGCGCCAGATGGCGTTGTGGTGCGCGATGATCTGGGCGGCGCTCAGGTGCGGGCGGTCGGCGGTGGTGTGGCCGTCGCTGGGCGCGGTCGTCCGGTAGCGGCGGGCGAGCGCGGCGCGGACCGTGGTGTCGACGCAGTAGTCGGTGGCGCAACCGGTGATGACGAGCTCGCGGATGCCGCGCTCCGCCAGCACGGCTTCGAGACCGGTGCCGAGGAAGGCGTCGCAGGATGTCTTGCGCACGACCGGGTCATCCGGGAGCGCCTCCAGCTCCGGCAGCAAATGCCAGCCGGGCTGGCTCGGATGATGCGGATCGCCTTCGGGCCCGTCCTGCTGCACGAAGATCACCGCGCCGCCGACAGCGCGCACGCGGCCGGCGAGCGCGTTGAGGCGCCGCACGAGGCCCGGCACGTCGTGGCGGCGCGAGTCGGGCCCGAACGAGCCCCGCTGCATGTCGATGATGACGAGCCCGGTCGGCATCAAGCCGCCATCCTGGCCTTGCGCAGCAGGGCGAGGATCTCGGCGGCGGCGGCGGGAATGTTGGTGCCGGGCCCGTAGATCGCGGCGACGCCGGCGCGCTTCAAGAACTCGTGGTCGGCCGGCGGGATGACGCCGCCGCAGACGACCAGCACGTCGCCGGCGCCCTGGGCCTTGAGCGCCTTGATCAGCTCGGGCACCAGCGTGCGATGGCCGGCGGCCTGGGACGACACGCCGACCACGTGCACGTCGTTCTCGACCGCCTGGCGCGCGGCCTCCTCCGGCGTCTGGAACAGCGGGCCGATATCGACGTCGAAGCCGAGGTCGGCGAAGGACGTGGCGATGATCTTGGCGCCGCGGTCGTGCCCGTCCTGGCCGAGCTTGACCACCAGCATGCGCGGGCGGCGGCCGTTGGCCTCGGCGAAGGAAGCCGTCTCGGCCTGGATGCGCTGGAACTGGGCGTCGCCGTCATAGGCCTGGCCGTACACGCCGCTGATCGTCGATGTCGCCGCCTGGTGCCGGCCGAACACGCGCTCGAGCGCGTCGGAGACCTCGCCGACGCTGGCGCGCGCGCGCATCGCCGCGACCGCGGCCGCGAGCAGATTGCCGCCGCCCCGCGCCGCGTTCTCCAGCGCCGCCAGCGCGGCCTTGCAGGCCTTCTCGTCGCGCGTCGCGCGCACCTGCTTGAGGCGCGCCACCTGCTGCTCGCGCACCCGCGCGTTGTCGATGTCGAGCGTCTCGACCCGCGTCTCTCCGTCGGGCTGGTACTTGTTGACGCCGACGATGACCTCCTCGCCGCGGTCCACGCGCGCCTGGCGGCGCGCGGCCGCCTCCTCGATCCTGAGCTTCGGCATGCCCATGACAACGGCCCTGGTCATGCCGCCGAGCTTCTCGACCTCGTCGATCAGCCGCTGCGCCGCCTGGGCGACCGAGGCGGTCAGGCGCTCGACGTAGTAGCTGCCGCCGAGCGGGTCGACCACGTGGGTGATGCCGGCCTCCTCCTGCAGGATCAGCTGCGTGTTGCGCGCGATGCGGGCGGAGAACGGCGTCGGCAGCGCGATCGCCTCGTCGAAGCTGTTGGTGTGCAGCGACTGCGTGCCGCCGAGCGCGCCGGCCAGCGCCTCGATCGTCGTGCGCACGATGTTGTTGTAGGGATCCTGTTCGGTCAGGCTGACGCCCGAGGTCTGGCAATGCGTGCGCAGCGCCAGGCTCGCCGGGTTCTTCGGGTTGAACGGCCTGATCATGCGCGCCCACAGCAGGCGCGCGGCGCGCAGCTTGGCGATCTCCATGAAGAAGTTCATGCCGAGGCAGAAGAAGAACGACAGCCGCGGCGCGAATTCGTCGATGTCGAGGCCCTTGCTCAGGGCCGCGCGCACGTACTCCAGCCCGTCCGCCAGCGTGAAGGCGAGCTCCTGCACGCAGGTCGCCCCCGCCTCCTGCATGTGGTAGCCCGAGATCGAGATCGAGTTGAACCTGGGCATGCGCTTCGCGGTGTACTCGATGATGTCGGCCACGATGCGCATCGAGGGGTCGGGCGGATAGATATAGGTGTTGCGGACCATGAACTCCTTGAGGATGTCGTTCTGGATGGT
>CAZLBB010000227.1:0-4868 GCA_964557415.1 uncultured Rhodospirillaceae bacterium
GGCAGCAAGTGGATCGGCACTGCGGGCACCTCGCCCTTCGGGGCCTACGGCTACCAGCCCGAGGGCATCCGCATCGGCCAGGACGGCAACCGCAATTTCCGTGCCGTCAAGGTATGGGATCGGCGCCACTTCAGGAACCTTGACGACTCGGTCGAGATCGGAACGCGCAACATCAAGGTGGCGCTGCGCCGGCTGCGCCGCTTCGCGCGCGAGGGGGCGGCGACGGAGCTCGACCTGCCTGACACGATCCGCTCGACCGCGCACAACGGCGGCTGGCTCGACCTCAAGCTGGTGCCCGAGCGGCACAACACGGTCAAGGTGCTGCTGCTGCTCGACATCGGCGGTTCGATGGACGAGCACGTGCGTACCTGCGCCGAGTTGTTCTCGGCCGCGCGCAGCGAGTTCAAGCATCTCGAGACCTTCTATTTCCACAACTGCCCCTACGAGCGGTTGTGGCGCGACAACCGGCGGCGCTACGACGAGACCACGCCGACCTGGCAGGTGCTTCACACCTATCCGTCCGACTGGAAGCTGATCGTGGTCGGCGACGCGACCATGAGCCCTTATGAAATCGCGCAGCCCGGCGGCAGCGTCGAGCACATGAACGACGAGGCCGGCTCGGCCTGGCTCGGCCGTCTGTTCCACACCTATCCGCACGCGGCCTGGCTCAACCCGCAGCCGGAAGAGCACTGGCGCTACCACCGTTCGATCGACATGGTGCGCGCGCTGATCGGCGACCGCATGTACCCGCTGACGCTCGGCGGGCTCGATGCCGCCATGCGGGAGCTGAACCGCTGACCAAGCCGATCAAAGGAGAGTCCGTGCGGATCTCCGAGCCCCATCCGCCGCCGCCCGGCGGACATGTCCTGCGCATAGCGTCGCCGCCGGAGGCCACCATCCGCCACGCGCACTGGCGTCCGCTCGAGGGGGCGGGCATCGGCAGCGTGCTGGTCCTGCCCGGCTTCGGCGAATTCATCGAAAAATACCACGAGACGGTCGACGAGTTGCTCAAGCGCGGCTTCGACGTGCACGTCGTCGACTGGTACGGGCAGGGGCTGTCGACGCGGGCGCTGGCGAACCGCGACAAGGTGCACGTGGACGACTTCCGGCGTTACCTCGTCGACCTCCACCGCTTGATCGAGGCCATGCCGCCGCTGCGCGACCGCCTGCGCTTCCGCATGGTGCTCGGCCATTCCCTCGGCGCGCACCTGGCGCTGCGCCTGCTCAACGCGCATCCGAGCGCGTTCAATGCCGCGGTGTTGACCTCGCCCATGATCGACATCGACTACCGCGTCATGCCGCGCTGGCTGGCGCGGCCGCTGGCCGAGGCGCTATGTGCCGTGGGCTTGTCGCGCCGCTACGTGTTCGGCGCGCGCGACTACGCCGCCGCGCGCGTGCGCTTCGAGGGCAACCGGCGCACCGCCGACCGGCGCCGCTTCCACGAGCAGCATGCCTGGATCGCCCGGTGCCCCGAGCTGGCCGTGGGCGGGCCGACCTTCGGCTGGGTGCGCGCCGCGCAGCACTCGATCGCGCTCACCGAGCATTCGAGCTTCGCGCGTGCGATCCGCACGCCCACGCTGATCGTCGCGTCCGGGCGCGACCGCGTCGTGCAGCCACAGGCGACCCGGCGCCTTGCGCGCGCCATGCCGGACGCGACGTTGATCGAGATCGCCGACGCGCTGCACGAGATCCTGTTCGAGCGCGATCCGGTCCGCGCGCTGTTCTGGCAGCAGTTCGACCGCTTCCTCGGGATCGAAGGCATCGGCCCCCGCGAAGGCGTCGCGGCGGATTAGGCCGCGGCGTCCAACACCTCCGAGGCGAGCCCGTCCAGCCGCGAAGCCGCCGCCAGCAGCCGTCCCGCCGCATACGGCGCGCGATCGGCAAGATAAGGTGGCGCGGTCGCCAATTCGCGCAGCTCCTGCGCCAGGTCGGCCAACCTGCGCGCGACCGCTCGTTCGTCGTTCGTCTTCATGGGCGCGAGTCTAGGGGACGCACGCTACGGTCGTGTGACAGTCAGGTATCGTGATCAGGAATCAGTAGTCAGTAGTCAGTCGCCAGGAAGCCTGACCACTGACTTCTGACCACTGACTTCCGATCACGCCAGCGTCTTCTTCAGGTTTTGGTCGATCTTGTCGAGGAACTGCTGCGTGTTGAGCCAGGGCTGCTTGGCGTCGATCAGAATCGCCAGGTCCTTGGTCATGAAGCCCGCCTCGACCGTGTCGACGCAGACCTTCTCCAGCGTCTTGGCGAAGTGCTCGACGTCGGGCGTGCCGTCGAACCTGCCCCGGTAGGTGAGGCCCTGCGTCCAGGCGAAGATCGAGGCGATCGGGTTGGTCGAGGTCTGCTTGCCGGCCTGATGGTCGCGGTAGTGCCGCGTCACCGTGCCGTGCGCCGCCTCGGCCTCGACCGTCTTGCCGTCGGCAGTCATCAGCACCGAGGTCATGAGGCCCAGAGAGCCGAAGCCCTGCGCCACCGTGTCGGACTGTACGTCGCCGTCATAGTTCTTGCAGGCCCAGACATAGCCGCCTTCCCATTTCAGCGCCGAGGCGACCATGTCGTCGATCAGGCGGTGCTCGTAGACGATGTTCTTGGCCTTGAACTTGTCCTTGAACTGCTTGTCGAACACCTCCTGGAACAGGTCCTTGAAGCGCCCGTCATAGACCTTGAGGATCGTGTTCTTGGTCGAGAGATAGACCGGCCAGCCAAGGTTGAGCCCGTAGTTGAAGCAGGCCTGGGCGAAATCGCGGATCGAATCATCCAGGTTATACATGCCCATCGCGACGCCCGAGCCCGGCGCGTCGAACACGTCGTAGACGACCGGCTTGCCGCCGTCGGCGGGCGTGAAGGTCATGGTGACCTTGCCCTTGCCGGGGAACTTGAAGTCGGTGGCGCGGTATTGGTCGCCGAAGGCGTGGCGGCCGATCACGATCGGCTTGGTCCAGCCCGGCACCAGGCGCGGCACGTTCTTGCAGATGATCGGCTGGCGGAAGATCGTACCGCCCAGGATGTTGCGGATCGTGCCGTTGGGCGACCGCCACATCTTCTTGAGGTTGAACTCCTTCACCCGCGCCTCGTCGGGTGTGATGGTCGCGCACTTGACGCCGACGCCGTATTTCTTGATCGCGTTGGCCGAATCGACGGTGACCTGGTCCTCCGTCTTGTCTCGGTACTCGATGCCGAGGTCGTAGTACTCCAGCTTCACGTCGAGATAGGGCAGGATCAGCTTGTCCTTGATGAACTTCCAGATGATCCGGGTCATCTCGTCGCCGTCGAGCTCGACCAGCGGCGTCTTAACCTTGATCTTGGCCATGTCGTTCAAGCTCCCCTCGGGAAAAGGCGCGCGGAAAGTAACGAAGCGCCCGATGCGGTGCAATCGTGGAGTGGCGGTGCGGCAGTGGAACGACCGCCTCGACCAGGGCGGATTGCGCCTAGATCAGCTCGCTCTTCGGCTCCACCGCCGGCGCGGGCTCGCGCGCCAGCAGCTTGAAGATGTCCTCCACGCGCTCGACTACGCTGTAGAGCCGGCGCGTCTCGGGCCGCGCATAGCCCGCGGCGATGATATGATCGAGCAGCTGGCGCAGCGGTTTCCAATAGCCGTCGATGTCGACCAACACTACCGGCTTGTCGTGCAGGCGCAGCTGGCGCCAGGTGATCATCTCGAACGCCTCATCCAGCGTGCCGTAGCCGCCAGGCAGCACGGCGAAGGCGTCCGACAGGTCGAACATGCGCTCCTTGCGCTCGTGCATGTTGCGGCAGACGATCAGTTCGGTCACGCCGCGATGGCCGACCTCGAGGTCGTCGAGGTGCTTCGGGATCACGCCGATCACCTTGCCGCCGGCCTCGAGCGCCGCGTCGGCGCAGATGCCCATCAACCCGACCATGCCGCCGCCAAAGACCAGCGTGATGCCGCGCTGGGCCAGCATCGTCCCCAGCCGGTGGGCGGCGCGCTGGTGCTCCGATCCGCCGATGTTGGAGCCGCAATAGACGCAGAGCGAGCGGATTGAAGTCATTGGAATTCCAGGGCTTTATTCCTCGGCGACCGGCCGGATGCCCGGCCCCGCAGCGGACCCGAGGGCGGTATATGTAGAGCAGAGGGCGGCGCAGGCAATAACGAATCCGCCCGCCCCGCCGCTGCTTGCGCCGCCGGTGGCGGGCGCATTGCATGCGCGGACCGCTTCTGGCATGTTCCGCGCGCCTTTCCGGGGGAGGCCGCCGGCCGTTGCGGGTCGGCGTCGGCGGCCTGGTTCCGTTCCGTCAAATCCCAACAAGAGGGTAGGATCGATGATCTACGCTTTCGTGATCGCGTGCGGGCTGCTGGCGATCATCTACGGCATCGTCGTCGGCAAGGCCGTTCTGGCCGCCGATGCCGGCACGCCGCGCATGCAGGAAATCGCCGGGGCGGTGCAGGAGGGTGCTTCGGCCTATCTGCGCCGGCAGTACACCACCATCGCCATGGTCGGCGTCGGCGTGCTCGTCATCCTGTTCCTGTTCCTGGGGGGGTGGGCCGCGGGCGGGTTCCTGATCGGCGCCGTGCTGTCGGGCGCCGCCGGCTTCATCGGCATGAACGTTTCGGTGCGCGCCAACGTGCGCACCGCGGTCGCGGCGCAGAAAAGCCTGGCCGAGGGCCTGGACATTTCGTTCAAGGCGGGCGCGATCACCGGCATGCTGGTGGCGGGCCTCGCGCTGCTGGGCGTCGTTGTCTACTACGTGATCCTGCTCAAGGCCGGGGTGCCCTCGCGCACCCTGGTCGACGCGCTGGTGGCCCTCGGTTTCGGCGCCTCGCTGATCTCGATCTTCGCGCGACTCGGCGGCGGCATCTTCACCAAGGGCGCCGACGTGGGCGCCGACCTGGTCGGCAAGGTCGAGGC
>CAZLBB010000228.1:0-4862 GCA_964557415.1 uncultured Rhodospirillaceae bacterium
ACTGCACTCCTGCATTGTGAATCAGGAGGTCCAGGCCGCCGAAGCGCGCATCGACCGCGCGGCGAAGCAGCGCGCGGCTGTCGGGCGACCGCACGTCCGCGGCCACGACATGGGCTTGGGCGCCTGCGGGCAGCAGCGACACGGTTTCATCGAGCGCCGCGCGGGTGCGGCCCGCCAGCATCAGATGCATGCCGCGCCGGGCGGCGTCGAGCGCCAGCGCGCGTCCGATGCCGGATCCGGGGCCGGTGATCAGCGCGCGTTTACCTTCAAGTCGCAAGTCGTCCCCCCTTGTTCGTCGTTTCCCGCCGCGCGCCGGTCGAATCCGGCGTTCCGATCGCGGCATCGAGATCGCGGAAGATGTCGCCGTAAAGACGGTAGACGGCCTTGGCCGTATCGATGACCGCCTGCTCGGTCTCGGGGTCGTCCAGGCGATCGACCAGCGAGCGGAAGAAGGCGACGTGCTCGACGTCGAGCGCGCCGTGCGACGTCAGGTAGCGGAATCCTGCAGCATCCCCCCGATGCGGCCCGGACGGGGCGAGGGAGCGCCTGATGGACGCGGCCGCCTGCTCGGCCAGCAGCACCGACATGCCTTCGAGCACATGCACCATGCCGAGCAATGCCGCGGGGCCGCGCGACGCGATCGCCTCGTAGGCATGCGCGACCATGGCGCGGCAGGGTGGCCGCCCGGTGCCGTTGCGCACCGCCTCGGCGTCGCCGCCCATCGCGGCCACATCGCCGAGGATCCACTCGTCATGGCCCTTCTCTTCGGCGACGTAGTGCCGCAGCGCCTGGTGCAACCAGGTATCCGCGTCGCATCGCGAGGCCGCCGTCTCGAGAAGCGGGCAGGTGTGCTTGACGTGGTGATAGGCCTGCTCCAGGAAGGCGACATAGAGTTCGCGCGAGACGCCCGAGGCGACGGCGCGGCGGATCACGGGGATTTCGAGGAACTCGCGCCGCTGCGTCGCCGTTTCGCGCAGCAGGCGTTCGTAGCCGCGCAGGGAGCCGGCCTCGCCGCCGATCGAAAATCCCTCGGACGTCTGGATGCTGGCGGCATGGCGTTGCGCGATCGCCGCGCGCCGCGGCCGTCCATTGGCCGTGAGCAATGCCGGGTCGCCGAGGCCGCCTTCCGGCAGCACCACGACCTGGCGGGGTCGGGCATAGTCCGGCGCGTCCTCGGTCCTCTCCCTGACGATCGCCGCGGCGTCGCCGCCCCCGGCCAGCCATTCCCGGCCGGACGCCGAAGGTTCGAGCAGCGCCGCCGGCCAGGGCAGCCCGTCGCCGAGAACGACGCAGCGCCGCACGCGCGGATCGCCGCTGATCATCGCCTCGATCCATTCCGGATGGATGTTGCGGCCGAGCGCGGTGCGGATCACCGCGTCCCTGCGCCCGCGCACGACCAGGTTGCCCTGACGGTCGATCGTTCCCAGATCGCCGGTGGCCCAGCTCGCCTGCGGCGTCGTGCCGTTCAGGTGGCCGTCCATCACGGTCGGGCCGGATACGACGATCTCGCCGTCGACGACGTCGACGCGCACCCCGTCGAGCGGCTTACCCACCGTGCCTTCCGCCCGCGCACCCGGCCGGTTGAGCGCGACGACGGCGCAGCATTCGGTCAGGCCGTAGCCCTCGTGCACGGGAATGCCCCGGCTCCAGGCATCGCGCGCCAATGCGGTGGGCACCGGCGCGCCGCCCACGGCGACCAGCCGCAGGGAACCGGGCGGACGCGCGCTCCGCGCGTCCAGTGCCCACAGCCAGACCCGCAGCAGGTGCGGCACCAGGGACAGCACGCTGGGTTGCGCCGCCTGGATGGCGTCGGCCAGCGCGGCACCGTCGCCCAGCAGCGCCGACCGGGTCAGCCGCGCGGACAGCACCGAGCTGCCGCCGACCAGGAGGGGCAGATGGATCGCCGACAGCTGCTCCAGGAGCAGTGCCATCGGAATGACGGAAAGATAGACGTCCTCGGCCGTGGCCGCCGCGGCCCGCGCCAGCGCCCGGGCGCTATGCGTCATCTGCCGGTCGCCGTGGATCGCGCCCCTGGGCGCGCCGGTGCTGCCCGAGGAATAGACGATCGTCCGCCAGCCTTGTGCCAACGCCGGCGGCTCGGCCTCCGCGGCGTCGATGACCATGACGGAAGCGCCCAAGTCGTTTGCGCGTGGCGCCAGCGCCGCATCGGTGAGGACCGTGCCGACGCCGGCGTCGCGGGCGATATGCGCGAGCTGCGCGGCGCTGAAGAAATCCGGCAGCGGCACGGCGGTCCGACCGGTCCATTTGCAGGCGAGGTCGGCCACGACGAAATCGACGGCATTCGGCAGCAGGATGCCGACCGGATCCGGCAGCGCGGACAGACGGAGCGCGGCTGCGCCGACGCGGCGCAGCAGGCGGGCGGCGGTGACAGCGCCGTGATCGTCGCGGAACACGACGTTACCGGGCGCGGCCTCGGCACGCGCCCGCAGGCTCGACAGCAGATCGGTCATCCGGCCAGGTCCGTCACGCAGGCATCCGGAAGCGGCGATCTTGCCGACGGACGTTTCGCGCGCGCCCGTCGGCCGGTGCCGTCGGTCCGGCCTGGCATGGCGCAGACCCACGGGTCGGTGTCGTAATAGCTTCCCCAGTTGCCGGGTTGGGCCACGCGCTCGCGGAGCGCCGGGGCCAGCGCGATCAGCGGCAGCGACAGGCGCGGCAGCGCCGAGCGCAGCCTGCTCGTGGCGGTGAAAAGGCCCCATTCCATGTCCACGTCGCGGCCGGCCGCGATGATTCCGCGCAACAGCCGCAGCGAGCGCCCGGGACATTCTCCGGCCAGCGTCGTGACCTCGAGGATGCGGTCGCGCGAGACGGCCCCGCCGGCGATGCGGCGCAGCAGGCTTTCCGCCGGCTCGTCGAGATATTGTTCGCAGAAGCTGTGGTCGAGGCCGAACCGCACGCCGGCGACGCAGGCGGGTGCGCCTTCGGCGTTGACCAAAGCCGCCAGCAGCTCGGGGAAGTCGACGATGACGGCGCCATAGGCACGGCGGAAGATCCTGCACACCTCGGCCTCGGCGGCTCGGCGCAGTGCATGGCGCCGGTCAAGGATCAGAAGCGACATCGCTCGGCGGTTCTCCGGGACGGCGGGGCGGCGAACGATGCCGCGCTGCAACAGTGCCCGGCCAATCTAGGGCGTGGACCTGACGCGAAGATTACGGGCGCCCGTAATGCTGGCGTCAGGTTGCCGTCGGATACGAAGGGCCCGTGCAATGTTCCGCGAGGACCACCCGATGCGGCGTCTCAGGATCGTGCATGTAGTGCTCGGCGGCTTGGCGCTGATTGCCGTTTCGTTTCCGGCCGCGGCGCAGGGACCGGCGGCCGCCAGCCTGCCGCCTGCCGATTCGGCGCTGCGCTACGACGTCCTGCGCGACGGCGACAAGATCGGCGAGCATTCCTTCGTCTTCCGCCGCAGCGGCGACGCCCTCGATGTCGCGGTCAAGACCGACGTCAAGGTGAAGCTCGGCTTCATTCCGCTCTATCGCTTCTGGCATGACGCGACCGAGCGCTGGATCGACGGCAAGCTGGTGGCCCTGGCGTCGAAGACCGACGACGACGGCACCAGGCACGAGCTTTCGATTTCGGGCGGCGCGGATGCGCTCGCGATCCTGCACGACGGCAAGAAGCTGCCGCCGGTCGCGGCCGGCACGATTCCCGCCAGCCTGTGGCACCGCGGAATCCTGGGCGTTCCGGCGACGCTCAATACGATCGACGGCTCGATGATGACGATCGCCGTCGCCGAAGCGGGCGACGAGGACGTGCCGGCGCCCGGCGGGGCGATCCGTGCCCGGCACTACCGCATCACCGGCGCGCTGGAGCGCGAGCTGTGGTTCGACGCCGGCAACCGGCTGGTCAAGGTCCGCTTCAAGGCGCAGGACAAGTCCGACATCCAGTACGTTCTTTCCGCCGCTCGCTGAACGCGAACGACCCGTGCTCCGGAAGGCCAGATCGCAGCGGTGCGATGCCTGCGGGCCGACCAGGCTTGACGGGATCGCGCGCGGTGCGGTTCCTTGCCGGGTGGAGCCGGGCAAGCAGATGGAGCGGGCCATGAAAGCGATCGTGGACGGACGAGTCGTCGCCGAAAGCAAGGACATCGTCGAATGCGACGGCTATGCGTATTTCCCCGGCAGCGCCGTGCGGCGCGAGCTGCTCGAGAAGGCGGCGAAGACCGACGACGACCGCGCCTGTCCCCATGGCGTACAGTTCTATGACGTGGTGATCGACGGCAGGCGCCATGCGCGGGCCGCCTGGTCCTACGAGGCGCCACGTCCGGCGATGCAGAAGGTCGCGCATCGCTTCGGCTTCTGGGACGACGTGAAGGTCGTCTAGGGCCTTCCTGAAGCTCCGATGGCGGCAGCCCGCATCAGTGCGCGAAGTAGTGCATGCCGCCATCCACGGGGATCACGGCGCCTGTGACGTAGCGCGCGAGCGGCGAAGCGAGGAACGCCACCATGTAGGCGATGTCCTCGGGCTCGCCGAAATAGCCGATCGGGATGTTGGCCTTGATGAAGGCTTGGCGCGCCTGCTCGGTCGGATGCAGCCGGTTCAGGATCTGCTCGCTGTTGATGCGTCCGGGCGGGACGCAGTTCACGGTCACGCCGTCGGCCGCCACGTCGCAGGAGAGGCCCTTGGCCCAGAGGTGCAGCGCGGCCTTCGCCGGCGCGGCGGCGTTCAGGCTGCGCGGCTCCATCGAGCCGCTGATGTTGATGATCCGGCCCCAGCGGCGCTGGCGCATCGACGGCAGCAGGGCTTCCGTCAGCCGCCGGGTCGCGGTGAAGTTCAGCGCGAACGACTCCTCCCAGGCCGCGTCGCCGGCATCGACTGAGACCGGGCGCGAGCCGCCGACG
>CAZLBB010000229.1:0-4811 GCA_964557415.1 uncultured Rhodospirillaceae bacterium
GCCCGGCATCACACCTTCTTCGAGATGCTGGGCAACTTCTCCTTCGGCGACTACTTCAAGGATCTGGCGATCGAGCTGGCGTGGAACCTGATCACCAAGGAGTACGGCCTGCCGGCGGACCGGCTGCTGGTTACCGTGTTCTCCGAGGACGACCAGGCGGCTTCGATCTGGAAGAAGCTGACCGGCTTTCCCGACTCGAAGATCATTCGCATCCCGACCTCGGACAATTTCTGGGCCATGGGCGACACCGGCCCGTGCGGCCCATGCTCCGAGATCTTCTTCGACCACGGCCCCGGCATTGCGGGCGGTCCGCCGGGCGGCCCGGATGCCGACGGCGACCGCTTCATCGAGATCTGGAACCTCGTCTTCATGCAGTTCGAGCAGGTGACGAAGGACAAGCGCATCAACCTGCCGAAGCCGTCGATCGACACCGGCATGGGGCTCGAGCGCATCGCCGCCGTGCTGCAGGGCAAGCACGACAACTACGACATCGACATGATGCGCGCGCTGATCATGGCCTCGGCCGAGGCCAGCGGCACCGATCCGGACGGGCCGCATCGCGTCTCGCACCGGGTCATCGCCGATCATCTGCGCGCGTCGTCGTTCCTGATCGCCGACGGCGTGCTGCCGGCGAACGAGGGGCGCGGCTACGTGCTGCGCCGGATCATGCGCCGCGCCATGCGCCACGCGCACATGCTCGGTGCGACCGAGCCCGTGATGTGGAAGCTCGTGCCGGCGCTGGTCGGGCAGATGGGCGCGGCCTACCCCGAGCTCGGTCGGGCGCAGCCGCTGATCGTCGAGACGCTGAAGCTCGAGGAGACGCGCTTCAAGCAGACGCTCGACCGCGGCCTCAAGCTCCTCGGCGAGGAGACGGCGAAGCTGTCGGCGAAGGCGCCGCTGCCGGGCGAGGTCGCCTTTCGCCTCTACGACACCTACGGCTTCCCGCTCGACCTGACGCAGGACGTGCTGAAGGCGCAGGGGCGCCCGGTCGACACGGCCGGCTTCGAGCAGGCGATGGAGCGCCAGCGCGCCGAGGCGCGCAGGAAATGGACGGGCTCGGGCGAGGCCGCGACGGAGCGCGTCTGGTTCGAGCTGCGCGAGAAGGTCGGCGCCAGCGAGTTCCTCGGCTACGACACGGAGAAGGCCGAGGGCAAGGTCGTGGCCCTGGTGGTCGACGGCAAGCCGGTCGACGGCGCCGGCGCCGGCGCATCGGTCGCGCTGATCGCCAACCAGACACCCTTCTACGGCGAGTCGGGCGGCCAGATGGGCGATGCCGGCGAGATCCGCTCGGCCGGCGGCGCGCGCGTGCAGGTGACCGACACACTCAAGAAGCTCGGTGACCTCATCCTGCATGTCGGCACCGTGACGGCGGGCACGCTGAAGCCGGGGGACGATATCGAGCTCGCCGTCGACGGCGAGCGGCGCACGCGGCTGCGCGCCAACCACTCGGCGACGCATCTGCTGCACCAGGCGCTGCGTCGGCGCCTGGGCGACCACGTGACGCAGAAGGGCTCGCTCGTGGCGCCCGAGCGGCTGCGCTTCGACATCAGCCATCCCAAGGCGCTGACGGAAGAGGACATCCGCGCGGTCGAGGCCGACGTCAACCGCCGCGTCCGCGGCAACGGCGCGGTGGAGACCGTGCTGATGAGCCCGGAGCAGGCGGTCGATCACGGCGCGCTGGCGCTGTTCGGCGAGAAATACGGCGACGAGGTGCGCGTGGTTTCGATGGGTGACGCCGTGGCCGGCGAGGACGCGTCGAAGCCCTATTCGACCGAGCTGTGCGGCGGCACGCATGTGCGCCGCACCGGCGATATCGGCCTGTTCAAGATCGTCGGCGAATCCGCGGTCGCCGCCGGCGTGCGCCGCATCGAGGCGCTGACCGGCGAGGCCGCGCTCGACTATGTCGCGGCACGCGAGAGGATCGTCGACGACGCGGCCGGCGTGCTGAAGGCGCAGCCGGAGGAGATCGTCGTGCGGCTCAACGCGCTGATCGACGAGCGCAAGCGTCTGGAACGCGAGCTGGCCGAGGCGCGCAAGCGCGCCGCGCTTGGCGGCGGCGGCGCGGCGCCCGAGGCGCAAGCGCGGCACATCGCCGGCATTGCCTATCTCGCCCGCGCGCTCGGCGACGTTCCGGCCAAGGAGCTGAAGGGCATGGCCGACGCGATGAAGCAGAAGCTCGGCAGCGGCGTGATCGCGCTCGCATCCGGCGCCGACGGCAAGGCGTCGCTGGTGGTCGCGGTCACGGACGACCTGGTCGGGCGCGTCAGCGCCGTCGACCTGGTGCGCGCCGGCGCCGCGGCGCTTGGCGGCAAGGGCGGCGGCGGCAGGCCCGACATGGCCCAGGCCGGCGGTCCCGACGCCGGCAAGCTCGACGCGGCGCTAGGCGCCATCGAGGCGGCACTGGCCGAGCGCGCCAAGGCCGCCTGAACACAGCTGCGCGAACGGGACGAGGAGGGGGCATGGCCAAGCCGCGCAAGAAGAAGTCGGCCCCGTCACGCAAGAAGCGTGCGAAGACGGCAGCGACAAAGAAGCGCGCGGGTTCCAAGGCCGTCCGCAAGAAGGCTCGGCCGGCTCGCGCGTCCGTCACGAAGAGGCTGTTGCGCAAACCGGCGGCGAAGCCGCGCCGTGTCGCGGCCAAGGCGGCCGTGATTCCGCTGGACCGCCAACCGGGCCGCGGCCATCACGACATGGGCGGCCTGGCCGCGGGCAAGGTCGGACGCACCGAGCACGACCACGCGCTGTGGGAAAAGCGCGTCGACGCCATGATGGTGCTCTTGAGCGACAAGAAGCGCGGGCTCATGAACACCGACATGCTGCGCCGCGGCATCGAATCGCTGCCGCCCGACGCCTACGACCGCATGAGCTACTACGAGCGCTGGATCCACTCGATCGCGACCATGATGCTTGAGCGCGGCGTAGTCACGCGCGAGGAGCTGGACGCGCGCATGACCAGGCTGCGCGGGGCGGCGCAATGACCGTGCTGTTCCACGCCGGCGATCGCGTGCGCGTGCGCCGCGGCTTCCCGCCCGGCCATTGCCGCACGCCCTGGTACTGCCGCGGCCATGTCGGAGTGATCGAGCGGCTGTGCGGCGAGTTCGGCAACCCCGAGCAACTCGCCTACGGCCTGTCCGGGGACCCGCGCCGGCCGCTCTACCGCGTGCGTTTCCGCCAGGCCGAGATGTGGCCGCGGTACGGCGGGCCCGTGGACGACACGATCGAGATCGAGATCTACGAGCACTGGCTGGAGCGCGCGGGATAGTGCCGGGTCGGTGCCGGTCGTCCTTCGACAAGCTCAGGACGAGGTAACATCTTCTCCCTCATCCTGAGCTTGTCGAAGGATGTCGGCTCGGTCTTGCGTACGGCGCCGTCGCAACAGCGGCTTGTCAAAGTCGCCCGGCCTGCCAAGATGCCGCCATCCGGGGAGTGAGCAGATGACCGAACGACATCACGACCACGACCACCCGCATGCGCCGGTCGAGGATGGCGAGCAACCGAGCGAATACCAGCTGATGACCGAGGCGCTGCGCGAGCTGTTGATCGAGAAGGGCGTATTCACTGCCGACGAGCTCAGGGCGCAGATCGAACGCATGGACGCGCGCTCCCCGGCCATGGGCGCGCGCATGGTGGCCCGGGCCTGGGTCGACCCGGAATACAAGAAGCGCCTGCTGGGCGACGGCAGCGCCGCGGCCGAGGAACTGCTGGAGACGAGCGTGGCGCCGCTGCGCCTGATCGTGGTCGAGAACACGCCGAGATTGCACAACATGATCGTGTGCACGCTGTGCTCGTGCTATCCGCGCAACGTGCTGGGGCTGCCGCCGGACTGGTACAAGAGCCGCGCCTATCGCAGCCGCGCCGTCAGCGAGCCGCGTGCAGTGCTGGCCGAGTTCGGCACTGTGCTGCCCGACGACGTCGAGGTGCGCGTGCACGACTCGACCGCCGACATGCGCTATCTGGTGCTGCCGTTGCGCCCGGCCGGCACCGAGGGCTGGAGCGAGCAGCGCCTGGCCGCGATCGTCACGCGCGATTCGATGATCGGCGTGACCCTGCCGCGCCTGCCGGGATAGTGTCGAGCGGGGGACTTCCCGTTCCACCTGCAGCGGGTGGGGAACCAAAGGCTCCGCCCCTTGCCGCCCGCGCCCTTGGGCAAGCTCAGGCCGGGGGCGGGATACGGAAGGCTGGTGCGGTGGGAGCGAGGCAGAGCGCACTCAGCCGGAGTACGGCGAGGATAACCGTGCCGCAAGGTCGAAACAGGCTCTAGGAAAAACATCTCAAATGCAGAAATCCCAGGCCCGCTTCCGGGGCACCGACAGCTACGTCGCCACCAAGGACCTGATGGTGGCGGTCAACGCCGCGATCGCGCTGGAGCGGCCGCTCCTGGTCAAGGGCGAGCCGGGCACCGGCAAGACTGTGCTGGCGCGCGAGATAGCGGCCGCCCTCGGCAAGCCGCTGATCGAGTGGCACATCAAGTCGACCACCAAGGCGCAGCACGGGCTCTACGAGTACGACGCGGTCAGCCGCCTGCGCGACTCGCAGCTCGGCGACGCCAAGGTGCACGAGATCGCCAACTACATCGTCAGGGGCAAGCTGTGGGAAGCGTTCACCGCCGACGCCGCGCCGGTCCTCCTGATCGACGAGATCGACAAGGCCGATATCGAGTTCCCCAACGACCTGCTGCTCGAGCTCGACCGCATGGAGTTCCATGTCCACGAGACGCGCGAGACCGTCAAGGCGCGGCAGCGGCCGATCGTCGTGATCACGTCGAACAACGAGAAGGAGCTGCCCGACGCCTTCCTGCGCCGCTGCTTCTTCCA
>CAZLBB010000230.1:0-4778 GCA_964557415.1 uncultured Rhodospirillaceae bacterium
CCTGGGTGCAGTACGCGCGCACGGTGCGCGCCACCACCATGGTCGAGAAGTCGAAGGAGTACGTGCAGGCGGCGCGCGTCATCGGCCTGCACCCGGCGCTGATCATGCTGCGCCACGTGCTGCCGAACGTGCTCGGCCCCGTGCTGGTGATCGCCACGATCGGGCTCGCCATCGCCGTGCTGACCGAGGCGACCTTGAGCTTCCTCGGCGTCGGCGTGCCGCCGACGCAGCCCTCGCTCGGCACGCTGATCCGCATCGGCAACAACTTCCTGTTCTCCGGCGAGTGGTGGATGACCATCTTCCCCGGCGCCGCGCTGGTGGTGCTCGTGCTCTCGGTCAACCTGCTGGGCGACTGGCTGCGCGACGCGCTGAATCCGAAGCTCAGATGAGCGCCATGGACCATCCGACCGCCGTCTCGCCGCCCGACGCCAGGCCGCGCGCCAACCAGCCGCTGCTGCAGGTCGAGAACCTGGTGGTCGAGTTCCCGACCCGCCGCGGCGTGTTGCGCGCGATCGACGACATCTCGTTCCATATCGACCCGGGCGAGGTGCTGGGCGTGGTCGGCGAATCGGGCGCCGGCAAGTCGCTGACCGGGGCGTCGATCATCGGCCTCCTGGAGCCGCCGGGCCGCATCGCCGGCGGGCGCATCTTCCTCGAAGGCGGCCGCATCGACGACCTGCCCCCGGAGAAGATGCGGCGTATCCGCGGCAAGCAGATCGGCGCGATCTTCCAGGACCCGCTGACCAGCCTCAACCCGCTCTACAGCGTCGGCCGCCAGCTGACCGAGACCATCACGACCCATCTCGACCTGGGCCAGGCCGAGGCGCGCAAGCGCGCGATCGATCTTCTGGCCGAGGTCGGCATACCGGCGCCGGAGCGGCGCATCGACCACTATCCGCACCAGTTCTCGGGCGGCATGCGCCAGCGCGTGGTGATCGCGCTGGCGCTGTGCGCCAACCCGCGCCTGATCATCGCCGACGAGCCGACCACCGCGCTCGACGTGTCGATCCAGGCGCAGATCATCGCGCTGCTGAAGCGCCTGTGCCGCGACCACGGCACCGCCGTTATGCTGATCACCCACGACATGGGCGTGATCGCCGAGACCGCCGACCGCGTGGCGGTGATGTATGCCGGTCGCATCGTCGAGGTCGGCCCGGTGCGCCAGGTGATCAAGCAAGCGCTGCATCCCTACACGGTCGGGCTGATGGGCTCGATCCCCTCGGTCGGTGTCGACCGCGTGCGCCTGGCGCAGATCGACGGCGCCATGCCGCGGCTGAACGCGATCCCCGAGGGCTGCGCCTTCAACCCGCGCTGCCCCAAGGTGTTCGCCCGCTGCCGCGTCGAGCGGCCGGACCTGATTCCGCAGGGGCCGACCGCCGTCTCCTGCTGGCTCTACGACAAGAAGGAGGCGCGCCGTGGCTGACGCCGGCGGTACCGTACCTCTCCTTCGCGTCGGCGGCCTGAAGCGCTATTTCGACGTGTCGGCGCCGCTCTTGAACCGCGTGCTCGAGCGCCAGCCGCGCCTGATCCTGCGCGCGGTGGACGGCGTGGATTTCGCGATCGCGCGCGGCGAGACCTTCTCGATTGTCGGCGAATCGGGCTGCGGCAAGTCGACCGTGGCGCGCCTGATCGTCGGACTCTATCGCCCGACCGGCGGCTCGATCGAGTTCGACGGCGTCGACATGGGCCGGCTCACGACGCGCCGCGATCTGGCGCAGGTGCGCCGCCGGCAGCAGATGATCTTCCAGGATCCCTATGCCAGCCTCAACCCGCGCTGGCGCGTGCGCGACATCATCGCCGAGCCGATCCGCGCCTTCCGCCAGCTCGACGGCAGCGCGGCGATCCTCGAGCGAGTCGGCGACCTCCTGCGCCATGTCGGCCTCGCGCCGGCCGACGGCGAGAAATACCCGCACGAGTTCTCCGGCGGCCAGCGCCAGCGTATTTCCATTGCCCGCGCGCTGGCGAGCAAGCCGGAGTTCCTCGTGTGCGACGAGCCGACCTCGGCGCTCGACGTCTCGGTGCAGGCGCAGATTCTCAACCTGATGAAGGACCTGCAGCGCGAGCTCAAGCTCACCTATCTGTTCATCTCGCACAACCTGGCGGTCGTCTATCACATCTCGGACAAGGTCGCGGTCATGTATCTCGGCCGCATCGCCGAGGTGGCGCCGACGCGCACGCTCTTCTCGCGCCCGCGCCATCCCTATACGCGCATGCTGCTCGACACCATTCCCGACCTCGACATGACCGGCCGGCAGCGCACGCCGGTGGCGGGCGAGGTGCCGAACCCGATCAACCCGCCGACCGGCTGCAGCTTCCACCCGCGCTGCCCCTTCGCCAACAACCGCTGCAAGGCCGAGCGGCCCGAGCCGCTTGCGGTTTCCGACGGCGCGCTGGTCGCCTGCCACGGCGTCGAGGAGGGCCGCCTGCCCGAGGATGTGCGGCCGCTGAAAACCATTCCGCTGGAGAACAGAGCCTGATGGACAAGCCCGAGACCGGCGCTCCCGACCGCGCCGCCACCAATCGCGCCAGCTCCAATCGGGACCGCATCGATCCCGAGGAGATCCTCGCCGGCATCCGCGAATGGATCGAGATCGAGTCGCCCTCGCACGATGCCGCCGCCGTCAACCGCATGGTCGACCGGGTCGAGGGCGACATGCGCCGGCTCGGTGCCCGGATCGAGCGCCGTCCCGGCCGCGACGGCTTCGGCGACATGCTGGTCGCGCGCACGCCCTGGGGCGGCGACGGGCCGGGCATCCTGGTGCTCAGCCACCTCGACACCGTGCACCCGCTGGGGTTCCTCAAGAACACGCTGCCGTTCAAGCGCGAGGGCGACGTGGTCTGGGGACCGGGCATCTACGACATGAAGGCCGGCGCCTTTCTCGCCTACAACGCGTTGCGCCATCTGGTGCGCGAGGGACGCACGACCCCGCTGCCGGTCACCTTCGCCTTTGTCCCGGACGAGGAGGTCGGCTCGAACACGACGCGGGACCTGATCGAGAAGCTGGGCAAGGCCAACAAGTACGTGCTGGTGACGGAGCCCGCGCGCGACGGCGGCAAGATCGTCACCTCGCGCAAGGGCGTCGGCCGCTTCAAGATCAAGACCGAGGGCAGGCCGGCCCATGCCGGCGCGCGGCATGAGGACGGCCGCAGCGCCATCAAGGAGATGGCGCGCGTCGTGCTGGCGATCGAGGACATGACCGACTACGCCCGCGGCATCACCACCTCGGTCGGCCTGATCCAGGGCGGCACCGGCGTCAACGTCATTCCGCAGTTCTGCGAGATCGAGGTCGACCTGCGCGTGCCTGACGCGGCCACGGGCGAGGAGATGGTCGGGCGCATCTTCGCGCTCAAGCCGCACGACCCCGACGTGAAGCTCGCGGTCGAGGGCGGCATGAACCGGCCGCCCTACACCAAGGACGACGGCATCGCCAGGCTGTTCGAGCACGCCAAGGGGCTGGCCGCCGAGATCGGCTTCGAGCTCCAGGACGTGAAGCTCACCGGCGGCGGCAGCGACGGCAACTTCACCGCCGCGCTCGGCATCCCCACGCTCGACGGCCTCGGCGCCGACGGCAAGGGCGCGCATACCGACTACGAGCAGATCTACTTCTCGTCGCTCGAGCCGCGCGCAAGGCTGATGATCCGGCTGCTGGAGACGCTGACCTGACGCGACCCTCGCCCGCGCGCAGCGCGGGAGAGGTTGGCGAGCGTAGCGAGCCGGGTGAGGGCCTGCGGCGGGGCGCGCCGCGAAGTTCAATGCACCGTCGAAACCGCCTGCAGCTTGCTTTCGGCGATGGCGATCTTGGCCTGGACCATTTCGCGGGCCTCGTCGGTCTTGGCGGCGACGAGGTCGTCGCCGAGGTCGCGCAGCTCCTGCTCGACCTGGGAGCGGTCGATCTCGCCGACCGGCATCGCCACTTCGGCCAGCACGGTGCAGCGCTCGGGGTTCACCTCGGCGAAGCCGCCGGCGACGAAGATGCGCTCGGTCACCTTGCCGCCCTCGTGGACCTCGATGATGCCGGGCCGCACGGTCGAGATCAGCGGCGCGTGGTCGGGCAGCACGCCGAAATCGCCCTCGCTGCCGGGCACCACGACCATCTCGACCGGGCGCGACAGCAGCAGGCGCTCGGGCGAGACCAGCTCGAATTCGATCGTGTCGGCCATGATCGTTACGCCGCCTCGGCCGCCATCTTCTTGGCCTTCTCGACCGCTTCCTCGATCGTGCCGACCATGTAGAAGGCGGCCTCGGGCAGGTCGTCGTAGTCGCCGGAGACCAGGCCCTTGAAGCCGCGGATCGTGTCCTCGAGCTTCACGAACACGCCCGGCGTGCCGGTGAACACCTCGGCGACGTGGAAGGGCTGCGACAGGAAGCGCTGGATCTTGCGCGCGCGCGCCACCGTCAGCTTGTCCTCTTCCGACAGCTCGTCCATGCCCAGGATGGCGATGATGTCCTGCAGCGACTTGTAGGTCTGCAGCACGCGCTGCACGTCGCGCGCGACCTTGTAGTGCTCGTCGCCGACCACGCGCGGGTCGAGGATGCGCGAGGTCGAGTCGAGCGGGTCGACCGCCGGATAGATGCCGAGCTCGGCGATCTGGCGCGACAGCACGGTGGTGGCGTCGAGGTGCGAGAACGACGTCGCCGGCGCCGGGTCGGTCAGGTCGTCGGCGGGCACATAGATGGCCTGCACCGAGGTGATCGAGCCCTTCTTGGTCGTGGTGATGCGCTCCTGCAGCGCGCCCATGTCGGTGGCGAGCGTCGGCTGGTAGCCCACCGCCGAGGG
>CAZLBB010000231.1:0-4744 GCA_964557415.1 uncultured Rhodospirillaceae bacterium
CCACGGCGGCCGGCGCCGGTGGCGGCGCGGCGGGCGGAGCCGTCGGCGGCGGAACGGTCGCGGCATAGGGACTGGGCGGCGGCGGCGCCGCGGCGACCGCACCAGGGCCGGGGCCTGGTGCCGCGCCGGGAGGGGCAGAGGCCGCCAGGTAGTTCAGCGCCGCTTGGCGGCCCTTGAGCGCGTCGTCGTATTCCGGGTCCAGGCGCAGCGCCTCGTTGTAGGCGCCGAGCGCGTCGCGCGGCCGGCCGGTCGCGAGATAGGCGTCGCCCAGGCGGCGCAGGTTCTTCTTGTTCTCCTTGTCGAGGTAGTAGGCGGCGGTGCAGGCCTCGACCGCTTCCTGCCCGGACTTGTCCTCGCAGAGCCGCTCGGCGTCGTTCTTCGGCGACGCGGTGCGCGGCTCGATCATCATCCAGTTGCCGCGTCCCTTGCCCGGCTGGAAGCCGCCGCCGCTGTGGTAGCCGCTGCGGCTGCCCGGGCTCACCTGGATGCTGAATTGCGCCCATGCCGGCACGGCGGCCAGCAGGCCGACGACCAAGACCGAAATCCCCAGTGTGCGCATGGCCCACCTCGCTCTCGCGACCACGCATCGCGTCGCTCGACCCTCGGGTCGAACCTACCACGAAGCCATAGGCTCACCGGTGACCTACGTCACAACGGTGCGGCCGGACCAGGGCACTATATAAGGAAAGTGCGCCGTAAACGCACGGTGAACGTGGTTAACGGCCCGCCTGGGCAGTGGAACGGGCGGAATTCTACCGGCAGTCGCGATGCCGGCGCATCGGCACCGCCTTGGCGCCGGCGGCGCCGTTTCAGGCGTCCATCAGGTCGCGGATGAAGCGCGGCAGGGCGAAGCACCCGACATGCAGCTCGGGCGTGTAGTAGCGCGTCTCGATCCCGGCCGCGGCGTAGCGGCGCGCGATCTCGTCGGTCGCGACCCGCCGCGCCGCCGCGCCATCCGAGCCCCAGCCGAAGGCCATGAAGCCGCCGTAATAGGTCGGGACCGCCGCGACATAGAACGCTGTGTCGGCGAACAGGCCCTTCAGCCGCGCCGCCGTGTTCTTGAGCTCGTCCGGCTGCAGGAACGGCACGCCGTTCTGCGTCACCAGGATGCCGCCCGGCGCCAGGCAGCGCTTGCAGTCGGCATAGAATTCGCGCGTGAACAGCACCGCGCCCGGTCCCTGCGGGTCGGTGGAGTCGATGATGATGACGTCGAAGCGGTCCGCGCACGACTTCACGTAGGCGGCGCCGTCGGCGATCACCAGGGCGAGGCGGGGGTTCTTGAACGCGGCCGCGCCGATCGACGGGATATGCGTCGCGCACAGGTCGACCACGCCGCGGTCGATCTCGACCATGGTGACGCGCTCGAGCGCGCGGTGCTTCAGCGCCTCGCGCGCCATGCCGCCGTCGCCGCCGCCGATGATCAGCACGCGCTTCGCCGACCCGTGCGCCAGGACGGGCACGTGCGTCAGCATCTCGTGGTAGATGAACTCGTCGCCCTCGGCGGTCTGGATCACGCCGTCCAGCGCCAGCATGCGGCCCATGACGGGGTTCTCGAAGATCACCAGATCCTGGTGCTCGGTGCGTTCGCGGAAGATGATCCGGGATACGGCGAAACGCTGGGCGATGTCCTTGTAGAGCGTTTCGTTGAACCAGTCCGTCACTTCGCGCGGCCCGTCACTTCGCCCGACCGGTCACTTCACCCGGCCTCGCCGCAGCTCGTCGACCTCGATGCGCGCGGGCCTGA
Source organism: uncultured Rhodospirillaceae bacterium (assembly GCA_964557415.1). Lineage (GTDB taxonomy): Bacteria > Pseudomonadota > Alphaproteobacteria > JAEULC01 > JAEULC01 > JAEULC01. The sequence goes on from CAZLBB010000231.1 coordinate 1,745, forward strand.
AGGCGCGGTCCAGCTCCGGGATCGCCTGCTGCGGATCGGCATCGCCGCACATGAAGACGTCGAGCGCCGCGTAGTTCCGCTCCGGCCAGGTGTGGATGCTGATGTGCGACTCCGCCAGCACCGCCACGCCCGAGATACCGCCATTCGGCGTGAAATGGTGCAGGTGGATGTGCAGCAAGGTCGCGCGCGACGCCTCGACCGCGCGGCGCAGCGCCTGCTCGACATGCGCGAGATCGTCGAGGCGATCTGCGCCCCACAGATCGACGATCAAGTGCGTCCCCGCGAAGGTCATGCCGTCGCGCGAAACGAAATGGTCGCTGCTGTCGGCGGCGACGTGCTCGCCGACGATCGCTGCGCTGCTGACTTCCGCTTGGGCTTTGCTTGGCCTGGCGTCCAAGTCGATCCCCAATTGGAAGGAAGAGATGTTCTCCACCACCGCCCCCTCCAAACCAGTAGATGACCCAGGATTGAAAACGCGGGGCCTCACATGGGGCAAAAGCCCCGGTATTGCAAGAGCAAATTCCGGTTTCGGTGAAAAATTTCCTGCCGCCGGCACGGGCGGACGTCGCCTTGTTGCGGCGACGTCCGCGCGCGCGATCGATGCTTACTTTGCCGCGACGCAGACCACGGTGGTCTGTCCGTTCGACGCGACGGTCGTCGACTGCAGCGTCGTCCCGGCCGGGCAGGTCGCCGTCGTCGCGGTGGTCGTCGTGGCGGACTGGGACGCGCCGGACGTTGCGCCGCTCGGCGCGATGACGATCGGCGCCGGATAGGGCGACACATAGGCCGCCGGCGGCGGGGCGTAGCCGTACGGGTTGTTTGCGCTGGCGGTCGCCTGGTTGCCGTACACGCTGACCGAGTTGTTGCTGGCCGTCGTGTTGCCGCTCACGCTGTTGCCGCTGACGGTCGCCGCGTTGCCGCCGGCATAGGTGCCGGTGGCCGTGCCCGTCGCGGTGTTCGCGGCATTGTTGGTGAGCGTCGGGCTGTTGTTGCTGCCGTTGCCGAGCGATTGCCGCTTCGCCTGGAACGAGCCGCCGCCCGCCGCATGGCCCTGCTGCAGCTGCGGCCCGTGGCCCTGCTTCAGGCGCGCCGCCGGGCCGCCGCCGCTGCCGCCGGCAAGCCCGGGCCCGTGCAAGCCACCCGCCCGCGCGCCCGCGCCGGGACGCGCCTCGGCCGGTGCGGCGGCCAGTGCAATGGCGATAAGGGCGATGACGGAGACGATCGGAACCATCCTGGACATGACGCTGACTCCCTGTCGGCGTTGCATTGATGGCGTTCTCCATACGCCCGCGTCTGTCCCTCGGGCTGTGCCCGCCGTCACGCCCCCGGTGTGCGCTCGGTCACGCCTCGATCATGATCGCCAATGCGGCCGGCTTGTTGCGCCGCAGCGGGCGCTGTGGCAGATAGGCCGCGGCTTGCGCCGCCGGCATCGACGGCCCGCAGCGTTCCGCGCCACGTCCGATCGATCCTGCCCTGATCGCAAAAGGCCCATCATGTTCAAACCCGTCCGCAAGGCGATCTTCCCCGTTGGTGGCCTGGGCACGCGCTTCCTGCCCGCCACCAAGTCGATGCCGAAGGAAATGCTGCCGGTCGTCGACAAGCCGCTGATCCAGTATGCCGTGGAGGAAGCCAAGGCGGCCGGGATCGAGCAGTTCATCTTCGTCACCGGCCGCGGCAAGTCGGCGATCGAGGACCACTTCGACATCTCCTACGAGCTGCAGCAGACACTCACCGAGCGCCAGCGCCGGCATGAGCTCGAGATGATCCACTCCATGCTGCCGGAGCCGGGGCAGGTCGCCTACATCCGCCAGCAGGAGCCGCTCGGTCTCGGCCATGCCGTGTGGTGCGCGCGCAACCTGGTCGGCGACGAGCCGGTGGCGATCCTCTTGGCCGACGACCTGGTGCTGGCCGACCAGCCGTGCCTCAAACAGATGGTCGACGCCCATGTCTACACCGGCGGCAACATGGTCGCGGTGATGGACGTGCCGCGCGAGCAGACGCGGCGCTACGGCGTCCTGGACGTGCTGCGCGACGACGGCAAGCTGGCCGCCGTGCGCGGCCTGGTCGAGAAGCCGATGCCCGAGAAGGCGCCGTCGACCCTCTCGATCATCGGCCGCTACATCCTGCTGCCGGAGGTGTTCGAGTATCTCGGCGCCGCCGAGCGCGGCGCCGGCAACGAGATCCAGCTGACCGACGCCATGGCCAAGATGATCGGACGGCACCCGTTCCACGGACTTCGCTTCGAGGGCAAGCGCTTCGACTGCGGCGACAAGATCGGCTTCTTCGAGGCGCAGGTCGCCTTCGCGCTGGCGCGCCCCGACCTCGCCAAGGACGTCAAGGCGATCCTCAAGGCCTATGCCGGCTGAGCGCCGGGGCGTCGACCTCGCCGCGGACCAGGAGAGAACGACATGCGCATCGCGATGATCGGCACGGGCTACGTCGGCTTGGTGTCGGGTGCGTGCTTCTCCGAGTTCGGCGTGCACGTGACCTGCGTCGACAGGGACGCGGCGAAGATCGACGCGCTGAAGCGCGGCGAGATCCCGATCTACGAGCCGGGGCTCGACGCGCTGGTGGCCAACAACGTGCGCGCCGGGCGGCTCGCCTTCTCGACCGACCTCAAGCAGCCGGTGGGCGAGGCCGACGCGGTGTTCATCGCGGTCGGTACGCCCAGCCGGCGCGGCGACGGCCATGCGGACCTGACCTATGTGTTCGCCGCGGCCGAGGAGATCGCCCGGTCGCTGACGCACTATACGGTGATCGTCACCAAGTCGACGGTGCCCGTCGGCACCGGGCGCGAGGTCAGCCGCATCGTCAAGAAGCACCGCCCGGATGCCACCTTCGACGTCGTGTCGAACCCCGAGTTCCTGCGCGAAGGCTCGGCGATCGGGGACTTCATGCGGCCGGACCGCGTGGTGATCGGCGCCGACAGCGACCGCGCGCGCGAAGTGATGCAGACGCTCTACCGGCCGCTCTACCTGATCGAGACGCCGATCGTCTTCA
>CAZLBB010000232.1:0-4688 GCA_964557415.1 uncultured Rhodospirillaceae bacterium
TACTTCCACGCCGCTCGACCCCGCGCCGGCCTCGACGTACGCGAAGAGCTCCCATTCGCCGGGCAAGCCCTTCAGCGTCCGCGCGCCGCGCGGGCGGAACTCGAGCTGGGATCCGTGCGCGAGCGCGCGGGGCGTGGGAACCAGGCCGCGCCCGGCCCGGACCAGCAGCGGATCGCCGGTCGCCGCGCGCAGCCGCGCCAGCGCGCGGCTCATCGCCGACGGGCTGAGCCGCAATCGCCGCGCCGCGCCCGCCACGCTGCCTTCCGCCAGCAGCGTGTCGAGGGTGACCAGCAGGTTGAAGTCGGGCGTCGCCATGAAGCGAGCATAGCGCAGTCCGGGCGTGATGTGGCGTCAAACGCACGAATGAAGTGCAGACGCTGCGCGTTCCGCCATGTCCCGCGGCGGCCTAGGCTTCCGGCGAATCCCTTCCGGGTGCCGTCGGAGTACCGAATCCATGACCCAGCCGATCCTTACCGCCCGCGACGATGCCATGCTGCGCAGCGCGGAGCGGACGCCGTCCGCCCGCTGGGCGCTCGCCGCCCTGTCGCTGTCCATGCTGCTGTCGTCGCTCGGCGTCAGCATCGCCAATGTCGCCCTGCCGACGCTGGCGCAGGCCTTCGCCGCCTCGTTCCCCGAGGTCCAGTGGGTCGTCCTCGCCTATCTCGTCGCCGTCACCGCCCTGGTCGTCGGCGCCGGGCGGCTCGGCGACATCGTCGGCCGCCGGCGCCTGCTGCTCGCCGGCATCCTCCTGTTCACGGCGGCCTCGGCCCTGGGCGCCGCCGCGCCCATGCTGGGGATGCTGGTGGCCGCCCGGGCGGCGCAGGGCGTCGGCTCGGCCGTCATGATGGCGCTCGCCGTCGCGCTGGTCGGCGAGGCGGTGCCGAAGGCAAGGACCGGCAGCGCCATGGGGCTGCTCGGCACCATGTCCGCGATCGGCACCGCGTCCGGCCCGTCGCTCGGCGGCGTCCTGATCGCCGGGCCCGGCTGGCGGGCGGTCTTCCTCGTCATGGCGGCGCTCGGGATCGCGAACTTCCTGCTCGCGCGCCGCCATCTGCCCGATCACGGACCGGCGGCGAGGACCGATCGCGGCGGCTTCGACGGCCTGGGCACGCTGCTGCTGGCGCTGGCGCTCGCTTCCTATGCGCTCGCCATGACGGTCGGCGGCGGCCGGTTCGACCGGCCCGGCATCGCCCTGCTGTCGGCCGCCGCCGTCGGCGCCGGCCTCTTCGTGCTCGTGGAGTCGCGCGCGGCGTCGCCGCTGGTCCGGCCGGCGGCGTTGCGCGACGCGGCGCTGGGCGCCGGCCTCGCCATGAACGCGCTCGTCTCGACCGTGATGATGGCGACGCTGGTGGTCGGGCCGTTCTACCTCGCGCGCGCGCTCGGGCTCGACGCGGCCGTGGTCGGGATCATCATGTCGATCGGCCCGGCCGTCTCCGCGCTGAGCGGCGTCCCGGCCGGCCGCGTCGTCGACCGCCTGGGCGCGCCGTTCATGGTCGTCGCCGGGCTCGCCGCCATGGCGGCCGGCGCGCTGGCGCTGTGCGTGCTTCCGGGGATGTTCGGCGTCGCCGGCTACGTCGCTGCCATCCTCGTCCTGACCCCCGGCTACCAGCTGTTCCAGGCGGCCAACAACACCGCCGTCATGGCGGATGTCGACCCGGACCGGCGCGGCGTCGTCTCGGGCATGCTCGCCCTGTCGCGCAATCTCGGGCTCGTCACCGGCGCCTCCGCCATGGGTGCCGTGTTCGCCTTCGCCGCGGGCACGGGCGACATCGCGGCGGCCGCGCCCGACGCCGTCGCGGCCGGCCTGCGCATCACCTTCGCGGTCGCGGCGGCGCTGATCGCGGCCGCGCTCGCCCTCGCCCTCGGCGTGCCGGCTTCGCTCCGGGCGCGCTTCGGCCTCAGGCGCGCCCTTCGAGGCAGTCGCCCAGGGCCTGCTCGAAGATCGCAAGGCCGAGGTCGATCTCCGCGTCCGAGATCGTGATCGGCGGGGCGATGCGGAAGACGCCCCAGCCGCCGCGCACGACGCTGGTCGACAGGCCCAGCTCGAGGCAGCGGCCCATCACGCGCCCGGCCAGCGCCGGCGCCGGCGCCCTGGTGTGGCGGCTCTCGACCAGCTCCACGCCCAGCAGCAGGCCGCGCCCGCGCACGTCGCCCACCGCCTCGAAGCGCTGCATCAGCGTCTCGAAACCGGTGCGCAGGCGTTGGCCCGCGGCGAGCGCGCGCTCGGCCAGGCGGTCGCGCAGGATGATCTCGATCGCCTTCAGGCCCACGGCGGCCGGCAGCGGGTCCGCGGCGTGCGTGGTGTAGAAGTGGAAGCCGCGCTCGAAGCAGCGCTCCTCGATCGCCGGCGTGGTGATCACGGCCGAGAGCGCCAGGCCCGCGCCCAGCGTCTTCGACAGGGTGACGAAGTCCGGCACCACGCCGTCGTAGCCGCAGTCGAACAGGCGGCCGGTGCGGCCGAGGCCGGTCTGCGCCTCGTCGACGATCACCAGCATGCCGCGCTTCCGCGCGCGCTCGGCCGCCGCCTTGAGGTAGCCCCGGGGCGGCACGATCACGCCGCCCGAGCTGAGGATCGATTCGACGATCAGCGCCGCCGGGCTGCCGGAGGACTGGCGGTCGTACAGATCGAAGCCGTAGTCGAGCTCGGCCTCCCAGTCGTAGCTGTCGCCCTTGACGAAGGCCGGCCGGTACGGCGTCGGCGCCGGCAGCACGAACGAGCCCGGCGTCGCCGGCCCGAAGCCGGCGCGGCTGCTGTTGTAGGTGGCCGAGGCCGCACCCTGCGTCACGCCGTGCCACGAGCGCGACAGCGCCAGCACCTCGTAGCCGCCGGTCGCGGTCTTCGCCATGCGCAGCGCCGCCTCGTTCGCCTCGCCGCCGGTCGACAGCAGCAGCACCCGCTCGAGCCCGTCCGGCGCGATGCGGGCGAGCGCCTCGGCGAGGTCGATCACCGGCCGCGACAGCAGCTGGCTGTAGAGATGCACCAGCTCGCCCGCCTGCTCGCGGATCGTCGCGGTGATCTCGGGATGGGAGTGGCCGAGGATCGTGCTCATCTGGCCCGAGGCGAAGTCGAGCAGGCGCCGGCCGTCGGTCGTGGTCATGAACGAGCCTTGCGCCCGGGCGATGATCGCCGGCTGGAACGCGTGCCCGTAGCGCACCAGGTGCCGCCGGGCCTTCTCCCACAAGAGGGCCTCCTCGCCGCCGTCCGCTTCCGCCATCGCCGCGCCGCTCCGCTGCTCAGGGTTGCCGTGGTCCGATCATCGCATGGCCGCGCGGCGGCACGAAGCGCCCGGCCGGTCGCTCATGTCGTCGGCCGCCGCGTCCGGCCGGGCAGGTGCGGCACCAGGTCCAGCACCAGGGCGCAGCCGACGACGATCGTGACGGCGCCGGCGACCTGCATCGCGGTCAGGCGCTCGCCCAGCACGAAGGCGCCGACCAGCACCGCGACCACCGTGACGGCGAACTCGACGCTGATCGTCCTGGTGGCGCCGATCGCCGCGACGAGCCGGAAGTACACGACATAGGCCGCCGCGCTCATCACGCCGCCCAGCACGAGCAGGTAGAGATAGTCGACCGGCGCGGGCGGCGCCGGCACCGGCACCAGCAGCAGGAGCGGCAGGATCATCAGCCCGCCCATGAGGAACGCGCCCGCCGTGATCTCCCACGGCCCCGCGGCGGCCAGGCGATGGCCGGCATAGAGGCTGCCGACCGCCGCCGACAGCGAGCCGAGCAGCGAGGCGGCCGAGCCGAGGACGAACGTCCAGGTGACCGGCACGGACGGGAAGCCGACCAGCATCACGATGCCGCCGAAGCCGATGAGCAGGCCGGCGATGCCCTGCGCCGAGAGGCGCTCGATGTCGAGGAGCCGGCCCAGCAGCATCGAGAACAGCGGGATCGTCGCCACCAGGATGGCCGCCATCGCCGTGCCGATGCGCGGCGCGGCGTAGGTCAGCCCGATCTGCTGGCCGGCGACGGTCGTGGCGCCGACCACGGCGAGCGCGCGCCAGCCCATGGCGAAATCGAGCCGACGTGCGGTCGCCGCCGCCAGCAGCAGCAAGGTCGCGCCCGCCACCAGCGCGCGGAACGCGGCGGCGCCGACCCAGCCGAACGCCTGCACGACGCGCAGCACGAACAGGAACGACAGGCCCCAGGCGACCGCCAGGAAGACGTAGGACGCCGTGTCGCGCGCTTTCATGCGATGCCGCCCGCCGAACCGGTTGCCACTTGCGGCACGGACGTCACGTCGGCGCCTGGCGCCAGCGGCGGTCGGCGAGCAGGACGGCCGCGGCCAGCGCCGTGCTCGCCGCCAGCAGCGCCGACACCGGCACCACCGTGCCGTCGTAGGCGTAGGCGATGACCTGGGTGGCGCCGGCGCCGGCCGCCATCTGCAGGAAGCCGATCAGGCCCGACGCGGCGCCGATCAGGTTGCGGTTGGCGCCCATGCCGCACACCGTCAGGGCGGGCAGGGAGATCGCCGTCGCGACGTTGATCGCGCCCACGAACAGGAACAGCGCGGTCGCGCTGAGGCCGGTCAGCACGGCGGCGCCCAGCATGGCGCAGGCGGCGATCGCGGTGCCGGCTACGCCCCAGATCGCCGCCCGCTCCAGGCCCAGGAGCGGTATCGCCCGCGTGGACAGGAAGCTGCCGAGGCAGAAGCCGATCGGCAGCAGGGCGAAGTAGAAGCCGTAGCG
>CAZLBB010000233.1:0-4661 GCA_964557415.1 uncultured Rhodospirillaceae bacterium
CGGCGGCTCGACCACCGGCGAGACCATGGCGATGGCGCCCGAGGTCGAGCGCGCGGGCGTGCCGTTCGTCTCGCTCGGCGGCGCGTCGGTGATCGTCGAGCCGGTCAAGAAGTGGATCTTCAAGGTGCCGCAGACCGACCGAACGGCGGTCGAGAAGGTCTATATCGACATCAAGCAGCGCGCCATGAGCAAGATCGGGCTGATCGCCGGCAGCGGCGGCTTCGACAAGTCCTGCACCGACAACGCGCGGGCGCTCGCGAAAAAGCACAACCTGACGATCGCCGCCGACGAGACGCACGGCGCGGCCGACAGCGACATGACCCCGCAGCTCACCAAGATCAAGAACGCCAACGTCGACGCCGTGCTCTATTGCGGCTTCGGCGCCGCGTCCGTCGTGGTGACCAAGAACTTCGCGCAGCTCGGCCTCAAAGCGGCATTCTACCACAACCACGGCTCGGCCTCCGCGCAATGGATCAAGGGCTCGGGCAAGGCGGCCGAAGGCGTGCGCCTGCCGGCCGAGCCCGTGCTGGTGGCGAAGCTCCTGCCCGAGCGCGACAAGCAGAAGGCCCCGGGCGTCGCCTTCGCCGAAGCCTACAAGGCAAAGTACAACGAAGAGCCCTCGACCTTCGCCGGCTACGCCTACGACGCGCTGCTCCTGATGCAGGACGCGATCAAACGCGCCGGCGGCACCGACAAGGCCAAGGTGCGCGACGCGCTCGAAAGCGCCAAGGACCTCGTCGGCGTCACCGGCATCTTCACGATGAGCGCCAAGGACCACAACGGCGTCGACGCCAAGTCCTTCCGCATGGTCGAGGTGAAGAACGGCACTTGGCGGCTGCTGTACTAGCCCTTTATTTGGTCCCCCCTCCCCCTAGCCCCCTCCCGCAAGGGGAGGGGGGACAAGAACTTCGCTGACCATGCTCAGCACCGTCCTGCAGTTCCTGTTCTCCGGCCTGACGGTCGGCGCGATCTATGCGCTGGTCGCGCTGGGGTTCACGCTGATCTACAACGCCAGCCACGTGATCAACTTCGCCCAGGGCGAGTTCGTCATGATCGGCGGCATGGCGACGGTGTACCTGGTCGACGCCGGCGCGCCGATCTGGGTCGCGGCGCCCGCCGCGGTCCTGCTGGCCGTCGCCATCGGCGTGGCGCTGGAGCGCGTGGCGATCGCGCCGGCGCGCGACGCTTCGGTCGTGGCGCTGATCGTGATCACGATCGGCGCCTCGATCTTCCTGCGCGGCTTGGCCCAGGTCGTGTGGGACCGCAACTTCCATACGCTGGCGCCGTTCAGCGGCGACGAGCCGATCCGCGTGCTGGGCGCGAGCTTCCTGCCGCAGAGCCTGTGGGTCCTGGGAGTCTCGCTGCTGGCGGTGCTGGCGCTCGCCTGGTTCTTCGGCCGCACGGTGCTGGGCAAGGCGGTGCTGGCGACGGCCAACAACCGGCTTGCGGCGCAACTGGTCGGCATCGAGACGCGCGCCGTGATGACGCTGTGCTTCGCGCTGTCGGCCTTCCTCGGCGCCATGGGCGGCGTGCTGGTCACGCCGATCACGCTGACCTCCTACGACGCCGGCGTCATGCTGGGCCTAAAGGGCTTCTGCGCCGCGATTCTCGGCGGCATGGGCAGCGGCGTCGGCGCCATCGTCGGCGGCCTCGTCCTCGGCGTGGCCGAGGCGATGGGCGCGGGGTTCGTCTCCTCGGCCTACAAGGACGCGCTCGCCTTCGTGCTGATCCTGCTCGTGCTGTGCTTCCGGCCGAGCGGCCTGGTCGGCGCGCGCGTGTCGGAACGCGTCTGAGGGCGCAGCGATGAAGGGCGGTCGCATCGGCCTCGTCGTGCTCGCGCTGGTCGTCGCGGCGCTGCCGTTCGCCTTGCCCAACACCTACTACCTGAACGTCGCGGTGCTGATTGGCCTCAACGCCATCGCCTGCATCGGCCTCAACCTTCTGGTCGGCTATGCCGGGCAGATCAGCCTCGGCCATGCCGGGTTCTTCGGCATCGGCGCCTACGCGTCGGCGATCCTGACCGCCAGCTACGGCTGGCCGCCGCTGCTCGGCATCGCGGCCGGGCTCGCCGGCAGCGGCTGCCTCGCCTTCGCGGTCGCGCGGCCGATCCTGCGCCTGCGCGGCCATTACCTGGCGATGGCGACGCTGGGACTCGGCATCATCGTGTCGATCGTGCTGACGCAGGAGACGCGGCTGACGGGCGGGCCGGACGGCATGCCGGTGCCGCCGCTGAGCGTCGCCGGCGCGTCGCTCGCGGGCGAGTGGCAGTGGTACTGGACGGTCGGCGCCCTGCTGTGGATCGCCGTCTGGGTCAGCCTCAACCTCGCCCGCTCGCCGCTCGGCCGCGCGCTGCGCGCGCTGAACGCGTCGGAGGTCGCGGCCGCGACCTCGGGGGTCGACGTGGCGCGGCACAAGGCGATGGTGTTCGTGATCTCGGCCCTGTTCGCGAGCTTCGCCGGCAGCCTGTTCGCGCACTACGCCGGCTTCATCACGCCGACCAAGGCCGGGTTCCTGCAATCGGTCGAGCTTGTCACCATGGTCGTCCTCGGCGGCATGGCCTCGACCTTCGGCGCGGTGGTCGGCGCGGCGATCCTGACCGCGCTGCCGCAGCTGATCGCGACCTTCCACGACTACGAGATGATGGCGCTCGGCGCGATCCTGATGGGCATCATGATCTTCCTGCCGCGGGGGCTGGTGCCGACGCTCGAGCGCCTGTGGCGGCGCTGATGCTGCTCGAGGTCGACCATCTGACCAAGAGCTTCGGCGGCGTGATCGCCGTCGCCGACGTCAGCTTCGCGCTGCCGGCGGGGCGCATCCACTCGATCATCGGCCCGAACGGCGCGGGCAAGACGACGCTGTTCAACCTGATCGCCGGCGTCTACGCGCCGAGCGGCGGGCGCATCCGCCTGGACGGCGGCGACGTCGCGGGTCTCCCGCCGCACGTGCTGGCGGCGCGCGGCGTCAGCCGCACCTTCCAGACGCCGCAGATCTTCGCCGACATGAGCGCGGCCGAGAACGTGATGGTCGGGCGGCACCGCCAGCTCGACCGCCGCCTGCTGCCGTCGCTGGTCGGCTGGAAGTCGGTCGCGGCCGCCGATCGCGCCGCGCGCGCCAGGGCCGCGGAGCTGCTGGCGACGGTCGGCCTCGACGAAGCCGGCAACACGCCCGCCGGCGCGCTGCCCTATGGCGCGATGAAGCGGCTGGAGATTGCGCGCGCGCTCGCGGGCGAGCCGCGCCTGCTGCTGCTGGACGAGCCGGCCGCGGGCCTCAACCCGACCGAGACCGCCGAGATCGACCGGCTGATCCAGTCGATCGCCGCCGGCGGCGTCACGGTGGTCCTGGTCGAGCACGACATGAAGCTGGTCATGGCCGTGTCCGACCACGTCATCGTGCTGGAATCCGGGCGCAAGCTGGCGGAAGGGAGCGCGGCCGAGATCCGCGCCGATCCCGCGGTGATCGCCGCCTATCTCGGCGTCGCCGCGCCATGAGCCGCCTGCTCGAGATCGAAGGCCTCGCCGCGCAGTACGGCCGCGTCACGGCGCTCAGCGGCGTGTCGCTAGCCGTCGCGCCCGGACAGCTCGTCGCGCTGGTCGGCGCCAACGGCGCCGGCAAGACCACGCTTTTGCGCGCGATCTCGGGCGTGCGCCCGCTGACCGCCGGCCGCGTCGTCTTCGACGGCCGCGACATCACCGGCCTGTCGCCGGTGCGCCGCGTGCGGCTCGGCATCGTGCAGGTGCCGGAAGGCCGCCAGGTCTTCGCACCCTTGAGCGTGGAGGACAACCTCGTCCTCGGCGGCTACACGCGCCGCGACGTTGTCGACGCGGGCATCGCGCGCGCCTTCCGGATGTTCCCGGTGCTGGCGGAGAAGCGCCGCCTGCCCGCCGGCGCGCTGTCGGGCGGGCAGCAGCAGATGCTGGCGATCGCCCGCGCCCTGATGGCCGAGCCGCGCCTTCTGCTGCTGGACGAGCCGAGCATGGGCCTGGCGCCGCTGCTGACCGCCGAGATCTTCGCCGCCATCGCAAGCCTCAAGCGCGCCGGCACGACCATCCTGCTGGTCGAGCAGAACGCCACCCAGGCGCTGCGCGTCGCCGACTACGCCTACGTGATGGAAACCGGCCGCATCGTGCTGGAAGGCCCGGGCGCCGAGCTGGCCGCGAACGAGAAGGTGAAGGCGGCTTATCTGGGGATGTGAGTGCTGCCGCGAAAGGAAGCGCTCCGGTCCCCCTCCCCTTGCGGGAGGAGAAACCGGAATTCGGGATCACCTCGACCGCGACGTGTCCTGGCCCGGCGGCGCGTCCTTGACCGCCTCCTCGAGCGAGAAGCATTCCCGCCATTCCTCGGGCGGGCGGACGCTTCCGTCCGGGCCGACCTGGTCGAGGCCCCAGTAGATTTCCAGGAAGTGTCCGTCGGGATCGCGGAACTCCACGGCGACCTGGCAGCCGGCGCGCCGGCGGCCCTCGAACTCGATCTTCACGCCGTTGGCCTTCAGGTGCTCGCGCGCGCGGAAGACCTCGTCGAGCGTGGCGACCTCGAACGCCATGTGGTGCAGCTCGCGCCCGCCTGCCGGCGCGTCGGCGGCCGCTGATCCGGCCGCCGATTCAAATGTAGACGCGCGCGGATCAACGCGCGCCTCGGCCGCCCCAGAACCGGCCGCCGAGGCC
>CAZLBB010000234.1:0-4598 GCA_964557415.1 uncultured Rhodospirillaceae bacterium
CGGGCGACCATCGCGCGGGCGACCGCCTGGGTGCAGAGCAAGGTGCACTTGAGGTTGTGGCGGTAGAGCTGGTCCCACTGCGCCTCGTCCGTCTCTAGAAACGGCTTCTTGATCGAGCCGCCGACGTTGTTGACCAGGATGTCGATCGGTCCGAGCGTCTTGGTCGCTTCGGCGGCGATGCGCGCGACCTCCTTGCCGTCGGTAATGTCGCCGGGCAGGACGATCGGGCGCGCACCGCCGTCGCGGGCGATGGCATCGGCGAGCTGCGCCAGCAGGTCGCGCCGCCGCGCGGTGATCGCGACGCGCGCGCCCTCCCTGGCCAGGACGCGGGCGATGCCCGTGCCGATGCCGGTGCTGGCGCCGGAAACCAGGGCGGCTCGTGCGCCCAGCTGCAAATCCATGAGTCGTTCCCCCGGTTGAGGCGGATGCGAATTGGAGCACCGGTTCCAGCCCCGACGCAAATGCGCCGCCGCCGTCACGCCGAGGTGACCCAGCGCCGCGAATTGGCGGTTGACCTGCGCCGAAAGTCCGTTGAATAATCCGAATATATGAATATGTGCAGCCAACCAATCGCCGGGGGAGGAGCGCATGACCGGCAAGCGTGAGCGTGGACTCTTCGAGCTTTACCGCGACGACCCGGAGCGCGCCGATGCGCTGGTGTTCGGGCGCGTGCCTGACGTCGACCGGCGCGGCTTCCTCAAGGGTGCGGGGCTCGCGGCCATGGGCGCGGCGGTCGGCGGCGCGATCCCGTTCGCCGGGTCGATGCCGAGCGGCCTGATCCCCGCGGCGATGGCGCAGGGCACCGCTACCCCCGCGCAGCCGAAGCTCCTCAAGATGGACGGCAAGGCCGAGCTTGTCATCCTGGGCGACAAGCCGCTGGTGTGCGAGACGCCCGAGCACATGCTCGACGACGATGTGACGCCGACCCAGCGCATCTTCATCCGCAACAATGGCCAGATCCCGGAGGGGACGAAGGACCCGGACGGCTGGGAGATCGCCATCGACGGCGAGGTGAACACGCCGCTGAAACTCAAGCTCGGCGAGATCAAGCAGAAGTTCCAGCACGTCACGTATCGCGTGCAGATGGAATGCGGCGGCAACGGCCGCGCCGCATTCCAGCCCGAGGCCCGCGGCAACCAGTGGGGCAACGGTGCGATCAGCAATGCCGCCTGGACCGGCGTGCGCCTGGCCGATCTGCTCAAGGCGGCGGGGCTGAAGCCGTCGGCCGTGCATACCGGCAATTACGGCGCCGACCCGCATCTGTCCGGCGATACCAGCAAGCCGTCGATCTCGCGCGGCGTGCCCATGGCGAAGGCGATGGAGGAGCACACCATCCTGGCATTCGCCGTCAACGGCCAGCCGCTGCCGGTCATCCACGGCTTTCCCGCGCGGCTGATTACGCCGGGCTGGCCGGGCTCGGCGTCGCAGAAATGGCTGACGCGCATCTGGGTGCGCGACAAGGAGCATGACGGCCCGGGCATGACCGGCACCGCCTATCGCGTGCCGATCACCCCGATGGTGCCGGGCGGCAAGGCCGTCGACGCCAACATGCGCGTGCTGCAATCGATGCCGCTGCGCTCGATCATCACCAACGTGGCCAACGGCACCAAGCTGCCGGCCGGCACGCGCAAGCTCGACCTGCGCGGCCATGCCTGGGCCGGCGAGAAGACCGTGCGCGCGGTCGACGTCTCGATCGACTTCGGCCAGAGCTGGACCAAGGGCGAGGTCAAGCCGGCACCGGAAAAGTATTCCTGGCAGCGCTGGACGGCGTCGGTGACGCTGCCGTCCGCCGGCTACTACGAAGCCTGGGTGCGCGCGACCGACAGCGACGGGCTCGGCCAGTCCTTCGCCGGGTGGAACTGGAATCCGCAAGGCTATGGCGGCAACGCCGTGCACCGGGTGTCGGTCCTTGTCGAAGCCTGAACCGCTGCAGCCGCCGACTCGCTTGGGGGCGCGCATCGGCCGACCTAAGGTCGGTCAGCCGGGGAATCGGCGCGCGCGCTGGCGGCCGGCAGCCATCCTGCTGACGTTACTGGCGGTCCCGCTGCTGCTGCCCGGCGATGCGCCGGCGCAGCAGCAGTCGGGGCTGCCGCCGCCGGTCGATGAGACGCCGGAGGACCTGCCGCCGGGCAAGGGGCGCGAGGAAATGTTCTATGCCTGCGTCGTGTGCCACAGCTCGGCCCTCATCCGCCAGCAGGGCATGTCGCGCGAGCGCTGGGACCAGACGCTGGACTGGATGACCGAGAAGCACGGCATGGCGCCGCCCGAGCCGGACGAGCGCGCGTTGATCGTGGACTACCTGGCGACCACCTTTCCGCCGCGCCAGCGCGGCCGGCCGAATCCATTCCTGCAGAACTGAACCGGCGCGTCGCTCAGATCGTGAATTCCTTCCCGTCCTCGGCGACGTCGCAAGCGACGCGGCCGACATGTTGCAGCATGTCCGCGCTCATGTGCGTGAGCACGACGCGACGGCAGTTCAGATCGGCAAGCCGGGATTCCAGCGTCTTGTAGTCGAGGTGATACTTGATCTTCTTGTCGAAGAAATAGGCTTCGGCGACCAGAAGATCGGCATCGCGCGCGGCCGGGACCAGGGCGTCGACCCATTCGGTGTCGCCGGTATAGGCCAGCACCTTGCCCTCCGCCTCCACGCGCAGCGCGTAGGGCGGGGCGCCGCAATAGTGCTTGACCACGTAGGGCGTGACGCGCACGGGGCCGAACGCCGCCGGCCGCTCGGCCGGCAACTCGAGGATTTCGAGCTTGTAACGCGGCTCGATCGTGGTCGAGCCGGGGAAGAAATTCTCTCGCGCCTCGCGCAGGCGCAGCGCGAATCCGGGCGGGCCGGCCAGGACCAGCGGCCGCGTGCGCCGGCTGACCAGCTGGGCGTCGAGCAGCAGGAAGGGCAGCCCGCCGAAATGATCGCCGTGCAGATGGGTGACCAGGATCAGGTCCAGCGCGTTCGGGTCGATGCCGAAGCGGCGGATGGCGACCATCGACGAGGCGCCGCAATCGATCAGCAAGGTGGTGTCGGCGGTCGTGACGTGGAGGCAGGTGTTGAAGCGCCCGCCGCTGCCGAAGGCATCGCCGCAGCCGAGGAACTTCAGGCGCATGGCGCAGCCTTGCCGTCCAGTCCGGGGCGGTCAGGCTGCGGGAAACGGCGCACCGGTGCCGGCTGGCGCGTCCACGCCCAGGATGTCGGACAGGGTTGGGGCGAGCTGGTCGGCGGCGGCCGTGTCGATCGCATGCCGGCGGATGCCGGGGCCGGCGATGACGCAGAAGCGGTCGTCGGCGGGCGCTCCCGGCATCAGCCCGTGCGTGGAAGCGTATTTCGGCTTGCCCGATAGGGCATCCGGCGCGGCTCCCGACGGGCTCGCCTCGAAGCTGTGACCCTCCGGCGCCGCAAAGGTGGCGACGCGCTCGCGGTGCGGCGCCGGCACGTGATCGCTCGCGATCGCGACCGCGCCGTGAGCGGCCAGCCGTGCGGTCGCCTGGCTGCGCGCGGCGCCGTCGGCGAGCACATGCAGCGTCGCGCCCTCGGATTCCCACACCATCCCCGGCAGGATGCGGTCGGGGTACAGCGCCGTGTGCATCGGCGCATGGCCATGGTCGCTGACCACGGCGAGGACGGTGTCGTCCAGCCGGCCCGCGTCCTGCAACGACCGCAACAGGCCGCCGACCAGCTCGTCGGCATGTGCGAGGGACCAATCTGCCTCGGGCGAGGCGTAGCCGAACTGATGCTGGATCGTGTCGGTCATGGCGATCTCGACCAGCGCCAGGTCCGGAGCGTCGCCGGAGCACATCAATGCCGCAGTCGCGCGCATCATCCACGCGTCCCAGGCCAGTCCGCGCACCAAGCCTTCCTTCTCCAGCGCCGGGCCGAGGTTCATCGCCGCCGGCAAGCGGCGGTCGGGATCCTTGACGTTGCTCGCGTACGCCGCGCTGCGCTCCGCCGGGATCTTCTCGAACCGGCTGCCGTCCATGAAGCCGCGAACCCACCACGGCGGGTGGAACACGGAAGCGGAAGATGGCCGCAGCATGGCGAAGCCGACCGCCGCGACGTCGCGCCCGGCCTCGCCGGCCCATTCCGCGACCGTGCTCGCGGCGACATCGTCGGGCGTGGCGACGCGGAAGCTGTCGCCGTCCAGCACGTGGTTCCCGATGACGCCGTGCACGTCCGGGCTCACGCCGGTCAGCATGGTGGCGCGTCCCGGCATCGAGGTCGCCGGGACGGCCGACCGCAACCGCCGCACCTGCGTGCCGCTGCCGGCCAATGCGCACAGGTTGGGCAGGAGCTCGGAATGGGTCTCGTAATAGTCCGCGCTCAATCCGTCCACGAGCACGAGGACCAATCTGCGGCGACGCGCCATCCGTTACTCCATCGAACCGGCGCCTCGATCGAGCCACGCCTGTCGTGTATATATATATAAAGGCGGGTGCCTCTTGTAAGGTTTGCTTGGCCGGTTCTCGGCCGGCCGGAAGGGTTCTGAAAAGGCCGGACATGCGCTAGTCTGCGCCGCTGGAACATGGCCATGTGCCGGGCAGGGGAGGGGGAAATGTCGCGTTCGATGCTCTTCGGGGCGCTTGCGCTCGTGCTGCTGGCG
>CAZLBB010000235.1:0-4453 GCA_964557415.1 uncultured Rhodospirillaceae bacterium
GCCGCGGGCGGCGTCGGCACCGCCGGCCGCGCGGGCGCCAGGGTCTCTTCGCTGCTGGCGCGCATGAAAGGCTTCAGCGCCGGCAGATCGCCCGATCCGGGCTCCGTGCCGCCTTGCGCCGTCGAACCCATGCTGCCGTCGTCATCGCCCTTGCGTCGCCGAAACATCTACCTGCTCCCTCATCCACTAGGGCGGTCCCTGCCGCCCGGGCTTGTTGTTCGCGGGAGCCGCGCCGGATCGCCGTCGCAGCGCCTCGAGGATATGCACCATGGCCGCGGTCCCGATGATGGGCGCGGCCAGGTTGACCACGGGGACGGTGAGCAGCAGCGCCGTCAGTCCCCCGGCCAGGATCACCGTGCCGCGATGGCGCCGGCGAAGCTCCCTGGCCTCCTCGAGCGGCATGCGGCGCGCGGCCGCCAGCTCGAAATACTCCCGGCCGAGAAGATACCCGTTCACCCCGAAAAAGACAAAGACGTTCAAGGGCGGTAGAAGTAACAGTACGAGGTAGAGAGGCAGCGCAGCGATATTCAACGCCAGGGCAACAAGCGCGAAGCGGAGGCCCGCGAGGGCGCTTTCGCCCACGCCCTGCGTGAGTGCCGGCGGCAGGCCGGGATAGTGCTCGCGCTCGACGGCGCCGGCGACCTCTTCCAGGAACAGCCCGACCAGCGCGCTGACCGTGGCCGGGAACAGCAGGATCGCGACCACGAACACCGCGAAGGCGCCGAGGACGTCGATCGCCGTGTCGAGCCACGCAATGTCCGACAGGCTGATGCGCGCGAACGCGATCCACAGGACAGCGCAGAGCAGCACGTAGATGCCGGCCGCGCCTGCCATCGCGCGCAGCAGGACGTTGCGCAGCGCCGGATCGGACAGCTGGGCGACGGCCTTGGAGAAAGCGGAGAGGAGCATCGGCAACCCGCGGATAGGACGCCCCGGATGTAAGACCGCGCCGCGGCCGCGCGCAAGCGCCGAGGCTTCTTGCCGCCGGGACGATGCCGACTATACTGCGCCGCATTCCTTCGGCGCCCGCGAGCACGCTGGCGGCGCGCCCTTCCAGCAGGCAACAGGAAGCCATGACCAAGGCCCAGAAAGCGGCGGCGACGTTCGATGTAGTGGGCATCGGCAACGCCATCGTCGACGTCATCGCGCAGGCCGACGACGCGTTCCTCGCCGCCAACAAGCTCAATAAGAACATCATGACCCTGATCGACGCCGAGCGCGCGGACGAGCTCTATGCGCGCATGGGGCCGGGACGGGAGATCTCGGGCGGGTCCTGCGCCAACACCATGGCCGGAATTGCCGCGCTCGGCGGGCGGGCAGCCTATATCGGCAAGGTCAACGACGACCAGCTCGGCCAGGTTTTCCGCCACGACATCCGCGCCGCCGGCGTGACGTTCGACACGACGCCCGACAGGGAAGGCACGCCGACCGCGCGCTGCCTGATCCTGGTGACGCCCGACGCGCTGCGCACCATGAACACCTATCTCGGCGCCTGCGTGAACCTGGGGCCGGAGGACGTCGACGAGCAAAAGGTCGCGGCCGCCAGCGTGACCTACCTCGAGGGCTATCTGTGGGACAGGCCGCGCGCCAAGGAGGCCTTCCTGCGCGCTGCGCGCATCGCGCACCAGGCCAAGCGGCGCGTGTCGCTGACGCTGAGCGACCCATTCTGCGTCGACCGCCATCGCGAATCCTTCCTGACGCTGGTGCGCGACCACATCGACATCCTGTTCGCGAACGAGGCCGAGTTGATCTCGCTGTACAAGGCGCCGGACTTCGACGCCGCGCTGCAGGCGGTGCGCGACCACTGCGAGGTCGCGGTGCTGACGCGCGGGCCCAAGGGATCGGTGATCGTGCGCAACGACGAGCTGCACGTGATCGACGCGGCGCCGGTCGCGAAGGTCGTCGACACGACCGGCGCCGGCGATCTCTACGCCGCCGGTTTCCTCCATGCGTTCAGCCGAGGCGACGATCTGCGCCGCTGCGGCAAGATCGCCAGCCTGGCCGCCGCCGAGGTGATCTCGCACTTCGGCGCGCGGCCGGAAACCGATCTCAAGGCGCTGGTCCGGGAGAAGCTGGGCTGAGCGCGCCCGCCTCCGCTGTCTCTCGCAAGCGCGGGCAGACGCGCGGCTGGCGCGGCGTCGCTCAGGCGGTGCGGGACCGCAAAATCCTGATCGTCCTGCTGCAGGGTTTCTCCAGCGGCCTGCCGCTGGCGCTGAGCGGCGCCACGCTCGGCATCTGGCTGGCGGAATCCGGCGTTTCGCTGCGGGCGATCGGCTTCGCGGCGCTGATCGGCCTTTCCTACACGCTCAAGTTCCTGTGGGCGCCGATCGTCGACCGCGTGCCCCTGCCCTGGCTGACGCGGCGGCTCGGGCGCCGGCGTGGCTGGGCGCTGCTGGTCCAGGCGCTGCTGGCCCTTGCGATCTTCGCCGTCGGGCAGGCTGATCCGGCGACGGCGCTGTGGTGGACCGTGCTTGCCGCGGTCGCCGTCGCCTTCCTGTCGGCGACGCAGGACATCGTCATCGACGCCATCCGCATCGAGCTGCTGGCGCCCGAGCAGCAGGGCTTGGGTGCGGCGGCGACGCAGTGGGGCTATCGCGGCGGCATGCTGGCGAGCGGCGCCGGCGCGCTCTATGCCGCGGCGTTCGGC
The DNA here is from genome assembly GCA_964557415.1 of uncultured Rhodospirillaceae bacterium. GTDB lineage: Bacteria > Pseudomonadota > Alphaproteobacteria > JAEULC01 > JAEULC01 > JAEULC01. The sequence continues at coordinate 2,648 of CAZLBB010000235.1, forward strand.
GGCTGGAGCTTCGCCTTCACCGTCATGGCCACGCTCATGGGCATCGGCATGGCGGCCGTCCTGATGATGGACGAGCCGGAGTCTTCGCGCGACGCGCTGGCCCCGCTGCCCGGTGCCACGCCGGCCGAACGCGCGCGCGACTGGTTCGAAACGGCCGTGGTCGCACCGTTCGTCGACATCATGCGGCGCGAGGCCTGGCTGCTGATCCTGGTGGTCGTCGTGCTTTACAAGTTCGGCGACGCGCTCGCGGGCGTGATGACCAGCCCGTTCTACGTCCAGACCGGCTTCAGCAAGATCGAGATCGCCAATGTCAGCAAGGTATTCGGCGTCGCCGCCACGCTGACCGGCGTCGCCGCGGGCGGCATGCTGGTGTTCCGCGCCGGCATCTATCGCGGCCTCTTGATTGCCGGCGTGCTGCAGATGCTGTCCAACCTGATGTACGTCGCGCTGGCCTTGGCCGGCCACGACATCTGGATGCTGACGGCGACGATCGGCATCGAAAATTTCTGCGGCGGCCTGGGATCGGCGGCGTTCGTCGCGTACCTGTCGGTCCTGTGCAACGCGCGCTTCACCGCGACGCAATACGCCCTGCTGTCGGCGCTTGCCGCCGTGCCGCAGCGCATCCTGTCGGCCTCCGGCGGCGTGCTGGCCGAGGCGCTGGGCTGGGTGCCGTTCTTCCTCCTGAGCACGCTGGCGGCACTGCCGGGGCTGGTGCTGCTGATGGTGCTGATGCGGCGCTTTCCGCTGACGCAGCCGGCAGCACTGCGCAGCGCGGGCAGCTAGCGCGGGCCGACGAGCTCCATCAGCGCCTGCTCCACCGCGTCCACCGGGATCGCCGCCATCGCATCGCCGCCGAAATCCTGCGCGCGGAGCACGCGCAGCACCGGGGTCATGGGCGCGAACTTGTCGGGCGAGGTCGGGCCGAACAGCGAGACCAGCCTGACGTCGCCGGCGGCCAGCATGTGGCCGGCGCCGCTGTCGTTGGCGACGGCGGCGGCGAGACGGCGAGCGAGCGCGATCGTGAGCGTCGGCGTGACGGGGATCCCCCGGGCGGCCGCGTCCTGCAGCGGCAGAAGCGCGCCCCCGACGGCGCGGCAGGCTTCGACCCACGCCGCCTCGCCGGGGCCGAGGATGAAAGCCGGCGCGCGGCCGGCGGCCGCGATGCGGCGCCCCAGCTCGACGTAGTTCTCGAGCGGCCAGCACTTGTGGCGTCCGCCGGCGCCGGGCGCCACGCCGACATAGGCCGGACCCGGCGGCAGTAGCGTCGCCGCTTCCTGCTCCACCGCGGCATCGATCGCGAGCTTCGCCTCCGGTCGCGCGGGCTGGCCGGAGGCGACCTCGACCAGGTCCAGCATCTGGCGGATCATCGCCTTCGGCTTGGCGTAGGGCAGGCGCGGGCGCCGATGCGACAGCAGAAAGCCGGCAGCGCCCGAGACGAACGCGCCGTGGCGGATGCGCCGGAGGATCAGCGTGGTCAACACGCGGCGCTGCGTGTCGATGACGAGGTCGAAGCGGCGGCCGGCGAGCGGGCGGGCGAGCAACTCGCCCGCGCGCGAGCCGATGCCGGCGTCCTCGATCACCTCGTCGATCAAGCCGCGCGCAAGCGGCGCCAGCTCGTGCGCGAAGGCGCTGCGGCCCTTGCCGGCCAGCCAGGCGATGCGTGCGTCGGGCCAGGCCCGGCGCAGCGCGCGCAGGAACGGCAGCTTCATCAGCCCGTCGCCCACGAGATCGAGCCCGACATAGACGCAGATCGTGGCGGGAGGCGCAGTTGCGTCGGCCATGGCGCCGTTGATCTAGCCCAAAGCG
>CAZLBB010000236.1:0-4438 GCA_964557415.1 uncultured Rhodospirillaceae bacterium
CGGCCGCCGCGCCGCCGGCGCGCAGGCGGAGCTGAGGCGATGGCGGCGGCCTTGATGGGCGGCGGCGGGCGTCCGCGCGGCGTGCGCATGACGCGGCGCATCAGCGACATCAACGTCACGCCCTTCGTCGACGTGATGCTGGTGCTGCTGGTCGTCTTCATGATCGCCGCGCCGCTGATCTCGACCACCGTCCCCGTGCGTCTGCCCAACGTCGAGGCCAAGCCGATCACCGACCAGCAGGAGCGGCTGGTGATCACGCTCGACCGCGAGGGCAAGATCTTCCTGATGGATACGCCGCTCGAGAGCGACGCGCTGACGCCGCGCCTCAAGGCGATCTCGGAGGCCAAGAAGGACACGCGCGTCTCGCTGCGCGTCGATGCCGAACAGCGCTACGGCGCCGTGCTCGACCTGATGGAGCGGCTGCAGGGCGCGGGCTTCGCCAAGGTCGACCTGATCTTCGACCCGATCGAGGTGGCGCTGGCGGCGCAGCGGGCGCAGGCGCAGAAGCAAGGTGTGAGGCCGTGACGAGGTCAGCCGACCGATGAGCGACCGCCGCGCCATACCGACGCGCCCCGGCGACGAGAGTGACTGGTCCGACCGCACCGAGATGCGCGTCGGCTTCGCCGTCTCGGTGGCGCTGCACGGCGCGATCCTGGCGGCGCTGGTCGTCGGCATCCCCTACAGCTCGACCCCGCGCTCGGTGCTCGACCAGGTCGTGCCGGTCGACTTCGTCACAATCGCGGAGAAGCCGGCCGCGCCCAAGGTCGAGCCGCCCAAGCCGAAGCCGCTGGAGCCGCCCAAGCTGCCCGATCCGCCCAAGGAGACGAAGATCGAGCCGCCGCCGCCGCCGCCACCGCCACCGCCGCCCCCGCCGCCGCAGGAGGCGGCCAAGCCCGAGCCGCCCAAGGTCGAGCCGCCGAAGCCCGAGCCGCCGCCCCCGCCGCCGCCCAAGGTGGTCGAGGCGCCCAAGCCCGAGGTCAAGCCGCCGCCGCCACCGCCGCCGAAGAAAGTCGAGGCGCCGAAGCCGCCGCCGAAGCCGGAGCCGAAGAAGCCCGAGCCGTCGAAGAAGCAGGACGATTTCACCTCGGTGCTGAAGACGATCGAGCAGCTGAAGCAAGCCCGCGCGCCGCAGCTGACGCCGCCGCAGCCCAAGCAGGCGCAGGTGCAGCCGCCGCCGCAGACCGCGATGAACCTCGCGCAGCAGCTGACCGGCACGGAGCTCGACGGCGTGCGCGAGCAGATCAAGCCGTGCTGGAACCCGAACTTCGGCGGCCGCAACGCGCAGGATATGGTGGTGGAGGTCGAGGTCTGGGCCAACCCGGACGGCACCATCCAGCGCGCGCAGGCGCGCCGCAACATGCGCATGACGAGCGACCCGTTCTACCTGAGCGCCACTGAAGCGGCGGAACGCGCCGTGCTCAATCCCCGTTGCGCCGGGATCAACGGACTGCCACTGAGATTACCGCGGGAGAAGTACGAGCAATGGAGATACTTCGTGCTGGTATTCGATCCGAAGGCGATGCTGGGGATGTGATGATGAGACGCCTGCTCGCCCTCGCGGCCTTCGCGCTGGTGCTCGTCCTGGCTCCCGCGGCCCGCGCGCAGCTCCGCATCGACATCACGCAGGGCAACGTCGAGCCGATGCCGATCGCCATCACGCCGTTCTTCGGCAAGAACGACGCGGCGACGACGGCGGGGCGCGAGCTGGCGCAGGTCATCTCCGCGGACCTCGAGCGGTCCGGCCTGTTCAAGCCGATCGACCCGCGCGCCTTCATCCAGACGCCCGAGGCGCTGCAGACCCAGCCGCGCTTCGCCGACTGGCGTGCGATCGCGGCGCAGGCGCTGGTCACCGGCGCCGCCGAGGTGCAGACCGACGGCAGGCTGAAGATCGAGTTCCGCCTGTGGGACGCGGTCGCCGAGAACCAGATGGTCGGTCTCGCCTATTTCACGGTGCCGCAGAACTGGCGCCGCGTGGCACACATCATCTCGGACCAGATCTACAAGCGCATCACCGGCGAGGACGGTTATTTCGACACGCGCATCGTCTACGTGTCCGAGGCCGGGCCGCAGAACCGCCGCATCAAGCGCCTGGCGATCATGGACCAGGACGGCGCCAACCACCGCTTCCTGACCGACGGCTCGGCGCTGGTGCTGACGCCGCGCTTCTCGCCGACGACGCAGGACATCACCTATCTCTCGTATTTCAACGGGCAGCCGCGCGTATACATCTTCAACATCGACACCGGCCAGCAGGAGGTGCTCGGCGACTTCCCGGGCATGACCTTCGCGCCGCGCTTCTCGCCCGACGGCAACAGCGTGATCATGAGCCTGTCGACCGACGGCAACTCCGAGATCTACTCGATGGACCTGCGCACGCGGCTGGTGAAGCGGCTGACGAACCATCCCGCGATCGACACCTCGCCGTCGATGTCGCCGGACGGCCGGCAGGTGGTGTTCAACTCGGACCGCGGCGGCGCGCAGCAGCTCTACATCATGGATGCCGACGGCAGGAACGTGCGCCGCATCAGCTTCGGCGACGGCCGCTACGCGACGCCGGTATGGTCGCCGCGCGGCGATCTGATCGCCTTCACAAAGTTCGGCAAAGGCAACAACACCTTCTACATCGGGGTGATGAAGACCGACGGCAGCGGCGAGCGGCTGCTGGCGTCGAGCTTCCTCGACGAGGGGCCGACCTGGGCGCCGAACGGACGCGTGCTGATGTTCTTCCGCCAGACCCAGAGCGACGCCTCGGGCAAGGGCGGCACCAGCCGGCTGCATAGTGTCGACCTGACCGGGTACAACCTGCGGGAGGTGGTGACGCCGACCGACGCATCCGATCCGGCGTGGTCGCCGCTAATTCCCTAGCTACTTGATGATCGCGGCCGACACGACTGATTTGGCAGGAAAAAACATGGTTGGGCTATTGCTATCGACTGTTGTAATTTGACACCGGCCATGTGTATAAGTGCCGGTCCGAGCGGCTGTGGGGCTTTCGTCGGCGTTGCGCGCCCGCAAACGGGCGATCTGTGAAGGAGTTCGACATGCACGTCAGAGTTCTAGGTATCTTGGCCGCGGCGGTTCTGCTTGCCGCGTGCAGCTCCACGCCCGAGGAGGTGGTCGAGCTGAAGGGAACCGGTGGTACCCAGGCCGCGCCGGCTCCGGCGGCACCGCCGCCGCAACAGGCCGTCCGCCCGCCCACCGGCCCGGCGCCGGGCTCGAAGGAGGAATTCGTCCAGAGCGTCGGCGATCGCGTGTTCTTCGACACCGACCGTTCGGATCTGACGCCCGAGGCGCGCGGCACGGTCGAGAAGCAGGCGGCCTGGCTCAAGAAATACCCGACCGTCACGGTCACCGTGGAAGGCCATTGCGACGAACGCGGCACGCGCGAATACAACCTTGCGCTCGGCGAGCGCCGCGCCACGGCGGTGAAGAACTACCTGGTCGCGCTCGGCATCCCGCCGAACCGCGTGCGCACGATCAGCTACGGCAAGGAGCGTCCGGCCGTGGTCGGCTCGACCGACCAGGCCTGGGCACAGAACCGCCGCAGCGTCACCGTGGTGAACTGATCGGACGGCCGGTTTCTTCGCGCGCCGCCTGGCGGCGCGCCACTTAAGCTCCGGTGCATGTCGGCCCGGCCATCCGCGGTGGCGGATGACCGGGCTTGCGCCTTATTATCGCCGGAAACGGACGGCAGTGTCGGCATGCGCGGCGCCCGCATCGCCACATCCGCCGTGCCCTCGCGCCTCAGGGCGACCGTCTCGTGACGAACCGGGTCGTGGCATGGACGCAATGACATCCTCGTTTTCCAATCCCGTTGGCCGCAATCCCGCCCCGCCGATCGCCGCGCCGGCGATCGCGACCGCCCGGCGCCGGCCGGCGCGTCTCGCGCTTGCGGCGGCGGCCGGCGCGCTCGCTTGGCTTGCCGTCGGGCAGGGCTTCGAGGCGCGCGCGCAGAGCCGCGACATGCAGCAGGTGATCGACCGCATGGACCGGCTCGAGCGCGAGCTGGCGACGCTGCAGCGCAATGCCTATGGCCGCGCACCCGGCGCCGCGGCGGGCGCGGCGCCCTATGCGGCGGCCGGCGCGGGCGGCGGCTCCGAGGCGGCCATCGCGCGCATGGACGTGCGCTTGAGCGAGATGGAAGGCGTGCTCGCCGCCATCACCGGCCGGCTCGAGGAGCTGACGTACCAGAACCAGAGTCTGCAGAACCGGCTGGACAAGCTGGTCGGCGACGTCGATTTCCGCCTGCGTGCGCTCGAAGGCGGCGGTCCGCGGCCGCAGCAGGCGGAGCAGCCCGCCGCGCCGCCCCCGGCCACGCTGCCGCCACAGGCCGGCGCGGCGCCCGCCCCGCTCAGCCCGCAAGCCCCGCCGGTCGGCATCGGTCAGACCCTGGCCGGCCGCTCGAGCCTGACCCTGCCGCCCGCCGCTGGTACACGCG
>CAZLBB010000237.1:0-4437 GCA_964557415.1 uncultured Rhodospirillaceae bacterium
GAGCCCGATCGCGGCCTCCGCCGCCGCCACGGTCAGCACGAACATGGCGAAGACCTGGCCGATCAGGTCGCCGAGGAAGGCCGAGAATGACACCAGGTTGATGTTGACGGCCAGCAGCATCAACTCGACCGACATCAGGATGATGATGACGTTCTTGCGGTTGAGGAAGATGCCGAAGATGCCGGTCGTGAACAGGATCGCAGCGACCGTCAGGTAGTGCCCGAGCCCGATGGTCATCGCCTACTCCCCCGCCCCGCGCACGCCGGCCGGCGGCAGCTTGCGGATCTCGATCGCCTCGTCGCGCCGGCGGCCGATCTGGACGGCGACCCTCTGGCGTCGCACGCCGGCGCGCTCGCGCAAGGTAAGCACGATGGCGCCGACCATCGCGACCAGCAGCACGAGGCCCGCCGCCTGGAACAGGTAGATGTGGTCCGTGTAGAGGATCTGCCCGAGCGCCTGGGTGTTGGTGACGGTGTCGGCGGGCGGCACCGGCGCGTCGCGCACGGCCTTGGCGCGCGGGGCGAAGCTCCAGCCGCCGACTACCAGGAGGAGCTCGGCCAGCAGCACGAGGCCGACGGCTGCACCGACCGGCAGGTACCTGATGAAGCCCTCGCGCAGCGCTACGAAGTTGATGTCGAGCATCATCACGACGAACAGGAACAGCACCGCGACGGCGCCGACATAGACGATGACGAGGATCATCGCCAGGAACTCGGCGCCCAGGAGAACGAACAGCCCGGCCGCGTTGAAGAAGGCGAGGATCAGGAACAGCACGGAATGCACCGGGTTGCGCGCGGCGACCACCATCACGCCCGATGCCACGACCACGGCGGCAAACATGTAGAACGCCAGCGCCTGGATGATCATATGCGGCTACCCAACGTCACAGGCGAACCGCCCCCCTTCGCCACGATCGTCATGGCCGGGCTTGTCCCGGCCTTCCGCGTCGGCCGGCTGCCGACAGCGATGCCGTTGAACGCCTGCCGGCGACACGTCTGCTCGCGCGCACTCGCCAGGAGTTTGCCGTTGCCCCGACGTGGATGGCCGGGACAAGCCCGGCCATGACGCCGGTGGGTGGCTCGCTGGATTTCAGCCGACAACGGTTCCCCCTAGCCCCTTCCGCTCAGCGATACGGCGCGTCGGCGACGATGTTGGCGGCGATCTCCGCTTCCCAGCGGTCGCCGTTCGCGAGCAGCTTGTCCTTGTTGTAGAAAAGCTCCTCGCGCGTCTCGGTCGCGAACTCGAAGTTCGGCCCCTCGACGATGGCATCGACCGGACAGGCCTCCTGGCACAGGCCGCAATAGATGCACTTGGTCATGTCAATGTCGTAGCGCGTCGTGCGGCGGCTGCCGTCGGCGCGCGGCTCGGCCTCGATCGTGATGGCGAGCGCCGGGCAGACCGCCTCGCACAGCTTGCAGGCGATGCAGCGCTCCTCGCCGTTCGCGTAGCGCCTGAGCGCGTGCTCGCCGCGAAAGCGCGGGCTCAGCGGTCCTTTCTCGAACGGATAGTTGATCGTGTATTTCGGCTTGAACATGTAGCTGAAGGTCAAGCCGAGGCCCTTCACCAGCTCCCACAGCAGGAAGCTGCGAGCGGTGCGGTCGAGGAATGCCATGTCGCTTCTCCCTTCCCCCCGTCGCCCTACACGAAGCCGCCGTAGACCAAAACGCCCGCGGTCAGCGCGACCCAGGCGAGCGAGAACGGCAGGAACACCTTCCAGCCCAGCCGCATCAGCTGGTCGTAGCGGTAGCGCGGGAAGGTGGCGCGCGCCCACAGGAACACGAACAGGCCGATGCAGGTCTTGAGGAAGAACCAGATCGGCCCGGGTATCCAGTTGAAGGGCGCGATGTCGAACGGCGGCAGCCAGCCGCCCATGAACAGGACCGCCGTCATCGCGCTGATCAGGATCATGTTGGCGTATTCGCCGAGATAGAACAGCGCGAAGGTCATCGACGAGTACTCGACGAAGTACCCCGCCACCAGCTCGGACTCGCCCTCGACCAGATCGAACGGCGTGCGGTTGGTCTCCGCCAGGCCCGAGATGAAGAACAGGATGAACATCGGGAACAGCGGCAGCCAGTACCAGCCTAGGAAGCCCCACGCGGTGTTCTGCGCCTCGACGATCCTGCTCAGGTTCATCGAGCCGGCGCACATCAGCACGGTCACGATCACGAAGCCGATCGACACCTCGTACGACACCATCTGCGCCGCCGAGCGCAGTGCGCCGAGGAAGGCATATTTCGAGTTGCTGGCCCAGCCGGCCATGACGATGCCGTAGACGCCCATCGACGAGATGGCGAACAGGTAGAGGATGCCGACGTTGATGTCGGCGAGCACCATGCCGGCGCCGAACGGGATTACCGCCCAGGCCACGAGCGCCAGGATGAAGGTCAGCATCGGCGCCAGCACGAAGATGGCCCGGTTGGCGCCGGACGGGATCACGGTTTCCTTGGTGAGGAGCTTGAGCCCGTCGGCGATCGGCTGGAACAGGCCGAACGGGCCCACGACGTTCGGGCCCATGCGCAGCTGCATCGCCGCCAGCACCTTGCGCTCGGCGAGCGTGAGGTAGGCGACGCAGACCATGATGATGCCGACGACGACGACGATCTGCACGACCATGATGATCGTCGGCAGCGCGTATGCGGACCAGAACTCAGCCATGGGTGCCCGTCCTCGCCGCGCCGCCGCCGAGGAACACCGAGCTGCATTCCGCCATGGTGGCCGAGGCGCGGCTGATCGGGTCGGTCATGTAGAAATTGGCGATCGGATAGGCGAACGGCCCGGAGGACGTCTGACCGGGGCCGGACGCGCCCGTGTCCCCCAGCGTCGCCGGCGCGACCGCGCCGATGCGGGCGAGGCTCGGATGCGCCTTGACCAGCGCCTGGCGCAGCTGGTCGAGTGTGTCGTAGGACAGCCGCTTGCCGACGCCCTCGGAGACGGCGCGCAGAATCTTCCAGTCCTCGCGCGCCTCGCCCGGCGGCGCGGCGGCGAGCAGACCGAGCTGCACGCGCCCCTCGGTGTTCACGTAGATGCCGTTCTTCTCGGTGTAGGCGGCGCCGGGCAGGATCAGGTCGGCGCGATGCGCGCCGCGGTCCCCGTGGTGGCCCTGGTAGATGACGAAGGCCTTGCCCAGCCGGCGCATGTCGATCTCGTCGGCCCCGAGCAGGTAGACGACGTCGAGCGCACCCGCGCCGGCGGCATCGAGGATGGCGTTCACGTCCTTCAGGCTGCCGCCCGGCACGAGGCCGAGATCGAGGCCGGCGACGCGCGCAGCGGCCGTGTGCAGCAGGTTGAACCCGTTCCAGCCCTCGCGCTGCAGCGTGGCGCCGAGCCTGCGCGCCGCGGCGTAGACGGCGGCGCCGTCCGGCCGCGCCAGCGCGCCCATGCCGACGATGACCATGGGCGCCTTGGCATCCTTGAGCTTCTGGGCGAAGGGATGCGTGCCCGCCGCGATCTCGCCCAGGGTCTTCGGCCCGTCGCCGAGCATCTCGACCGGGAAGGTCAGGTCGAGCGCCGGCCCGATCGCGGCGATGGTGAAGCCGCCCATCAGGAAGCGCTTGCGCAGCCGCGTGTTCAGCACCGCCGCTTCCCAGCGCGGGTTGGCGCCGACCAGCAGGCAGACATCGGCGCGCTCGATGCCGGCGATGGTCGTATTGAACAGGTAGCCGGCGCGCTCGCCGGCCGGGATCGCCGCCCCGTCCTGGCGGCACTCGACGTGCGGCACGCCCAGTGCCGCCATCAGCCCCTTGAGCGCGAACATCGACTCGGCGTCGCACAAATCGCCGGCCAGTGCCGCGACGCGGTCGGGCCGGGTCGCGTTCAGCTTCTCCGCGGCGATGGCGAGAGCATCGCGCCAGGAAACCGGCGCAAGCTTGCCGCCCTTGCGTGCATAGGGCCGATCCAGCCGCTGGCGCTGCAGCCCGTCGCAGGCATAGCGCGTCTTGTCGGAGATCCACTCCTCGTTGACGTCCTCGTTGAGCCGGGGCAGCACGCGCATCACCTCGCGCCCGCGCGTGTCGACGCGGACGGCGCTGCCAAGCGCGTCCATCACGTCGACGCTCTCGGTCTTGCGCAGCTCCCAGGGCCGCGCCTCGAAGGCGTAGGGCTTCGATGTCAGTGCGCCGACCGGGCACAGGTCGATGACGTTGGCCGAAACCTCCGAGGCCAGCGCCTTCTCGAGATAGGTCGTGATCTCCATGTGCTCGCCGCGGCCGAGCGCGCCCAGCTCCTCGACGCCCGCCACTTCGGTCGCGAAGCGCACGCAGCGCGTGCAATGGATGCAGCGGGTCATGATCGTCTTGATCAGCGGGCCCATGTACTTGTCTTTGACCGCGCGCTTGTTCTCGGCATAGCGGCCGCGGTCGAAGCCATAGGCCATGGCCTGGTCCTGCAGGTCGCACTCGCCGCCCTGGTCGCAGATCGGGCAGTCGAGCGGATGGT
>CAZLBB010000238.1:0-4425 GCA_964557415.1 uncultured Rhodospirillaceae bacterium
GGCAAGGAGGTGTGGATCGAGGCGACCTACAACCCGATCCTCGATCTCAACGGCATGCCCTTCAAGGTGGTGAAGTACGCCACCGACGTGACGCGGCAGAAGACCGAATACGCCGACCTGCTGGGCCAGGTGAACGCGATCAAGCGCTCGCAGGCGGTGATCGAGTTCCGGCTGGACGGCACGATCATCACGGCGAACAAGAACTTCCTCGACGTGATGGGCTATACGCTCGCCGAGATCGAGGGCAAGCATCACTCCATGTTCGCCGAGCCGGCGTTCGCCGCCAGCGCCGAGTACCGCGAGTTCTGGGCCAGGCTGGGCCGGGGCGAGTACCAGGCCGCGCAGTACAAGCGCCTGGGCAAGGGCGGCAAGGAGGTGTGGATCGAGGCGACCTACAACCCGATCCTCGATCTCAACGGCAAGCCCTGCAAGGTCGTGAAATACGCCATCGACCTGACCGGCCGCAAGATGGAGGCCGGCAAGCTGGCCGACGCATTCGAGAACGGCGTCAAGGCGCTGGTCGATTCGGTGTCGGCTTCCGCCGGCGAGATGGAGGGCAGCGCGCAGACGCTGGCCGCGGCGGCCGAGCAGACCAACCAGCAGTCCTCCGTTGTCGCCACCGCGACCGAGGAACTCGCCGCGTCGGTCAACGAGATCTCGCGCCAGGTGGCCGAGGCCGCGCGCGTGTCCGGGCTGGCGGTCTCGGAATCGACCAAGTCCGGCAAGATCGTCAGCGATCTGGTGGTCGCGGCCGGCAAGATCGGCGAGGTAACCAAGATCATCCACGACATCGCGTCGCAGACGAATCTGCTCGCGCTCAACGCCACGATCGAGGCCGCGCGCGCCGGCGAACACGGCAAGGGCTTCACCGTCGTCGCTTCCGAGGTCAAGGCCCTGGCGCAGCAGACGGCCAAGGCGACCGACGAGATCGCGCAGCAGATCAAAGGCATCCAGGCCTCCAGCGAATCCATGGCCGTGGCCATGCGCGAGATCGGCAAGGTGATCGCCACCGTGAGCGAGATCAGCGCATCGATCTCCAGCGCGGTCGAGGAGCAGTCCGCGGCGACGCGCGAGGTTTCCACCAACATCTTCGGCGTGAAGCAGGCGGCCGAAAGCAACGGGCGTTCCTCGGAGAGCGTCCTGAGAATCGCCCACCAGCAGGCCGAGCTGTCGTCCAAGCTTCAGGGCCAAGTCGACGGATTCCTGCGCAACGTCCGGGCGATGTAGCCGCCGCGCGGCCGTCGCACGCAGCGGCCGCGCCGCAGGGCTCGCGTGCCCGGCGGCGCGTCCGTTCGTTGCGCGGTCGTGGCGGCCTGGAATCGGCGGGGAACCTCGGGCAGTCTCCTCCTCTTCCCTGGCGCGGCCCGCGAGGTGGAGAGGGGGCGACATGACGAATCGCAAGTCCGTCACGATCTACGGCATCAGGAACTGCGACACGATGAAGAAGGCGCGCGCTTGGCTCGACGGCCACGGCGTCGCCTACGCCTTCCACGACTACAAGGTTGCGGGAATCGAACGCGCGCGCCTGGAGAACTGGGCGCGCGCGGTCGGCTGGGAAACGCTGCTCAACCGCGCCGGCACGACCTTCCGCAAGCTGCCGGAGAAGGACAAGGTCGGGCTCGACGACAAGAAGGCCATGGCGCTGATGCTCGCCCAGCCGTCGATGATCAAGCGACCCGTGCTGGACGTCGACGGTCGGCTCACCGTCGGCTTCAGCCCCGAATCCTACGCCAAGCGCTTTCGCTAGCGCGTCAGTGCACCGCCATCCAGCCGGCGGCGGCATCGAGGATCATCGCCAGCACCTCGGTATCCTTGCGGCCGGTCCTGGCCGGGACATGGAAGGCGTGGTCGGCCTCGGCGAACAGCGCGAGCGTTGCGCGCGCCCCCAGCCGCGCGACGGCGGGACGGAGCAGCGCGGGCTCCGCCAGCGCGTCGCGCGTGCCCTGCAGGAACAGCATCGGCAGGGCCACCTCGGCCAGGTGCCGGGCGCGCGCGTCGCCCGGCTTGCCGGCCGGATGCAGCGGGAAGGCGAAGAAGACGAGGCCGCGCACGCCGGGCAGCGGTGCGGCCGCCTGCGCCTGCGAGGTCATGCGCCCGCCGAACGACTTGCCGCCGGCGAACAGCTTCAGGCCCGGCGCCAGGCGCTCCGCCGCGGCCACGGCGGCGCGCACGGCGGCATGGGCGACGGCCGGCGGGTCTGGCCGCTTCGCCCCACGTTCCAGGTAGGGAAACTGGTAGCGCAGCGTGGCGATGCCGCGCGCGGCGAGCCCATCGGCGATTGCCGCCATCGCCCTGTGCCGCATGCCCGCGCCGGCGCCATGTGCCAGCACGAGGCAGGCGCGCGGCGCTTTCTGAGCCAGCCACAGGCCCGATACGGGCCCGGCGCCGTCGACCAGGATCGTCACGGAGTCGGGTCGGGTCATCGCCGCAACGTAATGCCCTCTGGCGGCGTTTCGCCACGGGGCTGCCGTCCCGGTGGCCGGCCCGCCGCCGACCATGTAGCTTTGCATGGGGGAGCTGCGGCCGGCAGGAGGGCGCGCCATGGTCGGGCTGATGTATTTTCTCGGTTTCGTGAGTCTGCTCCTGGCGCCGTTCTCCAGCGGCATCACCGTCGTCACCGCCGCTGCGTTCTTCGTGATCGGCTACATCCTCAGCCGGCGGCGGCGCGAGCGCCAACAGTTCGATCTGGACCGAAAGGGGTAAACGAATGGCTCAACGCACGGCGATCGTCACCGGCTCGTCCAGTGGCGTGGGCGCCGCTACGGCGCTCATGCTCGCCAAGCGCGGCTGGAACGTGACGCTGAATGCGGCGCGCTCGCTGAAGGAGGCCGAAGCCGTCGCGAAACAATGCGAGGCGGCCGGCGCCAAGGCGATCGTGGTCGCCGGCGACGTCAGCCAGGACGCCGACTGCCGGCGCATCGTGGAGGAGACGACCAAGGCCTTCGGGCGGCTCGACGCGCTGGTCAACAACGCGGGCGTCACCAAGTTCTGCGCGCTGCCGAACCTCGACGGGCTTACGGCCGACGACTTCCTGCGCCTGACCGCGGTCAACGTCGTCGGCCCCTTCCAGATGGCGCGCGCCGCCGCCCCGGCGCTGCGCCAGACGGGTCACGGCAGCGTCGTCAACGTCACCTCCAATGCCGGCCTCAGCGGCGTGGGCAGCTCGATCGCCTATGCCGCGTCGAAGGCGGCGCTCAACACGCTGACGCTGTCGCTCGCGCGCGTGCTGGCGCCGGAGATCCGCGTCAACGCCGTGGCGCCGGGCTTCACCATCACGCCCTGGCACGCGAAGGGCATGAGCAGCGAGCAGGTCGCCAGCGTCACGACGCATTTCCGCACCACCGTGCCGCTGAAGCGCAACACCACGGCCGACGATGTCGCCGAGGCGATCCTCTGGTTCGTCGAGGGTGCTGCCGGCGTCACCGGCCAGCTGGTCGTGGTCGACAGCGGGAATCACCTGCACGTGAACGCGCCGCCGCGGCGCTGACGCGGCCGGGCCGGGGGGCCGGCCCCAACGGCGCCGCCCATCGCCATGCCGCGGCGGGCGGCGCCGAACCCTGGGGTCGGCCGGCGGTGCCCAGCGATCGCGAAATCGCCGCTGGACCCAGCATATTCAATGGGTTATTCCCTGCCACGAAGTTTCCCCAATCCTGTGGCACAGGCAGGGAACGTGGGCCGGCGAGGGCAATCCCCGGTCTCGGCGGCTGTTGATCCGGCCGCCGACTTGAATGTCTGGCGCGCGGATCGACGCGCGCCGAGGAGGTTTCGGATGTACCGCAAAACGACCTTGGCCGCCGTGCTCGTGGGGTCGATGGCCCTGGCGCAGGCGGCCGCGGCGGAGAATTTCCTCGACAAGGCCGGCCGGGCCCTGTCGAGCACCTTCGAGGACGCCAAGGCCGGCGCGGCCAAGGCGTGGGACGCGACCAAGGCGGGCGCGAGCAAGGCGTGGCAGGGCGCCAAGGAGACCACCGATTCGGCGGTCGACGGCACGCGCAAGCTGTTCATCGAGCGCAAGGCGCGCGACTGCGCCAATTGCGACCTGCGGGGCGTCGACCTGTCCGGCGCCGATCTCGGCGATGCCGACCTGCGTGGCGCCGATCTGCGCGGCGCCAACCTCAGCAACGTCAACCTCAGCCGCGCGCGCCTGCATGCCAGCACCATCCGCGGCGCCGATGGCAAGGAATTCACGCGGCGCACCGACCTGCGCGACGCGAACCTGACCAGCACGGTGTTCCGCGATGCGGACCTGCGCCGCGCCCAGCTCGAAGGCGCCATCCTGGCCGGCACGGATTTCAGCGGCGCCGACCTGACGGGCGCGGACATCACGGTGGGCGAGCTCACCGCTCGCGGCGTCGCCGCGACGCGCACGAAACTGTGCCGGGCCACGCTGCCGGATGGCGCGCGCTGCGAGGATGCGGCCGACCC
>CAZLBB010000239.1:0-4384 GCA_964557415.1 uncultured Rhodospirillaceae bacterium
GTTGCGACACCGGGAAGACCCGGTGACCCCCACCCGCGCGCTGGTCGCCTGGTCGCTGTACGACTGGGCCAACTCGGCCGTGGCGACGGTGGTCACGACCTTCGTGTTCGCGACCTATTTCACCCAGGCGGTCGCGGTGTCGCCCGAAGCCGGGACGGTGCAGTGGAGCCATGCGCAGAGCACGGCGGCGCTGATCGTCGCGGTGCTGTCGCCGATCCTGGGCGCCATCGCCGACCGCGGCGGGCGGCGCAAGCCCTGGGTCGGCGTGTTCAGCGTCGCCTGCATCGCCGCGGTGGCGGCGATGTGGTTCGTCAAGCCCGCGCCGGACTTCGTGCTGCTCGCGCTGGTGCTGGTCGTCGTCGGCACCGTCGCGTTCGAGTTCGCCTGCGTGTTCTACAACGCCATGCTGCCCGACCTCGTGCCGCGGGACCGGCTCGGGCGCTGGTCGGGCTGGGGCTGGGGGCTCGGCTATCTCGGCGGTCTCGCGGCCCTGGCGCTCTGCCTGGTCGGCTTCATCCAGACCGACCAGCCCTGGTTCGGCCTCGGCAAGGAGGAAGCGGCCAACGTGCGCGCGACCCCGGTCGTCGCCGCGCTGTGGTTCGCGCTGTTCGCCCTGCCGCTGTTCCTCCTGACGCCCGACCGCGCGGCGCGTGCCGTCGCGGTCGTGGACGCGGTGCGCGGCGGCTTCGCGCGCCTCGGCCGCACCATCACGCAGGCGCGCCGCCGTCCCGACGCCGCCTGGTTCCTCGTCGCGCACATGTTCTACGCCGACGGGCTCGCCACGCTGTTCGCCTTCGGCGGCATCTACGCCGCCGGCACCTTCGGCATGGAGCTGGCCGAGGTGATCCAGTTCGGCATCGCGCTCAACGTCACCGCCGGCGTCGGCGCCGCCGCCTTCGCGCCGCTCGACGACCGCATCGGCGCCAAACGCACCATCGCGCTGGCGCTGGCCGGGCTGCTGGCGTGCGGCGTGCTGGTGCTGCTGGCCGAGAGCAAGACGCTGTTCTGGATCGGCGGCCTCGCGCTCGGCCTGTTCGTCGGCCCGGCCCAGGCCGCCGGCCGCTCGATGATGGCGCGCCTGGCGCCGGAGGAGGAGCGCGCCGAGATGTTCGGCCTGCTGGCGCTCTCCGGCAAGGCCACCGCCTTCCTCGGCCCCGCCGTGCTCGGCTGGATCACCGCGCTTACCCAAAGCCAGCGCGCCGGCATGGCGACGATCCTGCTGTTCTGGCTGCTCGGGCTGGTCCTGATGTCCCGTGTGCGGGCGTAGGCGGAAAAGATTCACCACGGAGGCACAGAGAAGACAGGAGGAGAGGAAGAAGAGGATTTGCGCGCGGCGCCGCCGCGCTGCGAATCCCCGGTTTCCTTCTCCCCTTCGTGTCCTTCGTGCTCTTCGTGGTTCATTTTGAACAGGCCAACCACGAAGGACACGAAGGACACGAAGGAGAAGAGGAAGGAATCTCGATGCGGCCCTCGGCCGCGTAAATTCCTCTCTCCTTTCTTCTCTCTGTGCCTCTGTGTCTCTGTGGTTGATCTTTTCCCTACACCTCCAGCTTCGCGATCGCGTCGGCCAGCGCGTCGCGCGCCTGATGCAGCTTGTGGCGCGTGTCGTCCTCGGTCTGGCGCAAGAGGTCGATGCGGTCCTCCTGCGACTTCATCGTCGCGAGGTAGCGCTTGGCGAGGTCGCTGTTCGCCGGCACGCTTGCCAGGTTCTGGCGCAGGCGCTCCTGGTCCTTGGCGATGGTCTCGCGCTGCGCGGCCGCTTCCCTGGCCTGGCGGTCGAGCTTGTCGACCTCGGCCTGCATGCCGGCGATGCGCTCCAGCGCCTGGCGCACCGGCGCGGGGATGCTGCCCTGGCGCGCGTAGCCGAGCAGCGCCTGGTGGTTCAGCCCGGCGATCTGCACCAGGTTCTGGCGCGGGCGCTGCGTCGTGACCTCGACCGCGGTCGTGCCGCCCTTCGCCAGCGGCCGCGCGATGCGGTAGTGGCCGCGGGTCAGCTCGACCTCGCCGGGCTTCGGCGACACCAGGTCCCAGCCGCCGACGCGCGGCTGCTCGATCAGGAGCGTGCGGTCCTCGTTGGCCGGCGCCTTGACGCGGTAGAGCGTGGTCTGCTCGTCGGTGATCGACAGCGTCAGCACGCCGCGCGCGATCTTCGCCTGCGCGATGGACTCGCGGCTCTTCACCTCGCGCTCGACCTGCACCTTCTGGTCGACGGCGAAGCTCAGGAGCCGGTCCTCGCCGGCCGGCAGCGAGCCCAGGCGCGCGTCGCCGACATAGAACACGGCGCCGTTGCGGCCGCGCTCGTAGAGCGTCAGCACGCCCGGCGGCAGGCCGCTGCCGGTGTCGTTGACCAGCCGCACCGCCGCCAGCGGGTGGGCGGCGTTGACCTGCGGCTGGTACAGCGCGACGCGCTTGATCGGCACCTCGCGGCCGACGATCGGCAGGGCCAGGGTCTCGCCCGACTTGACGGAAATCGGCGCCGGCGCGGTGAACAGCACCTGCGTCGTCGCTTCCTCCGCCTCGGCGGCGAACAGCTCGGCCTGGCCCGGCAGCGGCACGGGCGCCGGCGCCGGGACGGCGGCGGCGAAGCCGCCCAGCGCGGCGCGCGGCATCGAGGCGGGCGGCGGCGACGGGGGCGCCATCGCCGCCGCGGGACCGCGCTCCAGCATCGCACGGCCGCGGTTGTCGACCTTCGCCTCGGCCGGGCCGAGCGCGCCCTGGTCGGGCGGCGGCAGCACGCGGCCCAGCACCTCGACCGGCACTTCCGGGCGGTTGACGAAATAGGCGTTGTAGAGCTGCTGGCGGAAGGTGACCGGATTGCCCGAGATCAGCGTCAGCTCGACCTTGTTCCAGTCCTTGCCGCTCAGGTTCTCGACCACGGCCCAGCCCTGCAGCAGCCCTTTGCCTTCCGCGCCGCTGTCGGGCACGCGCAGGCGGTAGGTGCTCTTCCACAGCGGCGCGGCGGCGACGTAGCCGACGCGCAGCGTGCGCTTCTCCTTGCCGCGCGTCATGATGGCGAGCGTGCGCTGGTCCTGCACGCGATGCCGCGCGAGGGCGGCGAGCGCGGTGTCGACCTGATTCTGGATCTTGGGGTCGGCGAACTTCAGCGACTCGGTGTCCTCCAGCACGACCTGGCGCATGCCGTCGGCCGCCATCAGCGTGATGCGGTGCCTGGTGATGGTGCCGCCGTCGTTCGGCAGCCTGATGGTCTCCGGCTCCACCTTGAGGATGCGGCCGGAGACCTGGCGCGGGCCGCCGACCGAGAGCTCCGCCCCGCGCAGCGCGTTCAGCAGCGCCTCGGCCGAATCGAGCGCGTCCTGGTCGAACGGCAGGTCGCGGAACACCTCGGACAAGGGCTCGCGCCCCGGCAGCTGGATCGAGCCGACGCCGCCCTTGTCGTCGTAGACGACGATGCTCTTCAGGACGTCGTCGACCTGGTCGAGCCTGACCGGCAGCGCCAGCTCGGCGTCGCCCTCGACCGTCGCCTCCAGCTCGAAATATCCGACGCCGCCGGTCGACAGCAGGACGCGCTTGAGCTCGAGCGACGCTTGGGCGAAGGCGGATGGCGCGAAGGCGACGATCGACGCGGCGAGCGACAGGGCGGGGAGTCGCAGGAATTTCATGGGGATCTCCCGGCGAGGATTGGCATTGGGGGCGGCCGAGAGGGCTCATCGTCCGGCCCTTCTTTGGCGGATTTAAGGCGGAAGAGGAAAAGGTCAACCACAGAGGCACAGAGACAAGAACGAGGGAAGACGGTCTTTCTTCCGCGCGGCGCGGCCGCTTCATCGAGCTTCTTCTCCTACCTTCGTGATCTTCGTGTCCTTCGTGGTTCAATCAGAAAAGACCAACCACGAAGGACACGAAGGACACGAAGGGAAAAGGAAGATGGATTTGATCGGCCTGCGGCCGCGAACCCCTCTCTTCCTTCTTCTCTGTGCCTCTGTGCCTCTGTGTCTCTGTGGTTGATCTTCTTCTTTAATGCCGGAAGTGCCGCATTCCGGTCGCGACCATGGCGAGGCCGCGCCTGTCGGCCTCGGCCACGACCTCGGCGTCGCGCATCGAGCCGCCGGGCTGGATGAAGGCGGTGGCGCCGGCCTCGGCCGCGGCGACCAGCCCGTCGGGGAAGGGGAAGAAGGCGTCCGAGGCGACCACCGAGCCGACCGTGCCCGACTGCGAGCGGCCGGCCGACTTGGCGACGTCGGCCGCCTTGATGGCGCCGATGCGCGCGGCGTCGACGCGGCTCATCTGCCCGGCGCCGATGCCGGTGGTGGCGCCGCCGCGCGCGTAGACGATCGCGTTCGACTTGGTGTGCTTGCACACGCGCCAGGCGAACAGCAGGTCGGACAGCTCCTGCGAGTTGGGCGCGCACCGCGTCATCACCTTGAGG
>CAZLBB010000240.1:0-4360 GCA_964557415.1 uncultured Rhodospirillaceae bacterium
CCGCGGCCGGCTTGGGCGGCGCGGCCGCCGGCCTGGCGGCGGCAGCGGCGCCCTCGGCGATCGCGCCGAGCAGCGCGCCGACGGCGACGTTGCTGCCGGTATCGGCGGCGATCTCGGACAGCGTGCCCGCGGCGGGCGCGTTGACCTCGAGGGTGACCTTGTCCGTCTCGAGCTCGACCAGCGGCTCGTCGGCCGAAACGGCGTCGCCGACCGCCTTGAACCACTTCGCGACCGTCGCTTCGGTCACCGACTCGCCCAGGGCGGGCACCACGATCCGGGTCGTCATGTCATTGCACCCATTCCATCGCCGCGGCTTCTATCGCCGCGACCGGCCGGCAGACTTGGCGCCGACCGTCAGCGCCTCGGTCACCAGCCGGTTCTGCTCCTCGACGTGGCGGCGATGCAGGCCGGTGGCCGGCGATGCCGCCTCGGCGCGGCCGACATAGATCGGCCGGTCCTGCTTGGCGCCGATCTGGCCCAGCACGTCCTCGATGCGCGGCGCCACGAAGGTCCAGGCGCCCATGTTCTTCGGCTCCTCCTGGCACCACACGACCTCGGCCGACCTGAAGCGCTGCAATTCCTTGCCAAGCGTGTGCAGCGGGAAGGGATAGAGCTGCTCGACGCGCATCAGGTAGACGTCGTCGATGCCGCGCTTCTGCCGTTCCTCGAACAGGTCGTAGTAGACCTTGCCCGAGCAGAGCACGACGCGCCTGATCTTCTTCTCGGCGGGCGTCGCGTCGTCCCACAGGAGGCGGTGGAAGGTCGTGCCCGGCCCCATCTCGGCGAGCTTCGAGGTCGCCAGCTTGTGCCGGAGCAGCGACTTCGGCGACATCACGATCAGCGGCTTGCGGAAGTCGCGCCGGATCTGGCGGCGCAGCAGGTGGAAATAGTTCGCCGGCGTGGTGACGTTGACCACCTGCATGTTGTCCTCGCCGCAGAGCTGCAGGAAGCGCTCGAGCCGGGCCGAGGAATGCTCGGGCCCCTGGCCCTCGAAGCCGTGCGGCAGCAGCATCGCCAGACCTGACATGCGCAGCCACTTGCTTTCGCCCGAGCTGATGAACTGGTCGATGATCACCTGCGCGCCGTTGGCAAAGTCGCCGAACTGCGCCTCCCAGATCACCAGCATGTGCGGTTCGGCCAGCGACACGCCGTATTCGAAGCCCAGCACCGAAGCCTCGGCGAGCGGGCTGTCGATCACCTCGAACGGCGCCTGGCCGTAGCGGATGTTGTTGAGCGGCACGAAGCGCTCCTCGTTCGCCTGGTCGATCAGCACGGCGTGGCGCTGCGAGAACGTGCCGCGGCCGCAGTCCTGGCCGGACAGCCGGACCGGCGTGCCTTCGCACAGCAGCGTGCCGAAGGCGAGCGACTCCGCAGTCGCCCAGTCGATGCCGTCGCCGCTGTCGATCGCGCGGCGCTTGGCGTCGAGCTGGCGCGCGATCTTGCGGTTGAGGTGGAAGCCCGCCGGCGCCTCGCACAGCTTGAGGCCCACTTCCTTGAGGAAATTGAGCTCGACCGCCGTCTCGCCGCGGCGCTCGTCGCCGCTGGCGGTCGCGAGCCCCGACCACTTGCCCTCGAGCCAGTCGGCCTTGTTCGGCTTGAAGCTCGCGGCCGCCTCGTAGGCCTGCTCGAGCGTGCTCTCGAACGCCTTGACCATCGCCTCGGGTTCGCCCGGCTGCAGCACGCCCTCGCGCACGAGCCTTTCGCCGTAGAGCTGGCGCGTGGTCGGATGCTCGGCGATCTTGCGGTACATCAGGGGCTGCGTGAACGCCGGCTCGTCGCTCTCGTTGTGGCCGTAGCGGCGGTAGCAGAACATGTCCACCACCACGTCCTTCTTGAACTTCTGCCGGAACTCGATCGCCATGCGCGCGGCGTGCACCACCGCCTCGGGGTCGTCGCCGTTCACGTGCAGGATCGGCGCCTGGATCGTCTTGGCCACGTCCGAGCAGTAGGGCGAAGAGCGCGAGTAGGACGGGCTCGTGGTGAAGCCGATCTGGTTGTTGACGATGAAATGCACCGTTCCGCCGGTGCGATAGCCCTTGAGCTCGCTGAGCTCGAGCGATTCCGGCACCAGGCCCTGGCCGGCGAAGGCGGCGTCGCCGTGCAACAGCAGACCCATGACCTTCTCGCGGTCGGTGTCGCCGAGCTGGCGCTGCTTCGCGCGCACCTTGCCGAGCACGACCGGGTTGACCGCCTCGAGATGCGACGGATTGGCGGTGAGCGACAGGTGCACGACGTTGCCGTCGAACTCGCGGTCCGACGAGGTACCGAGGTGGTACTTGACGTCCCCGGAGCCCTGCACGTCCTCGGGATTGGCCGGATTGCCCTGGAACTCGGAGAAGATCGCGGTGAAGGGCTTGCCCATGAAGTTGGCGAGCACGTTGAGCCGGCCGCGGTGCGGCATGCCGAGGACGACCTCGCGCAGGCCGAGCTGCCCGCCGCGCTTGAGGATCTGCTCGAGCGCGGGGATCAGGCTCTCGCCGCCCTCCAGCCCGAAGCGCTTGGTGCCGGTGTACTTGCGGTCGAGGAACTGCTCGAAGGCCTCGGCCGCGATCAGCCGCTCGAGGATCGCGCGCTTGCCCTTGACGGTGAAGTCGGTGTGGTTGCGGAAGCCCTCGGCGCGCTCCTGGATCCAGGCCTTCTGGTCGGGCTCCGAGCTGTGCATGAACTCGACACCGATCGAGCCGCAATAGGTCTCGCGCAGCACCTGGATGATGTCCTTGAGCCGCGCGCTCTCCATGCCGAGGACGTAGTTGATGTAGATGTTCCGGTCCATGTCGGCTTCGGAGAAGCCGTAGGTGCGCGGGTCGAGCTCGGGGTGCGGCTTGGGCGGCGTCAAGCCCAGCGGATCGAGCTTGGCCTCGAGGTGGCCGCGCACGCGGTAGGCGCGGATCAGCATCAGCGCGCGGATCGAATCGAGCGTCGCCTGGCGCACGCGGTCGGCCGAGGCGACGCCCATCGGCACGGCGCTGACCGGCGGCGGCAGTAACGCCGCGGCCTCGCCGGCCGGCGGCGGTTCCAGCTCGCCGTTGCCGATGACGCGGCTTTCGCGCGGCGCCCAGCTGGCGCCGCGCATGTCGCCCAGGACGGCGCGCACGTCGTCGTGCATGTCCTCGAAGAAGCCGCGCCAGCTCGGATCGACGCTCGACGGGTTGTCGAGATAGCGGGCGTACAGCTCGGAGACGAAGACGGCGTTGTTGCCGTTGAGGAAGGAGATCTGGTCGAGCGGAGACGTCATATCGGTCCTCTGGGGTGATCCCCCGGATGTGAGCCTCGGGCCGGCGCTTCCCCCCGCAAGCGGCGCCGGCCCTCGAGGGCTATGTGGGCGCCTTCCCCTACCCCTTCAACGCTTCCTGCATCGCGGTGCCGAGCGAAGCGGGCGAGCTGGCGACCTTGACGCCCGCGCTCTTCATCGCCTCGATCTTGTCGCCGGCGGTGCCCTTGCCGCCGGAGATGATCGCGCCGGCATGGCCCATGCGGCGGCCCGGCGGTGCCGTGACGCCGGCGATGAAGCCGACGACGGGCTTCTTCTTCTTGCCCTTGTTGTTGGCCTTGAGGAACTGGGCGGCCTCTTCCTCGGCCGTGCCGCCGATCTCGCCGATCATGATGATGCCCTTGGTCTCGTCGTCGGCCAGGAACAGGTCCAGCACGTCGATGAAGTTGGTGCCGTTGACGGGGTCGCCGCCGATGCCGACGCAGGTCGACTGCCCGAGGCCGGCGGCCGTGGTCTGCGCCACCGCCTCGTAGGTCAGCGTGCCCGAGCGCGAGACGATGCCGACCTTGCCGCGGCGGTGGATATGGCCGGGCATGATACCGATCTTGCACGCCTCCGGCGTGATGATGCCCGGGCAGTTCGGCCCGATCAGCCGCGTCCTGGTGCCGGCGAGCGCGCGCTTGACCTTGACCATGTCGAGCACCGGGATGCCCTCGGTGATGCACACGACCAGTCTGAGCTCGGCGTCGATCCCCTCGAGGATGGCGTCGGCCGCGAACGGCGGCGGCACGTAGATGACCGAGGCGTCGGCCTTGGTCCTCGCCACCGCGTCGGCCACGGTGTCGAATACCGGCAGGTCGAGATGCGTGGTGCCGCCCTTGCCGGGCGTCACGCCGCCGACCATGCGCGTGCCGTAGGCGATCGCCTGCTCGGAATGGAACGTGCCCTGCGAGCCGGTGAAGCCCTGGCAGATGACCTTGGTGGAGGCGTCGACGAGGACCGCCATCACTGCGCCTCCTTCACGGCCTTGACCACCTTCTGCGCGGCCTGGTCGAGGTTGTCGGCCGAGACGATCGGCAGGCCGGACTGGGCCAGGATCTTCTTGCCGAGCTCGACGTTGGTGCCTTCCAGCCGCACCACCAGCGGCAC
>CAZLBB010000241.1:0-4314 GCA_964557415.1 uncultured Rhodospirillaceae bacterium
GCCTCAACGGCCTCGACCACGGCGAGATGGAGCAGGCGGCCGACATGCTGCAGCGGATCCGCAAGGAGATGAAGATCACCATCGTGTGGGTCGAGCACATCATGGGCGTGCTGATGCGCGTCGTCGATCGCGTGGTCGTGCTCGACCACGGCGAGAAGATCTTCGACGGCGCGCCGGGCGCCGCCCAGGCCGACCGCCGCGTCGTCGAGGTCTATCTCGGCGCGGACGCGGCCGCATGAGCTGAGGCCGCGATGCTCGAGCTCAGGAACGTAAGCGCGGGCTACGGCGCCTTCCAGGCGCTGTTCGGGCTCACGATGCGGGTCGAGGCCGGCGAGGCCGTCGCGGTGATCGGCGCCAACGGCGCCGGCAAGACCACGCTGCTGCGCGTGATCTCGGGCCTCATTCCGGCGAGCGCCGGCGAGATGACGATGGAGGGCCGCGACCTGCGCGCCACGCCGGCGCACCGGATCGTCGAGGCCGGCATCGCGCACGTGCCGGAGAGCCGCCGGCTGTTCCCGCGCCTGACGGTCGAGGACAACATGCGCATGGGCGCGTTCGTCCCGGCGGCGCGCGCCCGGTTCGCCGAGCGCCTCGCCTACGTCTACGAGCTGTTTCCGCGCCTCAAGGAGCGCCGGCAGCAGCTCGCCGGCACCATGTCGGGCGGCGAGCAGCAGATGTGCGCGATCGGCCGGGCGCTGATGAGCGGGCCGAAGCTCGTCCTGCTCGACGAGCCGTCGATGGGGTTGGCACCCGTCATCGTCGCCCAGGTGTTCGACCTCGTGAAGCGCATCCGCGCCGAAGGCTACACGGTGCTGATCGTCGAGCAGAACGTCGCGCAGGTGCTGAAGGTCGCCGATCGCGCCTACCTGCTCGAGGTCGGCCGCATCAAGGCGAGCGGCGCGGCCGCCGAGCTCTTGGCGAGCGACGAGGTGCGCAAGGCGTATATGGGGCTGTAGGGCATGATGGCACGGGTGACGGTTGCGGCGCCGACATTCCTGTTCCCGCTCCCCCTATCCCCCTTCCGCAAGGGCAGGGGGACCGGAAGGAGCGCGATTGCTGCAGCTGACCGACCGGTGGACGCAGATCGCAGGCCGGTCGCATAGGCCGACGCCAACCCACGGGAGCACGGATGGACTGCCATCTCGACATCTTCTTCCTCGAGGCCTTGCTCAACGGGCTGCTGCTCGCGGGGCTGCTGGCGCTGCTCGCGCTCGGGCTCAACCTCGTGTTCGGCGTCATCGACGTGGTGTGGATCTGCTACGCCGAGCTCGTCATGGTCGGGATGTACGGCGTCCACTACGCCTACAAGGGCGGCATGCCGTTCCTCGTCGCCGCCGCGTTCGGCATCGTGCTGGTGGCCGTCGCGGCGGGGCTGCTGCATGTGCTGGTGATCAGGCCGGTGCTCGACAGCGCGCCGATCAACCAGCTGCTGGTGACGGGCGGCGTGCTGTTCTTCCTGCAGGCCGCGGCGACCATGGCGTTCGGCGTCGAGTTCAAGAACATCGGCATCAGCCTCGGCTCCCTGAACGTGCTCGACATGAGCTTCTCGCGCTCACGCATCCTGAGCTTCGTCGTCGCGCTCGTCGGCATGCTGGCGCTGTGGCTGTTCCTCAAGCGCACCTACATGGGCACGGCGATCCGCGCCATCGCGCAGGACCGCCGGATCATGCCGCTGATGGGCGTCGACAGCAGGCGGATCTACCTCGTCACCTCGGCGATCGGCGGCGGGCTGGCCGGGCTCGCGGCCGCGCTCATGGTGCTCAACTACGACATCTACCCGCAGATCGGGCTGCAGTTCGGCCCGCTGATCTTCATGATCTGCGTCCTCGGCGGCCTCGGCAGCATGGTCGGCGGATTCGTCGCCGCCTTCGTCATCAGCCAGTTCATCGCCGTGGGCTCGAGCTGCTTCCACACGGAATGGGGCTACGCCGTCGCCTTCCTGTTCTTCATGATCGCGATCTTCATCCGGCCGCAGGGCCTGTTCGGGGTCAGGTCATGAGCGCGCTCCGGCTCCCGCCGGCGGCGCTCGCGGCGCTCCTCGCCGTGGCGCTGCTGCCGTGGATGGTGCGCCTGTTCTTCCCGGGCTCGGAGAAGTACTACCTGCACCTGCTGATCCAGATCCTGCTCTGGGCCTTCATCTACACCGGCTGGTCGCTGATGGGCCGGTTCGGCCTCACCTCGCTCGGCCACGGCGCCTTCAGCGGCATCGGCGCCTACGTCACGGTGCTGCTGTGGAACTTCGCCGGCGTCTCGCCCTGGCTCGGCGTTCCGGTGGCGGTGGCGGCGGCGACGGTCGTCGGCGTGCTGGTCGGCTATCCGTGCTTCCGCCTGCGCATCGCCGGCCACTACTTCGCCCTGGTGACGCTCGCGCTCACCGAGTTCGTCCGGCTTTGCATCGTCGGCCTGCGCGACGTGACCGGCGGCTCGCTCGGGACCCAGCCCAAGCGCCACGGCGACGGGCTCTCGCTCTACGCCATGCAGTTCGAGCCCGACCGGATGCTGTCCTTCTACGTCGCCTTCGCGCTCTGGCTGTTCGGGCTCTGGGTCTGGCGCCACGTCGACCGCAGCATGGACCGCTACGCGCTCGACGCCGCGAGCCAGGACGAGGACGCGGCCGCCTCGGTCGGCATCGACGTGACGCGGGAGAAGCTGAAGATCACCGCGCTCTCCTCGGCCATGTGCGCGCTCGGCGGCGCGGTGTTCGGCCAGTACCAGATGTATATCGGACCCGACACCATCGCCGGCCTCGGCACCTCGCTCAACATGGTGTTCGCCGTCGTGGCGGGCGGCATGTGGGTGATGCTGGGGCCCACGGTCGGCGCCGTGTTCACGCAGCTCCTGTCGGAGGGCCTGCGCGTCGTCATCCAGAGCTCGGGCACCCTGAAGAGCCTGCTCGGCTCCGCGGCCCTCGCGCTCGACAGCGCGCTCTACGGCCTGCTGCTGGTGCTGTTCATCATCTACATGCCGAAGGGAATCCTCGGCACGCTCCTGGAGCGACGGCGGCAGGCCTGGCGGCCGCGGGCGGCGAAGCTCGGAAAGACGCCGGCTGCGTGAGGGAGAGCCACGCGCCGTCATCGCCATTTTGCCGACGACCGACCATGATCAACGCAACATTTGAGCGTGTTTTCCCAGGGAAGCGTCCTTGGCGACCAGGGCATTGACGGTAGAAACCGAACTTGAAGAAGACGGCCGCTGGCTGGCCGAAATTCCCGACCTTCCCGGCACGCTGGCGTATGGCGCAACGTGCGATGAAGCTGTTGCGCGGGCCGAGGCGCTCGCCCTGCGTGTCCTGGCCGAGCGGCTTGAGCACGGCGAGCCGGTACCCGAGCCTGGCGCGTTGTTCGCCGCCACATGAGTCGCTGGCCGGCAATACCCACACGACGCGTGCCGGCCGCCCTCCTTCGGATCGGCTGGCAGGTCAAGAGGCAGTCGGGTTCACATCGTGTGCCGGGGAAATTCCACTCTGACCCCGAATGCTATGCTGACCCCGAATGCTATGTCGCTTCGTCAGGCCGTCGGTGCCGACCTGAAGCAACTAGGGCATCGCGTCCGACTCTAGCCAAACCCGCGGAATTCGGGGTCCGCGGAATTCGGGGTCGGAGTGCGAATTTGCGGCGCAGCTAAGTCGCCCCCTGGCGCTTCTGCCATCCTGCCGGCCTGCGTCGCGACGTGTGACGAATGTGCGTGACGTACACCTCGTCGGCCTCGATCGTATAGAAGATGAAATAGCGCAGGCGAGGAACGACGATGACCCTCGCACCGGGCTCGTCCGTCTCGCGCCCCTCGTATGGCGCGTCGCCGAGCGACCAGGCGCTCTCCATGAGACGGGCTACGAGGCGTGCGGCTTCTTGTGGATTCTCCCGCGCGACGTAAGCATGAATTTCACGCAGATCGGCTTGCGCCGGTCGCGTGAAACGAACCCTCATGCCTTTCGGTGCAGCCGGTAGAACTCTTCCATCTCGGCGTCGGGAGCGAATTCGCCCCGCCTTGCCGCGTCCATGCCCTTGCGGACGGCAGCGCGCTCCTCGTCCGAGAGACGATAGGTGCCGGCACGCCGCGCTTCGATTTCTGCGGCGAGTTCGGCCAACTCCTCCTGGTCTTCCTGCGGCCAGGTCGCCACGCGTTCCAGCAGCTTTCTCGTGTCAGGTGCCATGGCAACAAATATAGCATGCGTCCGCACAGCTTCCACTCAGCGGGCGACGGGAACGCGGCGTCGGTCGGTCTACGGCACGCGAACTGGTTGGGGCGCCAGGATTCGAACCTGGGAATGGCGGAATCAAAATCCGCTGCCTTACCACTTGGCTACGCCCCACC
>CAZLBB010000242.1:0-4269 GCA_964557415.1 uncultured Rhodospirillaceae bacterium
GGCTCGGCCGAGCCCCGGCCGGGCCGGGAAACGCGCGCCCCGGCACAGCCGATCCCGCTGGCCGCGGCGCAAGCCGCGCGCATGCCGCCGCGGCCGCGACTGGTGGCGGAGAATGCCGGGCTGCAGGCGAGCAACCTCGGCAAGCGCTTCAAGAACCGTCCCGTGGTGCGCGACGTCAGCATCAACGTCAACCGCGGCGAGGCGGTGGGCCTGCTCGGCCCCAACGGCGCCGGCAAGACCACCTGCTTCTACATGATCACCGGGCTGATCTCGGCCGACTACGGCACGATCACGCTCGACGGCGTCGACATCTCGGACCTGCCGATGTACCGGCGCGCGCGGCTGGGCATCGGCTATCTGCCGCAGGAGGCCTCGATCTTCCGCGGCTTGAGCGTCGAGCAGAACATCCGCTCCGTGCTGGAAGTGGTCGAGCCGCGCGCCGACCAGCGCGAGGCGCGGCTGGACGAGCTGCTGGCCGAGTTCAACATCAGCCATCTCAGGCGCACGCCCGCGCTCGCGCTGTCGGGCGGCGAGCGCCGGCGCTGCGAGATCGCGCGCGCGCTCGCCTCGAAGCCGAGCTTCATCCTGCTGGACGAGCCGCTGGCCGGCATCGACCCGATCGCGGTGCGCGACATCCGCGAGCTGGTGTCGCACCTCAAGGACCGCGGCATCGGCGTGCTGATCACCGACCACAACGTGCGCGAAACGCTGGATATCGTCGACCGCGCCTACATCATCCATGAAGGGCGCGTGCTGATGTCCGGCCGACCCGCCGAGATCGTGGCGAACAAGGACGTCCGCCGCGTCTATCTCGGAGATACCTTCACCCTATAGCGCGGCAGCCGACCGATGGCCCTCACTCCGCGCCTCGACCTGCGTCAGAGCCAAAGCCTGGTGATGCCGCCGCAGCTGCAGCCGGCGACCAAGCTGCGGCAGCTGTCGACCCCGGAGCTGGTCGCCTATGTCGAATCGGAGCTCGAGCAGAACCCGCTGCGCGAGCGCGACGATGGCGCGGCGCCTGCGGAGTCCGGCACCGATGCAGACGCCGAAGCCGCCGGCGACCCGCCCGCCGCCGAGGCGGCCGGCGAGACGGCGGAGATGGCGGCCGCCGGCGAGGAAGCCTGGGGCGGCGAGGGCGAGTTCGACGACGACGGCGAGCGCATGGACCAGACGCCCTGGCGGGCGAGCGGCGGCCGCAGCGACTTCGACTCCGACGACCGCCAGATGGCCGAGACGCTGAGCCGCGAGAAGAGCCTGCGCGAGCACCTGACGGAGCAGCTCAACGTCGACATCGGCGATCCCGCCGACCGCGTCATCGGCCTGCAGCTGATCGACACGCTCGACGAGCGCGGCTACCTGAGCGGCCCGGTCGCGGACGTGGCCGGGCTCCTGGGCTGCCCGGTCGAGCGCGTCGAGGCGGTCCTCAGGCGGCTGCAGCGTTTCGACCCTCCGGGCATCTTCGCGCGCGACTTGGCCGAATGCCTGGCGCTGCAGCTCATCGAGCGCGACCGGCTGGATCCCGCCATGCGCGTCCTCATCGACAACCTGCCGCTGCTCGCCAAGCGCGACGTCGCCGGCCTGAAGCGGCTGTGCGCGGTCGACGACGAGGACCTGGCCGAGATGGTGGCCGAGATCAAGGCGCTGAACCCGCGCCCGGCCAGCGTCTTCGACCACGAGATCGCCCAGCCGATCACACCCGACATCCTGATGCGGCCGCAGCAGGGCGGCGGCTGGATCGTCGAGCTCAACGCCGAGACCCTGCCGCGGGTGCTGGTGAACCAGCGCTACTACGCCAAGGTCAACCGCGACAGCTTGAGCAAGACCGACCGCGAATACCTGACCGAACGCTTCCAGGCGGCCAACTGGCTGATCAAGTCGCTGCACCAGCGCGCCACCACCATCCTGCGCGTCGCCAGCGAGATCGTGCGCCAGCAGGAGGCCTTCTTCCGCCACGGCGTCAGCCATCTCAGGCCCCTGATCCTGCGCGACATCGCCGAGGCGATCGAGATGCACGAAAGCACGGTCAGCCGCGTGACCACGAACAAGTACATGGCGACGCCGCGCGGACTCTACGAGCTCAAGTACTTCTTCACCTCGTCGATCGCGAGCTCGGCCGGCGGCGAGGCGCATTCGGCGGAAGCGGTGCGCTTCCGCATCAAGTCGCTGATCGACGCCGAGACGCCGCAGGAGATCCTGTCCGACGACCGCATCGTCGAGATCCTCAAGGGCCAGGGGGTCGATATCGCCCGGCGCACCGTGGCCAAGTACCGGGAGGCCATGCGGATCCCGTCCTCGGTCCAGCGCAAGCGCGAAAAGTCTTTGTTGGCAAGGGTTTGAGTCGACCGGAACGGTTTGTTAAGGGCGGTTGCCTTATTGACTCCCCACGCGGGCGAAACTAAGGTGCCGCCGCCGTGGACGGACGCCCCGGGCGGAACCCGCTGGAAGGACGCGCAGGTCGCAAGGGAAACGCGGGTGGCGCCCACGGAATTTTCCCGACGGACGGATCTTGGAATCCGCCGCTGGGCGACAGACGGCGACGGGGGATCGCAGGCGTACGGGAACGCGCCGGCACCTGGGCTCGCCGAGGCTACGATCTGGAACAACATCGCGGTCACGCACAGCGAATTCGAGGCTGACGTGCAATATCGGCTGAACCTGCGGCGATCTCCGCCGCGGATCGATGTTGCTGTGGCGCTTGACGACGGGTTCGCCGGAGCCTCCGGCGTAAAGGGTAGAGATATGGACATCAGCGATCTGATCAAGCCGGACCGGGTCGTCGCGCATCTCAAGGCAACATCGAAGAAACAGGCGCTGCAGGAGCTGGCGCGCCGCGCCGCCGTCATCACCGGCCTGCACGAGCGCGCGATCTTCGACGTGCTGCTGGAACGCGAGCGGCTGGGCACGACCGGCGTCGGCCACGGCA
The DNA here is from genome assembly GCA_964557415.1 of uncultured Rhodospirillaceae bacterium. GTDB lineage: Bacteria > Pseudomonadota > Alphaproteobacteria > JAEULC01 > JAEULC01 > JAEULC01. The sequence continues at coordinate 2,924 of CAZLBB010000242.1, forward strand.
TCGCCATCCCGCACGGCAAGCTCGCCAACCTGGACCGGCTCTACGGATTGTTCGCGCGGCTCGACGCGCCGATCGATTTCGATGCGATCGACGAGCAGCCGGTCGACCTGGTTTTCCTGCTGTTGGCGCCCGAGAGCGCGGGCGCCGATCACTTGAAGGCACTGGCCCGGGTGTCGCGCCTTTTGCGCGACCGGGCGTTCTGCGAAAAGCTCAGGGGATCGTCGAACGGCGACGCGCTCTACGCGCTGCTCACCGACACGCCGGCCAGCCACGCGGCCTGACGCGCCATTCCCCGGGTCGCGGCCGGCCGGACGGTGGCCGCGCCGCGTCAATGGACACTCAGCGGCTCCAGCTCGTGCTGCCGGCAGGCAGCGAATGCCACATCGCGGTCATTGACGCGCGCCATCTCGGTGCCGTCGGCGGCATAGACCGACCACATGGGCTGATCGTTCTCGACCTGCTTGCGGATGTAGACGACATGGTGGAGGCCCAGCGCCGCCAGGTCGGCGGGGGTGATCGCCTTGAGCTTCGCCAATTCTTGCTTGGTCATGACACTTACCTTTCAGACTCCTCGTCCCCCTTTCCTGCCACGCGCGGGCCCGATGCGGCCTTGCCGCCGGCCACCTTGACCGGTGTCGCCCCCGTGGACATCGGCCCCGGCGGGCCGCCGGCCGTTCCGTTGGCCCGGCCAACGGAACCCTCGCTGGTTATCTTCACGTTGCGCACCCGCGATTCCGGCGCGGGCCGCAGCAGGTCGATATGAAGCAGACCGTGTTCCAGCCGTGCGGCGGTGACCTCGAGCCCCTCGGCGAGGATGAAGCTGCGCTGGAACTGGCGCGCGGCGATGCCGCGATGCAGGAAGACCCGGCTGTCGTCGGCGGCCTGCTTGCCGCGGATGGTGAGCTGGTTGTCCTCGACCTGGACCGAGAGATCGTCGTCGCGGAAGCCGGCGACGGCCAACGTGATCCTGAGGCCGTTCTCGCCGATCTGCTCGATGTTGTACGGGGGATAGCCTTCGGCCGACGACTTGCCGACCCGGTCGAGCATGCGCTCGAGATGGTCGAAGCCCAGCAGCAACGGACTGTTGAAGGCGGACAACCGCGTCATGGCCACCTTGCTCCTCCGACGAGCGAGTTCGGCTCCACATCGAGAACGGCCGACGGTCCGAAAGGCTTCCATCGACCCGGCGGCCCGAATGGCACCGCCAAACGATAGGTGGGGATCGTTAACGGAGGATCAAGCCCGCCCGTTTTGCCCGATTGGGTGTAACGCCTCATGGGCGCCCCCGCTTGCTAGAGCGTCGGACGCTCATGTGGGGTCGCTGGCATATCCGTCGTGACGAAAGA
>CAZLBB010000243.1:0-4248 GCA_964557415.1 uncultured Rhodospirillaceae bacterium
GGGTAATCGACGCCGTACTGCACCTTCTGGTCGGCCTTCCCGAGCACCGCCCCGGCGGTCGCCCGCTCCTGTCGCCCCTGCCCGAACTCGCGGCACGCTGGCGCGCGCGCCTGGCGGCGCTGCCGGGCAACGGACCGCTGGTCGGCCTGTGCTGGCGCACCAGCCTTTCCACCGGGCGGCGCGACCGCCTGCAGGCCGCCACCGCCCAGCTCGCGCCCCTGCTCGCGCTCGAGGGCGTCCGCTTCGTCAGCCTGCAGATCGGCGCCCGGGCGGACGAACTGGCGGAGCTGGCCACGCGCGCCGGACGGAAGGTCGCCGATTTTCCCGACCTCGATCTCGCCAACGACCTGGAGCAGGCGATGGCGCTGGTGGCCGGGCTCGATTTGGTCGTGTCGGTCGGCACCTGGATCGTGCCGCTCGCCGGCGCGCTCGGCACGCGCGCCTGCTACCTGGCGGCATTGCGCGACTACTGGACCTTGGGCGGCGACACGATCGCCTGGTACGCCGGCGGGCAGGTCTACCGGGCGGCGTCGGGCTATGCCGATGCCGCCGCCGCGGTCGCGGCCGACATCGCCGGCGACCGCCTGGCCGCGGGGCAACAGCCATGAGCGCCCTGCCCTCGCCCGTGCCCGACATCGTCGAGCGGCTGCGCGCGCGCGATTTCGCCGGCGCGGCGGCAACGGCCGAGCGCGCGCTGCGCCGGGCGCCGCAGAACCCGGACCTGCTGCATCTGCTCGGCCTGGCGCGCCGCCAGCTCGGCCAGATGGACCAGGCCATCGCCGCCATGGAGAGCGCCGCCGGCATCGATCCGCGCCGCGCCTCGTTCCATTTCAGCCTCGGCCAGCTCTACAGCGCCGCCGGACGCGCCGAGCCCGCCATCCATTGCTTCGAGCGCGCGATCACGCTGGAGCCGGCGCATGCGCGCGCGCAGTACGAGCTGGCCTGCCTCTGCCGCGCCGCCGGCGACCTCGAGCGCGCCGAGCGCCTGCTGCGTGCCTGCCTCGCGCTCGACCGCGACCACGCCGGCGCCCATGCCGAGCTCGGCGCGGCGCTGCTCGACCGCGGCCGCGCCGACCTCGCGGTGCCGGTGCTCGAGGCCGGGCTGGTGCTGGCGCCCGAGATGACGGCGCTGCATGTCAATCTCGGCAACGCGCTGCGCGACCTCGGCCGGCCGCAGGAGGCGCTGCCGCACTACGAGCGCGCGCTCGAGCTGCAGCCGGGCGCGGTCGAGATCGAGCTCAACCGCGCCTTCGCCCTGCTGCGCGCCGGGCGGCTGACCCAGGGCTTCGCCGCCTACGAGGTGCGCCGGCGCAAGCGCGGCCTGGTGCGGCCCGCGCTCGCCGAACGCCCGGCCTGGGACGGCACGCCGCTCGCCGGACGCACGCTGCTGGTCCACGCCGAGCAGGGCCAGGGCGACAGCATCCAGTTCGTGCGCTACGCCGCGCTGGCGCGCGCTACCGGCGGACGCGTGATCGTCGAATGCCAGAAGCGCCTCTTGCGCCTGTTCCAGGGCCAGGGCACGGCGCTCGCCGACCTGGTGATCGCGCGCGGCGACCCGGTGCCGGAATTCGACGTGCAGGCGCCGATGATGAGCCTGCCCTTCCTGATGCGCACGAGCCTCGCCGACATCCCGGCGCCGGTTCCGTACCTGAAAGCCGTCCCCAGCATCCGCTTCCCGCTGCCCGAGGCGCCGCAGGCGGATAGCCTGCGCGTCGGCCTGGTCTGGGCCGGCAATCCCGGCCACCACCAGGACCGCGTGCGCTCCTGCCCGCTCGAGGCGCTGGCGCCGATCCTGTCGCTGCCGCGCGTTGCCGTCTATCCGCTGCAGCTCGACATCGCGCCCGCCGATCGCGCCCTGCTGACGGCGCGCGGCAGCGTGGCGATGCCGGAGCGGCGCCAGGAGGACTTCGCCGACCTGGCCGCGGCCATGGCGGAGCTCGACCTCGTCGTCAGCGTCGACACCGCGGCGGCGCACCTGGCGGGCGCCATGGGATTGCCGACGGCCGTGCTGCTGAGCCACGCCGCCGACTGGCGCTGGATGCTCGACCGCGCGGACAGCCCGTGGTACCCCGGACTGACCCTGATCCGCCAGTCGCGCCCGGGGGACTGGGCCGGCGTGGTGCAGCGCCTCGTCGCGCTGCTGCGCGCCCGGGCCGGCCCCGAGCGATGATCGGGTCCGGGCGATGACCGCCGCCGCCGTCGGGGCGAAACCGGGCATGCCGCAGGACCTGCTCGAATCCGCCAAGCTGCTGCATCGCGAGGGCCGCCTGCCGGAAGCGGAGCGCGCCTATCGCGCGGCGCTGGCCGCCCGGCCCGACGACGCGCGCATCCTGCACTTCCTGGCGGCGCTGCTGGACCAGCGCGGCGACGGCGACGGCGCGCTGGCGCTGCTCGAGCGCGCCACCGCCGAGCAGCCGGGATTCCTACCGGCGCAGATGAACCTGGCGCGGCTGCTGGCGCGCCGCGGCGCGCTCGAGCGCGCGGAGCAGGCCTGGCGCCGCGTGACGCTGCTGGCGCCGGAAAATCCCGCGGCGCATCTCGGGCTCGCGGGCGTGCTCCATCGCCGCCTCGACCTGGCCGGCGCGATCGGGGAATACCGCGCCGTCCTGGCGCTGGCGCCGGACGAGCTGACCGCGCTCACCAATCTCGGCGCGGCGCTGCAGGCGACCGGCGACGCGGCGGGCGCCGAGGCCTGCCTTCGTCGCGCGCTGGCGCGCGCGCCCGGCGATCCCGAGGCGCTCAACAACCTCGGCAACGTGCTGATGGACCAGAACCGCGGCGAGGAAGCCGCCGCCTCCTTCCGCGCGGCGCTGGCAGGATCGCCCGGCGACACGCAGATCCGCGCCAATCTCGGCAACGCGCTGGAGAAGATCGGCGACGATGCCGGCGCGCGCGAGGCCTATCGCACGTGCCTGGCGACGCAGCGCAGCGATGCGCTGCGCCTGCGCCTCGCCACCGTCATACCGGCCATCCCGCAATCCGTCGCCGAGATCGACCGGTGCCGCTCCGAGTTCGACACGCTGCTCGGCGAGCTGGAGGCTTCGCCGCTCGGCGTCGTCGATCCCCTGCGCGAGATCGGCGCGACGGCGTTCTATCTCGCCTATCAGGGGCACCAGGACCGCGCGTTCCAGGAGCGGCTGGCGCGCCTGCACGCGCGCGCCTGCCCGGCGCTGCTCTACCGCGCGCCGCACTGCCGCACCGGGGCGCGGCCGGCCGGGCGGCGCATCCGCGTCGGCTTCGTCTCCACCTTCCTGCGCAACCACACCATCGGGCGCCTCAACCGCGGGCTGATCGCCGGGCTCGACCGCGCGCGCTTCGAAGTGACCGTCTTCGCCCCCGTGCCGCCCGGCGACGAGATCGCGCGCGAGATCCACGCCAGCGCCGATCATTCGGTCGTGCTGCCGCCCGACCTCGCCGGCGCGCGCCGCGCGATCGGCGACGCCGCGCTCGACGTGCTCTACTACACCGACATCGGCATGGTGCCGCTGACCTATTTCCTCGCCTTCGCCCGCCTGGCGCCGGTGCAGCTCACCACCTGGGGCCATCCGCTGACCACCGGCATCGCCAACATCGACTTCTTCGTCTCGCTGGCCGAGGGCGAGCCGGACGGCGCTTCGGCGCACTACGGCGAGCGCCTGGTGCGCTTCCCGTTCCTGTCCACCTGCTACCGGCGCCCCGGCACGCCCGTGCCGCGGCCGCGCGCCTCCCTCGGCCTGCCCGAGCAGGGCACGGTCTATCTCTGCGTCCAGAGCCTGTTCAAGTTCCATCCGGACTTCGACCGCATCCTGGCCGGCATCCTCGCGGGCGATCCGTCGGGCCGCATCGCGCTCCTGTCCGGCGGCCAGCCGCGCTGGAGCGAGAAGCTGCTCGAGCGCCTGGCGCGCACCCTGCCGCCCGAGGCGATGGCGCGCGTCGGCTTCGTGCCGCGCGTGGCGCCGGACGACTTCCTGGCGCTGCTGGCGTCCGCCGACGTGGTCCTCGACACCACCGTCTTCTGCGGCGGCAACACGACGCTCGAGGCGCTGGCCGTCGGCACGCCGGTCGTCACCCTGCCCAGCCCCTACCTGCGCGGGCGCCTCAGCCTCGCCATGTACCGGCAGATGGGATTGACCGACCTGGTCGCCAAGGACGAAGCCGAGTACGTGCGCATCGCGCTCGCGCTCGGCCGCGACAAGCACCGCCGCGCCGCCGCGCGCGAGGCGATCGACGAGCGCTCCCCCGTCCTGTTCGACGACCCGCGCCCCGTGC
>CAZLBB010000244.1:0-4092 GCA_964557415.1 uncultured Rhodospirillaceae bacterium
CCGCCGGTGCTTCCGGCACCGCCGTCGCCTGCCGCGGTCCCGGCGGCTCCGGCGGCAGCATCGGTTCCGCCGGCGCTGGCCCAGGCGCCGACGGCGCCGCCTCCGCCTGCGCTGCCGGCCGGCGCCGCCTCGATCTACCAGCCGCCCAGCGTCGCCCCGACTCCGGCGGCGCCGAGCATGGCGAGCGTGGCACAGGCGCAGTTCCAGCCGCCGCCGCCGCCGACCATCCCCGGCCGGCCGCCGCTCGCCCAGATCCAGGCCGCGACCGGCGCCGCGCCGGCGGCCCAGCCGGTGCCGCAACCAACGGCGCCGCCGGCCACCGGCTACACGCCGCCCGGTGCGCCGGCGGTCACGGCACCCGCGTATCCGCAGGCGGGCTATCCGCCGCAGCCGCAACAGCCGCTACCGCAACCGCTGCAGCCGCAGCAACAGCAGCAGCAGCAGATCGCGGCGCTGCCGCCCGCGATGCAGCGGCCGGTGCTGACGCCGCCGCCCGGCTACGCCTTGCCGCCGTCGGCCAATGCGCTGGCGGCCGCGCCGTCGCAGCCGCCGCTGCCCGCGCCGACCTACCCTTACGCGACGGCGACCACGTCGTCCGGCGCGGTGCTCAACCCGATCCGCCCGCCGCCGCCGCCGATCTCGCCGGCCCTGCCGCAGCTGGCGTCGCGCGGCGGCAGCCCGATCGACGAAGCGCGCATGCGTGCCGCCGCCGGGGTCAACGACGCGGCCGCGGTGGCCGAGGCGCGCCGCCGCGCCGCGTTCGCCAGCGGCCAGCAGGTCGCCCTGATCCTGTTCAATGACGGCTCGGCCAGCCTCGGCGCAGGCGACCGCGACCTGCTGCAGCGCGTCGCCGCCATGGCGCGGCAGACCGGCGCCGTGGTGCGCGTGGTCGGCCATGCCAGTGGCGGCGCCGGCGACAGCCGGGGCGCGAATCGCGCCGGCAACTTCGCCATTTCCCCGGCGCGCGCCGACGCCGCGGCGGCCGAGCTCGCCGCCGCCGGCCTGCCGCCGGACCGCGTCGTGGTCGAGGCGCGCGGCGACAGCGAGCCGGTCTACCGCGAGACGTCGCCCGCCGGCGCCGCCGGCAACCGCCGGGTCGACGTCTACCTGCAGTAGGACGGCGCCAGGCTTCGGCCGGCTTGCCTTTTCCCCCCGCCGCCGCCATAGAGGGCGGCGATCCCTGCAGCGAAAGCGCCGCCATGGAACCGGATTTCCACCGCACGAGACGGCTGCCGCCCTACGTGTTCGCCGAGGTCAACCGCATGAAGGCGAAGGCGCGCGCGGCCGGCGAGGACATCATCGACTTCGGCATGGGCAATCCCGACCAGCCGACGCCCAAGCACATCGTCGACAAGATGATCGAGGCGGTGCAGGACCCGCGCACGCACCGTTATTCCAACTCGCGCGGCATCCCGGGCCTCCGGCGCGCGCTCGCCGGCTACTACGCGCGCCGCTTCGGCGTCGAGCTCGACCCCGAGACCGAGGTGATCGCCACGCTCGGCTCGAAGGAGGGCATCGCCAACCTGGCACAGGCGATCACCAGCCCCGGCGACATCATCCTGGTGCCGAACCCGAGCTACCCGATCCATCCCTACGGCTTCATCATCGCCGGCGCCGCGATCCGCCATATCCCGGTCGGCCCGATGCACGAAGCTGGGGCCTCCGACTTCATGGCCATGCTGGCGCGCGCGGTGCGCCATTCGGTGCCGAAGCCGCTGGCGCTGGTGCTGAACTACCCGTCGAACCCGACCGCCGAGGTGGTCGGGCTCGACTTCTACGCCGAGGTGGTCGAGTTCTGCCGCCGCCACGGCATCTACATCATCTCGGACATCGCCTATGCCGAGATCTATTTCGGCGCCGCCCCGCCGCCGTCGATCCTTGAGGTGCCCGGCGCCAAGGAGATCGCCATCGAGTTCTCGTCGCTCAGCAAGACCTACTCGATGCCGGGCTGGCGCGTCGGCTTCGGCGCCGGCAACCGCAAGCTGATCGAGGCGCTGGCGCGCATCAAGTCCTATGTCGACTACGGCGCCTTCACGCCGATCCAGGTGGCGGCCACCGCGGCGCTCAACGGCCCGCAGGACTGCGTCGAGGAGACCCGCCAGCGCTACAGGCAGCGCCGCGACGTGCTGATCGCCGCGCTGGCATCCGCCGGCTGGAGCGTGCCGAGCCCGGCCGCCAGCATGTTCGCCTGGGCGCCGATTCCCGAGGCGTTCGCCGGGCTGGGCTCGCTCGAGTTCTCCAAGCTGCTGCTGGGCGAGGCCAAGGTGGCGGTCGCGCCGGGCGTCGGCTTCGGCGAGTACGGCGACGGGCACGTGCGCATCGCGCTCGTCGAGAACGAGCACCGCATCCGCCAGGCCGCGCGCTCGATCAAGCAGTTCCTCGCCGCCGCCGACCCGTCGCGGGCACGGGCGGCCGCTGATCCGGCCGCCGACCCAAATGGACGCGTGCCCGGATCGGCGGGCGCGCGGCGTCTGCGCGTCGTCGGCAACTAGCGCCATGCCGCCCATCTGACATGCCGCTGCGCGTCGCCATTGCCGGCCTCGGCACCGTCGGGGCGGGGGTGCTGAAGCTCCTGCACCAGCAGGCCGACCTGCTGGAGGAACGCTGCGGAAGGCGCGTGATGGTCGCCGCCGTCTCGGCGCGCGACCGCTCGCGCGACCGCGGCGTCGACCTCAGGGGCGTGCGCTGGTACGCCGACGCCACGGCGCTCGCGGCCGATCCCGAGATCGACATCGTCGTCGAGCTGATCGGCGGCGCCGACGGCGTGGCGAAGTCGCTCACCGAGGCGGCGCTCGGCGCCGGCAAGCACGTCGTCACCGCCAACAAGGCGCTGCTCGCCGTCCACGGCGCCGCGCTGGCGCGGCTGGCCGAGGGCAAGCGCGCGGTGCTGGCCTACGAGGCGGCGGTCGCCGGCGGCATCCCGATCGTCAAGGTGCTGCGCGAGGGCCTGGCCGCGAACCGGGTGGCGCGCGTCTACGGCATCCTGAACGGCACCTGCAACTACATCCTGACGACGATGCGCGAGGGCAGGCGCGAGTTCGCCGAGGTGCTGGCCGAGGCGCAGAAGCTCGGCTATGCCGAGCTCGATCCCGCGACCGACGTGGACGGGATCGACGCCGCGCACAAGCTCGCCATCCTCGCCGCGCTCGCCTACGGCAGCGAGGTCAACTTCGCCGGCGTGCACGCCGAGGGCATCCGCCACATCTCGGCCCTCGACATCGACTACGCCGCCGAGCTCGGCTTCCGCATCAAGCTGATCGGCCACGCGCGCCTGACCGAGCACGGGCTGGAGCAGCGCGTGACGCCGGTCATGGTGCCGCTCGACTCGCCGATCGCGCACACCGAGGGCGTGTTCAACGCGGTCGTGGTCGAGGGCGACTTCGTCGGCACGACCCTGTTCCAGGGGCGCGGGGCCGGGGCGGGGCCGACCGCCTCGGCCGTCGTGGCCGACATCATCGACATCGCGCGCGGGCGCCAGCCGGTGACCTTCTCGGTGCCGGCCGACAGGCTGCGCGCCATCCCCGCGGCGCCGATGGCGCGCCACCGCGGCGCCTATTACATTCGGCTGATGGTGGTCGACCGTCCGGGCGTCATCGCCGACGTGACCGCGTGCCTGCGCGACGAGCACGTGTCGCTCGAATCGATGCTGCAGCGCGGCCGCGCGCCGGGCGAGAGCGTGCCGGTGGTGCTGACCACGCACGAGACCGAGGAAGCGGCGATGCTGCGCGCGCTCGCGCGCATCGAGCGCCTGAACTCGGTGATCGAGCCGCCGCGCATGATCCGCATCGAAGCGTGATGCAACGAAGAACGGAGAGGCTTTCGTGGCCAAGACCAGCCCCGCCCAGAACAATCCCGCCAAGAGCGAAATCCCCCTGATCACCGACCGCAACCTGGCGCTGGAGGCCGTGCGCGTGACCGAGGCCGCGGCGCTGGCGGCGTCGCGGCTGATGGGCCGCGGCGACGAGAAGGCGGCCGACCAGGCCGCGGTCGACGCGATGCGCGCCGCGCTCAACCGGCTCGCCATCGACGGCGAGGTGGTGATCGGCGAGGGCGAGCGCGACGAGGCGCCGATGCTCTACATCGGCGAGAAGG
>CAZLBB010000245.1:0-4085 GCA_964557415.1 uncultured Rhodospirillaceae bacterium
CGGCGGCGCCCGACCCGCAACGCCGCCTGCGCATCGGCTATGTCTCGCCCGATTTCCGCAGCCACCCGGTGGGCGCGATGGTGGCCGGACCGCTCAAGCATCACGACCGTGCCGGTTTCCAGGCGATCTGCTACTCGGCCGTGTCGCGGCCCGACGCGGTGACCCAGCGCCTGCAGGCCGCGGCCGACGACTGGCGCTCCATCGTGGGCATGAACGACGAGGCGCTGGCCGCCCTGATCCGCGCCGACGCGATCGACATCCTGGTCGATCTCAGCGGCCACATGGCCGGCGGACGGCTTTCGGCGTTCTCGCCGCGCCCGGCGCCGGTGCAGGTCGGCTGGGCCGGCTACCCGTTCTCCAGCGGCTCGGACGCGCTCGACGCGGCGATCGTCGACGCCCAGGTGGCGCCGGACGGGGCGGAGCGCCTGTTCAGCGAGCGCCTGGTGCGGCTGCCGCGCGTGTGGACCAGCTACACGCCGCCGGCGCCGCTGCCGGACGCCGGTCCCGCCGCGCGCGGCGGCGCGATCGTCTTCGGCAGCTTCAACAATCCGCAGAAGATCGACGACGCCACGATCGCGCTCTGGGCGCGGCTGGTCGCCGCCCTGCCGCGGGCAAGCCTGGCGCTGAAGGCGCCGGCCTTCGAGGACGCGGCGGTGCGCGCCGACTTCGCGCGGCGCTTCGCCGCTTCCGGCCTGGCGCCGGAACGGCTGGCCTTCGCGGGGGCCAGCTCCTGGGAACTCCATCTGGCGGCGATGGCGGACTGCGACATTGCGCTCGACCCGCTGCCGTACACGGGGGCGACGACGACGATCGAATGCCTGCTGATGGGCACGCCCGTGGTCACGCGCGCGGGCGCGGCCTACTACCGGCGCCATGCCGTCGGCATGCTGGAGGATGTCGGTCTCGGCGACCTGGTCGCCGCCGACGAGGCGCAATACGTCGAGCGCGCGCTGGCGCTGGCCGAGGACGGCGCGCGCCGCGCCCGGCTGCGCCGGACCCTGCGCGGCGCGATGCTCGCCGCGCCGGTGTCGGACGCCGCCGGCTTCACGCGCGCGCTCGAGGACGCCTACCGTCTGTTGTGGGGCGACGCCTGCCACCGGGCGTGCTAGACATCGCCCGGATGAAGTTCGTCTTTCTCGACAATATCGACATCGACTACACGATCGCCACGCCGTACGAAACCCCGCTCGGCGGCTCGCAGTCGGCGCTGTGCTATCTGGCCGAGGCCCTGGCGCAGCAGGGTCACGAGGTGTTCCTGGTCAACCACGCGACGTCGTCCAGCCAGTCGCGCGGCGTGATGGTGTACTCGTTCGACGACGATTTCAGCTCCGCCTTCGCGCCGCCGCCGGACGCGGCGATCATCCTCAACCGCTCCGGCTGGGCGAGCCAGATCAAGCCGCTGCTCGATCCGGCGACGCGCATGATCCTGTGGATGCAGCATGCCGACGACCAGCCGGCGGCCGAGGGGCTGAAGGACGCGGGCGAGCGCGCGCAGTACGACGGGTTCGCCTTCGTCAGCGAATGGCAGCGCCGGCGCTTCATCGAAGCTTTCGGCATCGACGGCGCGCGCACCGGGGTGATGCGCAACGCGATCGGCCCGCGCTTCGCCGGCCTGTTCGCCGGCGCGGAATCGATCGCCGCGGTCAAGACCTGGCCGCCGGTGCTGGCCTATACCAGCACGCCGTTCCGCGGGCTCGACGTGCTGCTGAACGTGTTTCCCTCGATCCGCGCCCGGCGCCAGGGCGTGCGGCTCAGGATCTTCTCCAGCATGTCCGTCTACCACGATCCCAGCGGCAGCGATCCGTTCCAGCACCTCTACGCCCAGGCGCGCGCGACCGAGGGCGTGGAATATGTCGGCTCGCTGCCGCAGCCGCTGCTCGCCGACGAGCTCAAGCGCGCGGCGATCCTCGCCTATCCCTGCACCTTCTCCGAGACGAGCTGCATCGCCGCGATGGAGGCGCTCGCCGCCGGCTGCCGCGTGGTGACGACCGATCTCGGCGCGCTCGACGAGACCACCGACGGCTTCGGCACGCTGGTGCCGCCCGGCCCATCCATGCCCGAGGCCTTCGCCGAGGCCTGCATCGAGACGATCGACCGCGCCGCCTGGGCCCAGGGCGAGGCCGAGCTGCGCGCGCAGATCGACCATATCAACCGCACCGCCGCCTGGCCGGTCCGTGCCGGCGAGTGGGTCGAGTGGCTGCAGACGATGCGGGATTGAGGGCGGGGGCGGCCGCAGCAGCCTGCTGCGGCCGGGCGTGCCGGTCGCCTGTCGGCGTCTGCGTCTGCGCCGGTGATCGAACCTGCGCGCGCTGCTGCCGCTTGGCGCAGCGGCGCCGCGATCCGACTCTTCGAACCCAGTGCGCCCCGGCGCCTCGGGCGGCGCAACGGCCCGTCACCGGCACGTCGAGCCGTCGGACCGCCGCGCGCGCCACAACCCGCGCACGGTCGTCCGCGCCGCCGCATTAGCAACGGCGCGGGCGCGGCGCTAGGATTTCGCCGCGCGCCAAGGGGGAACCCATGAAGTGGCCATGCCGCGGGCTGCTGATCCTGTTCCTGCTCTCCCCGGGAGGGTGCGGCGGCGAGCCGGGCGACCTTGCCGAGCGCGCCCGCGCCGAAGCCAGGAAGGCGGCGCCGGATGCCGAGCTGGTGCAGATCGAGTTCACGCATTTCGGCTTCGCGCCCGGCCGGGGCGGCATTCCGGACATGACCCGGGCAGGCCCGCCCAAGATGGCGCTGTTCAACTTCTACTCGCGTGCGAGCGGGAAGGGGCTTCGCGTCGTCGCCGACATAAACCGCGATCCGGTGCCGGCCGACGTGGACAAGGCGATGCGCGAGCGGGGGTATCGGGACATGCGCGTCGAGCGCGGCGACGTGCCGTACAGCCCCTTCACCTTGCCGTTGCCGCGAGAGACCGGCGACATGGGCCGCGCCGTCGAGGCGGCGCGGAAGTCGATCGAACGGGAATGCGCCGGCGCCGGCCCCGCGGCGTCGGGCTGCGCCCTGGTGCAGAGCGCCGAGCTGCACATGCACTGGTCCGGCCCGGAGGACGGCGGCGGCACGCCCGCATGGAGCGTGACGTTCGGCCAGCACCCGAAGACGCTGCAGCCGGTGCGCGGCGTCGTCGAGGCCGGCAGCTATCGCCTCTACGCCCGCGGCGATGCGCAGCCGGCCTCGTACAGCGACCGTGACGCGAAGCCGCTGCGCGAGGCGTCGCTGAACGTGCCGCGCGATTTCGATGCGGTCTGGGCCGCGGTCGTCGCGGAGGTTCAGAAGCAGGATCCGCTCTACGCGCCTTACGCCGTCTCCCTGATCACCTATCTGCGCGACCGCAAGGCCGCCGGCGGCGCTGCGGCGATCGCCGAGGCGCATATCCAGTTCGCCCGGCTGACGCCCGCGCTGCTGTGGGACGACCTCGAGGCGCATGTGGGTTGGCGATCCGCCGGCCCGGACCGGGCGGTGCTGTTCTTCTCGCGCCCGCGGCGGCGAGCGGAACCGTCGGAGCCCCGTCCGGCCGCCCTGAAAGCCGCGGACCTGCCGCGCGCCGGCGCCGCGCTGGCGTCGCTGCTCGGGAACTTCCCCGCCGGCTACGCCGAGGTCTCGACCGTCTGGGCCAAGGGGTGCGAGGACATCCCCACGGCGTCGCCGGGGCTCAGCATGTGGCGCTGCGGCGTCCACGTCGCGACCGAGCAGCGCTCCGACCTCGTCTTTCTGTGGCTGTCGCGCCAGGGCAATCCGTACTGGCAATCGGGCCGCGGGCCGCTGGCCACGGAGTACCGGACGCTGTCGGCGAACGCCCCGAAGGACGGGTGGTCGTGGTGGACGCGCGTGAAGCATCCGGCCTACTGGGAATACTTCACGATCGACGCGATGACGGGTCGGCCGCGGCAGAGCTTCTGCACCAATCCGAACACCGGCAACAACACGATCCAGACGCGCCCGTGCGGCCGACAATGAGGATCGGGCCGGCTTCCGCCCGGGTGCAGGGCGGGGCCGGGCCGCGGACGCAGACCGACCACATCAACCGCGCCGCGACGTGGCCGCTCCGCGCCGGCGCGTGGGCCGGGTCGCGGCGGACGATGCGCTAG
>CAZLBB010000246.1:0-3936 GCA_964557415.1 uncultured Rhodospirillaceae bacterium
CCAGCGTCACGAAGATCACGCCCGATGCGCTGCCCGGGCGCTGGCGGATCAGCACGAGGCCGGCGACCGCGACGCGCCGGCCGTCTTCGGTCGATGCCAGGCGGCCGGCCGGGACGATCGGCACGCGCGCGTCGAGCCGCACGCGGCCGAGCGCGTCGCGCAGCAGCGCGACCGGATGGCGCTTCAGCGACAGGCCGAGCGTCGTGTAGTCGGCCACCACCTCCTCGCCCAGGCTCATCGCCGGCAGCGCGGCCGCGGGCTCCTCGCCGTGCTCCGCCTCGCGCGAAGCCGCGAACAGCGGCAGCGCGTCCTTGAGGCCCTTCGCCGCCCACAGCGCCGGCCGGCGCGTCAATTCCATCGAGCCGAAGGCGTCGGCGCGCGCCAGCGCGTCCATCGTCATGGGCTTGACGCCGGCGCGGCGCAGGACGCTCGCCGGATCGCCGTAGCCGTTGCCGCGCGCCGCGACCACGCGCTTCGCCTCGTCCTCGCCGAGGCCCTTGGCCTGGCGGAAGCCCAGGCGCAGCGCCATGCCGCCGGCGCAGTCCGACGGCTCCAGCGTCGAGTCCCAGTCGCTCCGGTTGACGTCGACCGGCAGCACCGCGACGCCGTGCTCCTCGGCGTCGCGCACGATCTGCGCCGGGGCGTAGAAGCCCATCGGCTGCGCGTTCAGCAGCGCGCAGGCGAAGGCGGCCGGGTAGTGCCGCTTCATCCAGGCGGAGACATAGACCAGCAGCGCGAAGCTGACCGCGTGGCTCTCGGGGAAGCCGTACTCGCCGAAGCCCTCGATCTGGCGGAAGCAGCGCTCGGCGAAGTCGCGCGCGTAGCCGTTGGCGACCATGCCCTCGATCAGCTTCTCCTGGAAGCGGCCGATCGTGCCGCTGCGGCGGAACGCGGCCATGGCGCGGCGCAGCTGGTCGGCCTCGGACGGGGTGAAGCCGCCGGCGACGATGGCGATGCGCATCGCCTGCTCCTGGAACAGCGGCACGCCCAGCGTCTTCTCCAGCACCTGGCGCAGTTCCTGCGACGGGTAGTCGACCGTCTCCCGGCCGTCGCGCCGGCGCAGATACGGATGCACCATGTCGCCCTGGATCGGCCCGGGCCGCACGATCGCCACCTCGATCACCAGGTCGTAGAACTTGCGCGGCTTCAGGCGCGGCAGCATCGACATCTGCGCGCGGCTCTCGACCTGGAACACGCCGATCGAATCGGCCTTGCACAGCATGTCGTAGACTTCCCGGTCCTCGGGCGGCACGGTGCCGAGCTCGTAGCGGCGCCCGTGGTGCCGCTGGATCAGGGCGAAGCCCTTGCGCAGGCAGGTCAGCATGCCCAGGCCCAGCACGTCGACCTTGAGGATGCCGAGCGCGTCGAGATCGTCTTTGTCCCACTGGATGACGGTGCGGTCCGCCATCGCCGCGTTCTCGACCGGCACCAGCTCGTCCAGCCGGCCGCGCGTCATGACGAAGCCGCCGACATGCTGCGACAGGTGGCGCGGGAAGCCGATCAGCTCGCGCGCCAGCGCGATCGCCAGCCGGACGGTCGGGTCGCGCGGGTCGATGCCGGCCTCGCGCACGTAGCCCTCGTCGAGCCCGTCCTCGCTCCAGCCCCACACGGTCGAGGCGAGCGCCGCGACCGTGTCGGCCGAGAGGCCGAGCGCCTTGCCGACCTCGCGGATGGCGGCGCGCGCGCGGTAGCAGATCACGGTGGCGGCGAGGCCGGCGCGCTCGCGCCCGTACTGCCGGTAGATGTGCTGGATCACCTCCTCGCGCCGCTCGTGCTCGAAGTCGACGTCGATGTCGGGCGGCTCGCCGCGCGCGGCGCTGACGAAGCGCTCGAACAGCACGTCGATGCGGTCGGGATCGACCGCGGTGATGCCGAGGCAGTAGCACACCGCCGAGTTGGCGGCCGAGCCGCGTCCCTGGCACAGGATGCCCTGGCCGCGCGCGAAGCGCACGATGTCGTGCACGGTGAGGAAATAGGCTTCGAAGCCGAGCTCGGCGATCAGCGCGAGCTCGCGCTCGACGAGGTCGCGCACCTTCCGCGGCACGCCGCCGGGATAGCGCCAGGCGGCGCCTTCCAGCGCGCGCGCGCGCAGCTCCTCGCTCGCCGTGCGTCCCGCGGCGCACTCGGCCTCGGGATATTCGTAGCTCAGCTCCTTGAGGGAGAAGCGGCAGCGTTCGGCGATCGCGGCCGTCAGCGCGACGGCGTCGGGATGGTCGGCGAACAGCGCCGCCATCTCCGCCGCCGACTTCAGGTGGCGCTCGGCGTTGGCGTCGAGGCGATAGCCGGCCTCGGCCACCGTGCAGCCCGCGCGGATGCAGCTCACCACGTCGTGCAGCTCGCGGCGCGCCGGATGGTGGTAGCGCGCGTCGTTGCAGGCGACCATCGGCACGCCGCATGCGCGCGCGAGCGCCGCGAGGCGCGCGATATGCCGCCGGTCGTCGCCGCGATAGAGCGGGAAGGCGGCGAGATGGACGTCGCCCGGCCGCGCGGCGGCGAGCGCGCGCAGCGCCGCGGCGAAGCGCGCGTCGTCGTCCGCGGGCGGCACCGCGATCAGCACCTGGTCCGGGCCGAGCGCCGCGATGTCGGCGGCGTGGAGATGGCACTCGCCCTTGGGCGCGCGGCGGCGCCCGACCGTCAGCAGCCGGCTCAGCCGGCCATAGGCCGCGCGGTCGACCGGATAGCAGAGCAGCGACGGATGCCCATCGGCGAAGTCGAGCCGCGCGCCGGTGATGGGCCGGATGCCCGCGTCCCTGGCCGCGCGCCACAGCCTGACCACGCCCGCCAGCGTGTTGCGGTCGGCGACCGCGACCGCCGCATGTCCCAGCGCGGCGGCCTGCCCGGCGAGTTCCTCCGGATGCGACGCCCCGCACAGGAAGGAGTAGTTGCTGGTCGCCATGAGCTCGACGTAGGGGAGGGGAGAGCGGGGCGCTGCGTCAGAGGGGGGACGGGAATCGGAAGAACTCGCCTCCTCCCGCGCCGGATGCTCCTTGCGGATCAAATGCGGCGCGAAGGTCATGCGAATTCCCCGTGGATGAACCAGGCCGGCCGCGGGCTCTTCTCCTCCAGCCGCTGGAACAGCCAGAAGCGCCGTCCCGTGTCGTCCTCGACGCGCCAGTAGTCGCGCGTCGCCTGGTCGGTTTCCGGGCGCCACCATTCCGGCGCCAGGCGCTCGGGGCCGTCGGCGCGGCGCACGCGGTGCAGATGCGCGCGCCAGCGGAACAGGCTGGGCGCGGCCTCGCTCTCGCCGCCGGCTTCGACGACGGCGTCGATCGGCTCGGGCCGGGCGAACAGGCGCACGGGCCGGGGCGGCAGGCGCCAGCGCCGCGGCGCCTTCGGGCCGATCGCCGCCGCGCGCTCGGCCGCGCGCTCGGGAATGTGGGTCTCGCGCGGGGCGAAGCGCCAGACCTGCCCGGGCCCGAGCCGGTTGCCGAGCCGGTCGACCAGCTCGGCGAGCGCGCCGTCGTCGCCCGCGGGCGCAAGCGCGAGGCTGTCGGGCTGGCCGTCGCCGGTCCGATGGGGCAGGTCGATCTGCAGCGCCGCCAGCGCCTCGACCTCGGGCGCCGCGATCGCGGCGAGGTCGATGCCGAAACCGGGCTCGACCCGGTCGAGCTTCTGCCGCAGCAGGTGGAAGAGATGCGCGGAATCGCGGCTGGGCCGCGCCGTGCCGACCGCGATCGCGGAGACCGCGCCGTCGGCGCGATAGAAGGCGAGCGCGACGCGCCGCGCGCCGACGCCCCTTGCGGCGAAGCGCACGCAGAGCTTCGCGAGCAGCCGCCGCGCCGCGCGCGCGATGTCGTCGGGCGTGGCGATCGGCTCGGCGAAGGCGAGGCGCTCGCGGAACTCGGGCACGGGGCGGCGCGGCGCGATCGGCTCCTCGGCACGGCCGAGCGCCAGGTCGAGCCGGCGCAGCGCCGCGTCGCCGTAGCGCAGGGCCAG
>CAZLBB010000247.1:0-3891 GCA_964557415.1 uncultured Rhodospirillaceae bacterium
GCTGGTCGGCACCGAGGCGCGCCGTCCGCCGGCGCCGGCCTGCGCCTTGGGCGCCTCGCCGTCGCCGCGGTCGCGGTGGATCGTCTGGCCGGCGAGAAGCTGCTTGATCTCCTCCATCGACAGGGTCTCGTACTCGAGCAGGCCCTTGGCGACCTTGTGCAGCTCCTCCATGTGCTCGCTGAGGATCCGGCGCGCCGCGATCTCGCCCATCTCGACGATGCGGCGGATCTCCTCGTCGATCACCTTGGCGGTCGCGTCCGAGACGTTCTTGCGCTGGGTGATCGAGTGGCCGAGGAACACTTCCTGCTCGTTCTCGCTGTAGCGCAGGGGCCCCAGCTTGTCGCTCATGCCCCACTCGGTGACCATGGCGCGCGCCAGGTTGGTCGCCTGGCGGATGTCGTCGGCGGCGCCGCTGTTGAGCTGCTCGTCGCCGTAGACCAGTTGCTCGGCCACGCGGCCGCCGAAGCACATCGCGACCTTGGCCTCGCACCACTTCTTCGAGTAGCTGAGGCGGTCGCGCTCGGGCAGCGACATGGTGACGCCGAGCGCCCGGCCGCGCGGGATGATCGTCACCTTGTGCAGCGGATCGCCGTCGGGCAGGTGCATCACGACCACGGCGTGGCCGGCCTCGTGATAGGCGGTCGCCTCTTTCTCCTTCTCGGTCATGACCATGGAGCGCCGCTCGGCGCCCATCAGCACCTTGTCCTTGGCGTCCTCGAACTCGAGCATGCCTACGACGCGCTTGCCCTTGCGCGCGGCGAGCAGCGCCGCCTCGTTGACGAGGTTGGCGAGGTCCGCACCGGAGAAGCCCGGCGTGCCGCGCGCGATGGTGCGCGCGTCGACGTCCGGCGCCAGCGGCACCTTGCGCATGTGCACCTTGAGGATCTTCTCGCGGCCAGCAATGTCGGGGTTCGGCACCACGACCTGGCGGTCGAAGCGGCCGGGGCGCAAGAGCGCCGGGTCGAGCACGTCGGGCCGGTTGGTCGCGGCGATCAGGATCACGCCCTCGTTCGCCTCGAACCCGTCCATCTCGACCAGCAGCTGGTTGAGCGTCTGCTCGCGCTCGTCGTTGCCGCCGCCGAGGCCCGCGCCGCGATGGCGGCCAACGGCGTCGATCTCGTCGATGAAGATGATGCAGGGCGCGTTCTTCTTGCCCTGCTCGAACATGTCGCGCACGCGGCTGGCGCCGACGCCGACGAACATCTCGACGAAGTCCGAGCCCGAGATGCTGAAGAACGGCACGTTGGCTTCGCCCGCGACGGAGCGCGCCAGCAGCGTCTTGCCGGTTCCGGGAGGGCCGACGAGCAGCACGCCCTTCGGGATCTTGCCGCCCAGGCGCTGGAACTTCTGCGGATCCTTGAGGAAATCGACGATCTCCTCGAGCTCCTGCTTGGCCTCGTCGATGCCGGCGACGTCGTCGAAGGTGACGCGGCCGACCTTCTCGGTCAGAAGGCGCGCCCGCGACTTGCCGAAACCCATCGCCTTGCCGCCGCCCGACTGCATCTGGCGCATGAAGAAGATCCACACGCCGATCAGCAGCAGCATCGGGAACCAGGAGACCAGGATCGAGAACAGCGACGGCACGTTGTCCTCGGTCGGCGCGGCCGAGAACTGCACGCCGGCCTTGCGCAGCTGGTCGACCAGGCCGACATCGTTGGGCGGCGCATAGGTCGCGAAGGCGCCGCCGGACGTGTAGTGCCCGTGGATCGCGCTGCCCTGGATGACGACGTCCTTCACCTGGCCGTTCTGGACCATGGAGAGGAAATCGGAATACGCCACGTTGGTCTGCGGACCACGGCTGCTTGAGGTCTGGAACAGATTGAACAGCGCCACCAGCAGCAGGGCGATGATGATCCAGAGAGCGAGATTCTTGCCGAAGATGTTCACGTGACGTCGTCCTGGCCGTTTGACACCGGTGGCGGAGCCCACTTCCCTTCTGGTGACTGGGCCAGCCTCCCGCGGGCCGGGTCAATCCCCGCAACCCCTTGCTTACATAGTGCGCCCTGGCGGCGCTGCAACCGCAAAGGCCAGCGGTGACAAAGGCACCCCCGGCACGAATACGGCACAATGGTTAAAAATCTTAGCAGGACGGGACCCGGGCCGTCTATCGGCTTCGGCGCGGGTCCAGCGCAGGGAAGGCACCGCCAGCAGCCCGTGCCGATCGCTCAGGCCCGGCAGCGCCAGGGCCGCCGTCCGGGGCACGCCGCAGCGCCCGGCGGCCGCGGCCACCGCGCGCCAGCCGGCCTCGCCCAGGGCGCCGACCGCCAGGCCCGCCAGGGGCGTCTGGATGCGGAAACGCCCGTCCCAGATGGCGGTTTTCCCGGATTCCAGCGGCTGAGGCGGCGGCGTGGCGGCGTGCTCGCGGCATACGAGCCAGCCCGGCCGGGCGGGCGCGATGCGGCAGCCATGCAGCGTGTGCCCGGGCGGCGCAGTTCCGGCGAAGAGAGCCCGATCGAGCCGTTCCAGCCGCTCCAGGCGCGGGGGATAGGTATTTCCACTAATCGCCATCAGGCAGCGCGCCAGCACGCGTAGCCGCAGCTCGTCCGGCGCCGCGACCAGGGCGGCCGCATCCAGGCGCAGGAACCCGGCGGGATGGATCGTCACGGCCCGCGCCAGCAGCGCAGTCGCCGCCTGCTCCAACGCCTGCCGCGCGCGGCCCAGCCGAGCGGCGGTCGCGGCCAGGCGTCCCGGCTCGATGCCGTCCCGGGCGAGCGCCGCCATCGCCGCGCGCACGCGCCCGCGCGCGGTGCTCTCCAAGCGGTTGCTCGGGTCCTCGACCCAGCCCCGCCCTGCCGCACGCAGCGTCGCGACCAGGCGCGCCTTCGGCATCGTCAGCAGCGGCCGCAGCAAGCGCAGGTCCGCCAGCTCGACCACCCCGGCCATTGCCGACAGGCCGTCGACGCCGCTGCCGCGCCCGAGGCGCAGCAGCAGGGTCTCGGCCTGGTCGTCCAGGTGATGCGCCAGCAGCAGATGCAGGATGCCGCGCCGCGCGACGGCCTCGGTCAGCAGCCGGTAGCGCGCTTCGCGCGCCGCCTCGGGCAGGCCGGTCGCGGGCTTGGGCCCGCGCCAGACCAGGATGCGATGGGCGATGCCCGCGGCGGCAAGCCAACAGTGGACCTGCCGGGCCTCGGCCGCGGACTCCGGCCGCAGGCGATGATCGACCGTGAAGGCCTCGACGCGGCCCCCGCGCGCGCGCGCCCAGCGATCGGCCAGGAGGCATAGCGCCACGCTGTCCGGCCCGCCGGAAACCGCCACGCCGAGCGCCGGCGCAGGCTCGAACGGCGCGAAGTCCTGCATGAGCCGCGCGAATTCGCCCACACCGACCGATGCCGAGGCGACCGCAGTTGGCCCGGGCGCCCGTCCGCTGGTCAGCCTATCCCCGATGCCGGCATGGGGCGGCCTCCGTGCCCGCCGCCCTCAGGCCGGGCAGGCGATGCGGCGGCGTTCGTTGTCGGCGACCGCCTTGAGGTTGGACGGCGCGTCGGGGAACTCCTTGCCGAGCTTGGCCAGCGTCGTGCAGGCCTCCTTCTGGCGATTGAGCTGCGCCAACGACATGCCGAGCTTCAAGAGATTGTCAGGCGCCTTCGAGCCCTTGGGGAAGCTGTTGTAGCCCTCGAGGAAGGCGATCGCCGCCGGCTCGAACTGGCGGCGGACGTAGTGTGTCTCGCCCAGCCAATAGAGCGCGTTGCCCGAGAGCTCGTCGCTCTTGTGCTTGCTGACGAACTCGCGGAAGGCCTGCTCGGCCTCGGGATAGTTGCGCTGGCGCAGCAGCGTGACCGCGTGCTCGTACTGCTCCTTGACCGAGCCGCCCGGCAGCACCGAGCTGCGCGCCGCCGGGGCGGCGGCGGTCTGCGTGCCGGGCGCCGCCGGCGCCTGGGCGGGCGCCGCGAC
>CAZLBB010000248.1:0-3822 GCA_964557415.1 uncultured Rhodospirillaceae bacterium
CGACGCCGCTGCCGCCGCCGCCGCCACCGAAGCCGCCAGCTCCTCCTGCCGCGCCGCCGCTGCCTTCGCCGCCACCACCACCGCCGAATCCGCCCGCCCCGCCGGTGCCGCTGCCGCCGCCGCCGCCGCCGAAGCCCCCCTTGCCACCGGACGCACCAAGAATGATGCCACCGCTGCTGCCGCCAACCCCGCCGCCACCGCCGCTGCCGCTAAAGGAACCTCCGCCTCCGCCGCCACCGCCGCTGGCGCCGCCGGCCGCGCCGGCACCGCCGACGCCACCGCCGCTGGCGCCCGTGGCGATGCCGGGCTGGCCCGTACTCCCATCGGCACCGCCGTCGGCGCCGACGCCGAAGCCGCCGCCGCCACCGCCCGTGGTGCCGCCGTTGCCCCCCCGTTGCCCCCCATGCCCCCGCCGCCGCCGGAGGCGGCGGCGGCGGCGCCGCCGTCGCCGCCGGCGGCCGCGTTGTTGGCCAGGCTCACATTGCTCACCGTCACGGTGGCTTGGCTGGCGACGAAAATGGCACCGCCCAACCCGGCGCCGCCGCCGCCGCCAGTGCCGCCGTTTCCGCCCTGCGCGTTGGCGTTCGTGATGGCGAGGTCCTGGATCGCAACCGTCACCGGCACCTGGGTCGAGCCGGAAAAGGCGCCGATGAACAGGCCGCGGAACTGGTTGTTGCCGCTCAGCGTGAAATTGTTGCCGAGGATGGTCACGTTGGTCTGCACCAACGGCAAGTCGCCCGCGAGCGTGACGTTCCCCGTGAAGGTGATGGTGTCACCGTTCGCCGCACCGGTGATCGCGGCGCGCAGGCTGGCGTCGCTGTTGACGTCGAAATTGGCCGCCAGCGCCGGCCCCGCCAGCGCCGTGGACGCCATCAGCCCGAACGCCGCCGAGAACCGGCGGCGCCCGGTCGGACCAATGCCGCGCATCCTGCGGTCCCCCTCCAAAGCCGGCTTCGCCGGCCCCTGCTTCCGCCTCCCCTGAATGATGCGCGCGCCGCGGCCGGAGCGGTACCTACTGATCAGTAGGGGGCTGATCAGCAGGCGGCGGCCGCCCCAGCCAGAGGCCCGTCAGCCCCGCGCGCCCCTTCACGCCGAGCTTGCGATAGAGTTCGGCCGCGTACTGGTGCGCCGTGCCGGGCGTCAGCCCCAGCTCGCCGGCGATCTGCTTCTCGGACCGCTCGGTCAGGAGCAGCGCCAGCACGCTGCGCAGCACCGGCGACAGCGGCGTATCGGCGAGCACCAGCCCGTGGCTCAGCATCAGGTTGCGGTGGAACCACTTGATGCCGCGCAGCGCCTCCCCGGCCAGCGCCGCATCGCGGGCCGAGAAGCGGCGGCGCGTGTCGTAGAGGTCGAACAGGAAGTACGACTCCGCGTCCTTGTTCACCGGGAAGGCCGTCCAGATGCGGTCGACGATGCCGGCGGCCTGGTAGAGCGCCTTGAAATGCGCGGTGCGGCGGAAGGCCTGGAAGTCGACGAATCCGTCGCGCAGGCGGTGGACGCGGAACCTGCCGGCTGTCGCCGTGATCGCGCAGGTCGTCATGCCGGGGTCGGTGTCCTGTTCGCGCATCGCCCGGCCGGCCCCGGCGGCGAGGGCCGGGCGCTGGGCGAGATGGCGCACGGCGCGGGCGCGCCAGCCGTGCTGCGGGTCGCGCCGCGCCCGGGCCCCGTGCGCCAGGCACACGCCGCCAACCCAGACGACATCGTCGGCCGCGAGCCACGCGCCGAGCGTCGTCATCAGATGGAGCTGTGCGGCGTCGATCTGCGCGGCCGGGAAGTCGGCCAACTCGTCCCACAGCGTCCAGATCGCTTCCAGATGCCCGAAGCCCCGAGCCTGCCGCACCCCCATTCGCGCCCGGAACGGCGCGCCCCCAGCGTGCCTCTCCCGAAATCCGGCGGCCGCCCCGCCGGACGTTACTTCTTGTTCTTCTGCAGGTTCTTCGTCACCTCGACCAGCGACTTCACCGCGCCGACCGACTTGTCGAACATCGCCTGCTCGGCCGGGTCCAGCTTGATCTCGACGATCTTCTCGACGCCGCCGGCGCCGATGATCACCGGCACGCCGACATAGAGGTCCTTCACGCCATACTGGCCGGTCAGCCACGCGGCGCAGGGCAGCACGCGGCGCTTGTCGAGCAGGTACGACTCGGCCATCTGGATCGCGGCCGCGGCCGGCGCGTAGAAGGCCGAGCCGGTCTTGAGCAGCGCCACGATCTCGGCGCCGCCGTCGCGCGTGCGCTGCACGATCTTGTCGAGCCGCTCCTGCGTGGTCCAGCCCATCTTGACGAGGTCGGGCAGCGGGATGCCGGCTACGGTCGAGTAGCGCACCAGCGGCACCATCGTGTCGCCGTGGCCGCCGAGCACGAAGGCGGTCACGTCCTCGACCGAAACCTTGAACTCCTCGGCGAGGAAATAGCGGAAGCGCGCGGAGTCGAGCACGCCCGCCATGCCGACGACGCGGCCGTGCGGCAGGCCCGAGGCCTCGCGCATCACCCACACCATGACGTCGAGCGGGTTGGTGATGACGATGACGAAGGCGTTGGGCGCATGCGCCTTGATGGCGGCCGCCACCGTCTCGATCACGCCCGTGTTGATGCCGATGAGGTCGTCGCGGCTCATGCCCGGCTTGCGCGGCACGCCGGCGGTCACGATCACCACGTCGGCGCCCTTGATGGCGCTGTAGTCGGTGCCGCCCGAGTAGGCCGAATCGAAGCCCTGGATCGGCGAGGACTGGGCGATGTCGAGCGCCTTGCCCTGCGGCACGCCGTCCACCACGTCGCACATCACCACGTCGCCGAGCCGCTTCTGCCCGGCCAGGAGTGCCAGCGTGCCGCCGATCTGGCCGGCGCCGACGAGCGCGATCTTCTTGCGTGCCATGATTGTCCCCACTTGCCGATAGGAATGACGGTGAACGGGCCGGCCCGATGGGCCAGGCAAGGTTAACTCGGCCGCTACCTAGCCCGAATTGCGCCGGGCAGGCAAGCGCAGCCCGGACCGGCGCGTGACCGAGCGCCCATCGGCCAAAATTCGGCGCGTTCGCGACCAAAATCGGCCATAATGCGGGTCGAACATGCGGGTCATGGACACCCCGATGACCCGCCTTGCGGAACCCCCGAGCGACCTGGCCGCGACGCGCCCGGAGCTCGTCCCCACCACCCGGCCGAAAGAGGGACCGGAAGCCGTGCCCCAGACCATCGCGCTGGTCGACGACGACCGCAACATCTTGACCTCCGTCGCCATGGCCCTTGAGGCCGAGGGCTTCACGGTCAAGACCTACTCCGACGGGGCCGAGGCGCTGCGCGGGCTGACCGCGCAACCGGCCGACCTGGCGGTGCTCGATATCAAGATGCCGCGCATGGACGGCATGGAGCTTCTGGGCCGGCTGCGCCGGCAGACGCAGATGCCGGTCATCTTCCTCACCTCGAAGGACGACGAGGTCGATGAGCTGCTCGGCCTGCGCATGGGCGCCGACGACTACATCAAGAAGCCGTTCTCGCAGCGCCTCTTGATCGAGCGCATCCGCGCGCTGCTGCGCCGCGGCGAGGCGCGCAAGGAAGGCGGCGCCGGCCAGCCCGCCGGCGAGGCCGAGCAGACCATCGTGCGCGGCGATTTGATCCTCGACCCCAGCCGGCACTACTGCACCTGGAAGGGCGAGCCGGTGGCGCTGACGGTGACCGAATTCCTGATCCTGAAGTCGCTCGCCGCCCGGCCCGGCCACGTGAAGAACCGCGACCAGCTGATGGACGCGGCCTATGGCGAGTCGATCTATGTCGACGACCGCACCATCGACAGCCACATCAAGCGCCTGCGCAAGAAGTTCAAGGC
>CAZLBB010000249.1:0-3512 GCA_964557415.1 uncultured Rhodospirillaceae bacterium
CGCCCCGCCGGCGCGGGCGCGGCTGGCGGACGAGCGCGGCGCGCCCGCCGCCGCCCACGGCGCCGACGCCGGGAAGCCGCGCCCGGCCGCCGCCGCGCCCGGCGCGGCCGTGCGCTGCTTCCCGGCTTCGTCGCCTTGCGCGGCGGCGAGCGCGCCGCGCTCGTCCTCCAGCCGCGCCAGCGCCTGCTCGGCGTCGCCGGCCTGCACGGTCTCGCGGCCGATGTCGGACGCGATCTGCTCCAGTCGCCTTGTGTTCTCGGCCTGGGCCGAGGCGACGCGGTTTTCCTCCGCGTCCAGTTCGCCGCGCGCCAGCGTGAGGCGCTGGAGCTCGGCCGCGGCGGCGGCCTCGTCCTGGCGCAGCGCCGGCAGGCCGGCGGCGATGTCGGCCTGCGCCGTGGCGGCGCCGGCGGCGAGGCCGGTCAGCTCGCTGACGCGCGCCTCGGCCTCCTTGAGCCGCGCCTCGGCGGCGGCCACGGCCGCATGCGCCTGGTCGATGCGCTGGTGCAGGATCGCCGCCTCGTGGAAGCGGATGTGCCCGCTGATGTTGCGGTAGCGCGTGGCCTGGCGCGCCTGGCGCTTGATGTTCTGCAGCTGCCCGTCGAGCGCCGACAGCACGTCGTCGAGCCGCGTCAGGTTGGTTTCGGCGGCCTTGAGCCTGAGCTCGGCCTCGTGCCGGCGCGAATGCAGCCC
This sequence comes from uncultured Rhodospirillaceae bacterium, assembly GCA_964557415.1. Lineage (GTDB taxonomy): Bacteria > Pseudomonadota > Alphaproteobacteria > JAEULC01 > JAEULC01 > JAEULC01. The sequence continues at coordinate 691 of CAZLBB010000249.1, forward strand.
GGTGATCCCGGCGGCCTCTTCCAGCAGCAGGCGGCGCTCGGCCGGCTTCGCGGCGATCAGGGCGCCGACGCGGTCCTGGCTGACCAGCGCGGTCGAGTGCGCGCCGGTCGCCTGGTCGGCGAACAGCAGCTGCACGTCGCGCGCGCGCACCTCGCGCCCGTTGACCTTGTAAAGCGAGCCGGCGCCGCGCTCGATGCGGCGCGCGATCTGCAGCTCCTCGGCGTCGTTGAAGGCGGCCGGCGCGTCGCGCGTCGCGTTGTCCAGCTCCAGCAGCACCTCGGCCAGGTTGCGCGCCGGGCGCTCGGCGGTGCCGCCGAAGATCACGTCGTCCATCTCGCCGCCGCGCATGCGCTTGGCGCTGGTCTCGCCCATGACCCAGCGCAGGGCCTCGACCAGGTTGGACTTGCCGCAGCCGTTCGGGCCGACGATCCCGGTCAGGCCGGGATCGATGCGCAGCTCGGTCGGTTCGACGAAGGACTTGAAGCCGCTCAGACGCAGACGGTTGAAATGCACTGGCGCCGGATCCTCTCTGATACCATCAGGCTGCCGGCCTCAATTGGCCGGCAGCTTGCGCTTGATGACCGTGGCGAAATGGTCGAACGGATAGGCGCCGCCGACCTTCTCGCCGTTGATGAAGAACGTCGGCGTCGAATCGACGCCCAGCTTCTGCGCGGCCTCCAGGCGCTTGGCCAGGATCGGCTCCTCGACCGACTTGTCGGCCAGGCACTTGTCGAAGACTTCCTGCGACATGCCGCCGAGCTTGCCGATGCGCGCCAGCGCCGCCTTCCAGTCGGCCTCGCGCGTCCAGGAATCCTGGGTGGAAAACAGCGCGTCGATGAAGCCGTAGAACTTTTCCTTGCCGGCGCAGCGCGCCATCATCGCCGCGCGGAAGCTGGCCTCGTCGAACGGAAAGTCGCGATAGACCAGCTTCACCTTGCCGGTGTCGATGAACTCCTTCTTGATCTGCGGCAGCGTATCCTTGTGGAAGCGCGCGCAGTGCGGGCAGGTGAGCGACGCGTACTCGATGATCGTGACCTTCGCGTCGGGCGAGCCCAGCACCACGTCGTCGGGCTTCAACTCGGGCATCAGCCCTTGCGCCACCTGCGCGCCGGCCGCGGTCTGCTGCGTCGCCACCGGCGTGGCGTTCGCCGGCGGCGCCTTGCCGCTGCCGCCGTTGAAGAACCAGTAGCCGGCCGCGGCCGCGCCGCCGATGCCGATGATCGCCGCCAGGATGAGCCCTGCAGACGCGCGCACGTTACCCTCCGTTCGTCATGGTCAATGTACTTGTGCTTCCCGCCGCTTCAAGCAGCAGCGGCCGAAACCCTTGGATTCCCTGGGTGTTGCGCGGCGAACCGGCGACTATCGCCCGCGCTCGCCGATCACCGCCCGGCCGAGCCCGGCCAAGGCGTCACGCAAGGATTCGTCGTCAACCCCTTCCAACTGCCGGAAAAGCGCCCGCTCTTCCGCGAGGCCGGGGCGCCGAATCGCGCGCACCGCGCCCGTTGCGTCATTCCGGCCGACCGGGCCTTGCCTCAGCTTCAGCCGGCCGACGGCGGCATAGCCGAAATGGGCGTTGATTCGCTCGATCACGCGCGGCTCCAGGTGCTGCAGCTCGACCGCGGCCGCGCTTTCGACGCGTATCTCCAGCACGGCCGGGTCGCCGTCGCGGCTGCGGGTCAGGCGTATCGGCGCGGCCATCGCCGCGAGGTCGCGGCCGACGATGGCCTCCCACTCGGCCAGCAGTTGGGCGACCGCGAAGCCGCGCTTGCCGAGCGCCGCCCGCGTTACGCCGGGCAGCGACGCCGCCAGCGGTCGCATCCTGCCTTGCCGATCCTGCATCGCTCCGGCTTTCGCGGTCATCGAGGTCGCTATAGTGTCGGGCAGCATTCTATCGTCGGCGTCACGCCATGACCAAGGCCCAAGCGACAGGAAACGCCGCGCCCGGCGCGGCTGGGCGGCCGTCGATGCGGCCGCCCGACACGAATGGCGGGCGCGCGGATCAACGCGCGCCTCGCGCGATCGTGAAGCGCCTGCTCGGCTGGTACGACCGGCACCGGCGCGTGCTGCCGTGGCGCGCATCGCCGGGCGATCGGGCCGATCCCTACCGGGTCTGGCTCAGCGAAGTCATGCTGCAGCAGACCACCGTGCCGACCGTGGGCAGGCGCTTCGCGCGCTTCCTCGAGCGCTGGCCGTCGGTCGAGGCGCTCGCCGCCGCCGCGCTCGACGATGTGCTGCACGAATGGCAGGGGCTCGGCTACTACGCGCGCGCGCGCAACCTGCACGCCTGCGCCAAGGCGGTCGTGCGCGCGCACGGCGGCGCCTTTCCCGGCGACGAGGCGGGCTTGCGGGCGCTGCCCGGGATCGGCGACTACACCGCGGCGGCGATTGCGGCGATCGCATTCGACCGCAGGGCTTGCGTGGTCGACGGCAACGTGGAGCGCGTCGTGGCGCGGCTGTTCGCGATCGCGGCGCCGCTGCCGGCGGCCAAGCGCGCCATCCGCGCGGCGGCGGCGACGCTGACGCCGGAAGAACGGCCCGGCGACTTCGCGCAGGCGATGATGGATCTCGGCGCCACCGTGTGCACGCCGCGCCGGCCGCGCTGCCTCGCTTGCCCGGTGGTGCGCTTCTGCCGCGCGCGCGCGCAGGGCTCGGCCGGGGACCTGCCGCGCCGGGCGGCCAGACCCGAGCGGCCGACGCGGCGCGGCGTCGCCTTCTGGATGGAGCGGCCGGACGGCGCGGTCCTGTTGCGCCGGCGCCCGGAGCGGGGTCTGCTCGGCGGCATGATGGAGGTGCCGTCGACGGCATGGCGCGACGCCGCGTGG
>CAZLBB010000250.1:0-3483 GCA_964557415.1 uncultured Rhodospirillaceae bacterium
GCCACGCCCGGCCGGTTGGTGACCATCGCGTCGGCCTTTGGCGCCTGGCCGTGCGCCCAGGCCTTGTCGACGACCACGACATCGCGCCCGTGCACCTGGTAGACAGTGAGCAATCCCTCGAACGGCAGGTCGAGCTGCGCCGCGCAGCGGCGGCGGTTCTCGGCGACGCGCGCCGGGTCGTCGGCCGAGCCGAAGCCGCAGTTGTTGCTCGCGTAGATGCCTTCGCTCGCCCCGCCGGCGCGCGTGAAGAAGGCGTGCCGGACGCCCTCGAGCGCGTTCAAGGAGCCGAGCGTGATCATGCCGCGCAAACCCCGGTCGTCTTTCAGGCTCTTCGTTCCTGGTCCGCGAATCCGGCCGGCACCCCACGGCCGCGCGGCGCCAGGGCCAACGCCTTGAACAAGGTGCCCATTTCCGTGCCCCCGATCAACCGCGCCCGCGCCTGCTCGATCTCGGCGGCCTGCGCGGGCGTGGCGGCTCCCGCCAGCATGCGGGCACGCTCGGCGATGCCCAGGCGCTCGAGCAGCGCGCCCTGCGGCACCGGCCCGAACGCATCGACGCCTTCGTCCGATGCGGCCTTGGCGAGCGCGGCGAAGTCGACGCGTGCGCTCAAATCGGCCGCGCCGGGATCGTCCAGCACGCCGTGGCGGTCGTGGCGCCGGACAGCCTGCAGCGTCTCGCCGGGGCGGCTCTCCGCGCTGCCGTAGTCGATGATCAACGCGGCGCCGCCGTGGCCCACGATTCGCCGGGCGATGGCCTGGACGATGCCGATCGACGCCGGCGAATACTCGACCAGACCGCCGAGCGGCGCGCCGCGCAGGGCCGGGGGCAGCAGCGTGGCCCAGGGGCTCGGGGCCGGCGCCAGGCCGAAGCGCAGTGCCTCGCCGGCAGGATCGAGTCCCACCATGCGCTCGACCAAGCCACGCTCGGTGCGCACGAACTGGCGTAGCGGCAAGGCGTCGAAGAACTCGTTCGCGAGCAGCAGGATCGGCAGCTGCGGCACCGAGTCGAGATGCCCGTGCCATCGCACGTCGCGCCCGGCGAGCGCTTGGCCCTGCTTCGCGCGCAGGGTCGGGCTCGCCTCCACCAGGTGGACTTCGGCGGCTTCGAGGAAGCCGGGGGCAAGGCGTGCCGCGCGCAGCGCGTCCGCCATCAGCGTGCCGCGACCCGGCCCGAGCTCCGCCAGGGCGAAGCGCTTGGGCGATCCCATCAGCCGCGACCAGGTGTCGACGCACCACAAGCCCAGGAGCTCGCCGAACATCTGGCTGATCTCGGGCGCCGTGGTGAAGTCGCCGGCGCTGCCGAGCGGGTCGGCGCGCACGTAATACCCGTCGCGCGGATCGAGCAGCACCTGCGCCATGTACTCGGCGACGGAGATCGGCCCTTCGGCGGCGATGCGCTGGATCAGCCGCCGCAACAACGCTGTCACGGCAGCTTCCCGGACCGGAACATGAAGAAGATGCCGACCAGGATCATCGGAATGCAGAGATACTGGCCCATGGTGAGCCCGAGCGCGAGATAGCCCAGCTGCTCGTCGGGCTCGCGCGCGAACTCGACCGTGAAGCGGGCCAACCCGTAGCCGATCAGGAAGACGCCGGAGATCAGCCCCACGCGCGTGCGCGCGCCGCGGCGCACCAGCAGCCATAGCACCGTGAACAGCACGATGCCTTCGAGGAGGGCCTCGTAGAGCTGGCTCGGATGGCGCGGCAGCGGTCCGCCATGCGGGAACACCATCGCCCAGGGCACGTCGGTGACGCGGCCATAGAGCTCGCCGTTGATGAAGTTGGCGAGCCGCCCGAAGAACAGGCCGAACGGCACGCAGACCGCGACCACGTCGGACAGGGCGAAATACTTGAGCCCGTGGTGGCGCGCGAACAGGCCGATCGCCAGCAGCACGCCCAAGAGCCCGCCGTGGAACGACATGCCGCCGCGCCACAGCGCCGGGATCTCCAGTGGATGGGCGATGAAGTATTGCGGATTGTAGAAGACCACGTAGCCCACGCGCCCGCCCAGCACGATGCCCAGCGTCAGCCAGACGATGAAGTCGTCCATCTGCTTCGGCGTGACCAGCTCGGGCATGCGTCGGCACAGGACGAGCGCGTAGCGCCAGCCCAGCACGATGCCGGCGATATAGGCGAGCGCGTACCAGCGGATCGCGACCGGCCCGATCTGCAGCGCGACCGGGTCGATGGTCGGGAAGGGGATGGCGAGCATCGGCGTCAGCGATACGGGTCGGCCGCTTCCAGGAAGTCGCGCACATAGGCCGCGACTCCGTCTTCCAGGCTGGTGGTCGGCTTCTTGTAGCCGGCCTTGCGCAGGCGATCGATTTTGGCCTCGGTGAAATACTGGTATCTGGCGCGGATTTCCGCCGGCGTGTCGACCCACTCGATCGCCGGCTCGCGGCCGAGCGTGCGAAAGACCGCGTGGGTGAGGTCGAGGAAGCTGCGCGCCATGCCGCTGCCGATGTTGAACAGGCCTTCGGCGGAGGGGTTGTCGTGGAGCCACAGCATCACGTCGACGCAGTCGCCGACCCAGACGAAGTCGCGCAGCTGCCCGCCGTCGGCGTAGTTCGGGTTGTGCGAGCGGAACAGCCGCGCCTTCTCGCCGCGCTTGACGCGCCTGTGCGTGTGGTAGACGACCGAGGCCATCGAGCCCTTGTGGTACTCGTTCGGCCCGTAGACGTTGAAGAACTTGACGCCGGCCCATTGCCGCGGCCGCGGGCCGTTGCCGGCGAGGATGCGCGCGACGCGGCGGTCGAACGCGTTCTTGCTCCAGCCATAGGCGTTGAGCGGCTTGAGTCGGGCGAGGTGCGCGACGGTGCCGTCGTCGTCGAAGCCAGCCGAGCCGTCGCCGTAGGTCGCGGCCGACGAGGCGTAGACCAGGCGCCTGCTGTGCTTCGCGCACCAGTCCCACAGGAACTGCGACAGGGTGAAGTTGGAATCGACGATCAGGTCGGCGTCGGTCTCGGTCGTCGACGAGACGGCGCCGAGATGGAAGACGGTATCGATCGCATCGCGCTGCGCTTCGAGGAAATGCGCCAGGCGCTCCGGCTGCACGAAGGCCGCGATCTCGCGCTTGGCGATGTTGCGCCACTTGTCGCCGTCGCCCAGGCGGTCGCACACGGCGAGTTCGGCGTGCCCGCGCGCCTCCAGCCCAGCCAGCAGGTTCGACCCGATGAACCCGGCGCCGCCGGTGACGAGGATCATGCAGCGCTGCTCCCGCGACGAAGGCCGCGCGGACTTATAGGTCGCGGATGGGGGAGGGGCAAGGTTGACTCATCCTTCGACAGGCTCAGGATGAGCAGTCCTTGTCGAATTCCTCGTCCTGAGCTTGCCGAAGGACGTCGTGGTGCGATACGGGACGATCCGGACGGGAGACAAACCATGCAGTACGACCATCGGCTGATCGACGATCTGGCGCGCGTCGCCGGCGGTGCGCTCGGCACGCTCGCGGGCATCCGCGACGAAGTGGAGGCGCGGCTCCGCC
>CAZLBB010000251.1:0-3082 GCA_964557415.1 uncultured Rhodospirillaceae bacterium
CCCTCCCGCAAGGGGAGGGGGGACAAGAGGAAAATCCGAGCAGCCGCCGCGCGATGACATCGCTCGGCGCCGGATGCTAGGCTTCCCGTGCAAGACCGGGAGAGACGCGCTTTGAACGATCTGACACCGCCCTTGTCCGGCGCGCTCGTCGAGGAGCTGCGCGGGATCGTCGGGGCCAAGGGCTTCGTCGACGACGCCGGGGCGCTGGAGCCGCAGGTCAGGGACTGGACCGGCTACTACCGCGGCCACGCGCCGCTGATGCTGATGCCGGCGTCGACCGCGGAGGTCGCGGCGGTGCTGCGCGCCTGCGCGCGGGCGCGCGTGCCCGTCGTGCCGCAGGGCGGCAACACCGGGCTGGTCGCCGGCGCCATCCCCGAGGGGCAGGCGATCCTGAGCCTCCGGCGCATGAACCGCGTGCGCGGGATCGATCCGCTCGACTACACGATCACGGTCGAGGCCGGCTGCGTGCTGGCCGACGTGCAGAAGGCGGCCGCCGATTGCGACCGCTTCTTCCCCTTGAGCCTGGGCGCGGAAGGGAGCTGCCAGATCGGCGGCAACCTCTCGACCAACGCCGGCGGCATCTCGGTGCTGCGCTACGGCAACATGCGCGAGCTGGTGCTGGGGCTCGAGGTCGTGCTGCCGGACGGGCAGGTGTGGAACGGGCTGCGCCGCCTGCGCAAGGACAACACCGGCTACGCGCTGAAGCACCTGTTCGTCGGCGCCGAGGGCACGCTCGGCGTCATCACGGCGGCGGCGCTGCGCCTGTTCCCCAGGCCGCGCGAGACCGCGACCGGCTTCGCCGCGCTCCGGGACCTCGACGCCGCGGTCGAGCTGCTGTCGGCCCTGCGCGCCGGCAGCGGCGACCAGATCTCGAGCTTCGAGCTGATCCCGCGGCTGGGCCTGGAGATCGGCCTGGAATACGGCACCGGCGTGGTCGATCCGCTGGCGGCGAGGCACGCGTGGTACGCGCTGGTCGAGCTCGGCTCGACGGTCGCCGACGGCCGCGCGCGCGCTTCGCTGGAGGACGCGCTCGCCGGCGCGCTGGAGCAGGGTGCCGCGGCCGACGCCACGGTCGCCCAGTCGGTCGAGCAGGGCCTCGGGCTCTGGCGCATCCGCGAGGCGATGGTCGAGTTCCAGTACAAGGCCGGCGCCGGCATCAAGCACGACGTCGCGGTGCCGGTGTCGAAGGTGCCCGAGTTCATCCGCCGCGCCGACAATGCCATCGAAGCCGCCATCCCGGGCGTGCGCCCGCTCGCCTTCGGCCATGTCGGCGACGGCAACGTGCACTACAACCTGCTGCAGCCCAGGGGCATGGAGCGGGCGGCGTTCCTCGCCCACACCGACCGGGTGCACCAGGTCGTCTACGACACCTGCGCCGCGCTCGACGGCAGCTTCTCGGCCGAGCACGGCATCGGCAGCGTCAAGCGCGCGGAGCTGTGCCGCTACCGCCCGCCGGTCGAGCTCGAGCTGATGCGCCGCCTGAAGCACGCCCTCGACCCCGAGGGCCTGATGAACCCGGGCAAGGTGCTGTGACCTACGCCGCGCCGATCGCCGACATGATGTTCGCGCTGACCGAGGTCGCGGGGCATCCCAAGGACGACGACACGCTGCCGCAGATCCTGGGCGAGGCGGCCAGGCTGGCGGGCGAGGTGCTGGATCCCATCAACCGCTCGGGCGACCTCGAGGGATCGGTGCTGGAGAACGGCGTGGTGCGCACGCCGAAGGGCTTCAAGGAAGCCTATGCGCAGTTCGTCGCGGGCGGCTGGAACGCCGTGCCCTGCGACCCGGAGCATGGCGGGCAGGGCCTGCCCTGGACCGTGGCGACGCCGGTCGCCGAGATGTGGAACGCGGCCAACATGGCCTTCGCCCTCTGCCCGCTCCTGAACCAGGGCGCGATCGAGCTTTTGACCGCGCACGGCTCGCCCGAGCAGAAGAAGCTCTACCTGCCGCGCATGATCACGGGCGAATGGACCGGCACGATGAACCTGACCGAGCCGCAGGCGGGCTCGGACCTCGGCCTCATCAAGACGCGCGCCGTGCCCGAGGACGGGCACTACCGCATCAGGGGCCAGAAGATCTTCATCACCTGGGGCGACCACGACGTCGCCGAGAACATCGTGCACATGGTGCTGGCGCGCCTGCCCGACGCGCCGCCGGGCAGCAGAGGCATCTCGCTGTTCCTGGTGCCCAAGCTCCTGGTGCGGCCGGACGGCGGGCTCGACGGGCGCAACGACCTGCGCTGCGTCTCGCTCGAGCACAAGCTCGGCATCAACGGCAGCCCGACCTGCGTCATGGCCTATGGCGACAACGCGGGCGCGGTCGGCTACCTGGTCGGCGAGAAGAACCGCGGCCTCGAAGCCATGTTCACCATGATGAACAACGAGCGCATGGGCGTCGGGCTGCAGGGCGTGGCGATCGCCGAGCGCGCCTACCAGCAGGCGCGCGACTACGCGCGCCAGCGCGTGCAGGGGCGCGGCGTCGCGGGCGGCGGCGGCAGCGTCGCCATCATCCGCCATCCCGACGTGCGCCGCATGCTGCTGACCATGAAGGCGCAGATCGACGCCATGCGCGCGCTGACCTACTACACCGCGGCGCAGCTCGACCGGTCGAAGGCCGCGCCGGACCGGGCGGCGCGCGAAGCGGCGCAGGCGCGGCTCGACCTGCTGACGCCGGTGGTCAAGGCCTGGAACACCGATGTCGGCTGCGAGATCGCGTCGCTCGGCGTGCAGGTGCATGGCGGCATGGGCTTCATCGAGGAGACCGGCGCCGCGCAGCACTACCGCGACGCGCGCATCGCGCCGATCTACGAGGGCACCAACGGCATCCAGGCGGCCGACCTCGCCTTCCGCAAGGTCGTGCGCGACGACGGCCGCGCCATGAACGCGCTGCTCGGCGAGATGAAGGCCGAGGGCCTGAGCGGCGCGGCGCTGGCGGCGCTGGAGAAGGCGACCGGCTTCATGCTGTTCGCCGGCAAGGCCAATCCCGCGCTCGCCGCCGCCGCCGCCACGCCCTATCTGCGCCTGGTCGGCATCGTCGCCGGCCACTGGATGCTGACCCGCCAGGCGCGCGCCGCCGACGGCGG
>CAZLBB010000251.1:3092-3333 GCA_964557415.1 uncultured Rhodospirillaceae bacterium
AGTCCGCTTGCCGGCGGCGACACGGTGAAAGCCTTCATCGCCGAACTGCGCGACATCGTCGCGCGCGTGCGGGCAACGAACGACCCCGCCTTCGGCGCAACCGCGTTGCGCCTCACCGAGGCCATCGACGCGCTCGAACGCACAACCGACTGGCTGCTCGCACGGCTGCCGTCCGATCACCGGTCAGCGCTCGCCGGCGCAACCCCGTATCTGCGGCTGTTCGCCAGCGCCGCCGGCGGCG
>CAZLBB010000252.1:0-3232 GCA_964557415.1 uncultured Rhodospirillaceae bacterium
GGTGCGGGCGCCGGCGCGGGCAGGCCGGCCGGAGCCGCGGGCGCCGCGGCGACGGGCGCCAGCGACGGGCGGGGCAGGGCGGCAGCCGCCTGTGCCCCGGCTTCCTCCTCGAACGGGCCTTTCTGCGTCGGCGAAGGCTGGGCGACCGTCGGCGCGGGCCGGTCCTTTGCCGGGCGGCCGTTGCGGATCTCGTCCTCGCGCTTCTGCCGCCACAGGCTGCGCAGCGCGGCGTAGAAGTCGATCGAGGTGCGCTCGACGTCGTCGAGCGCGTCGATGCTGCGCGAACGCTCGTCGAGTGCGGTGAGCGCCGTGCGCAGGATCGGGCCGTAGGTGATGTTGTAGTGCTCCAGGGCCAGCGACGCCGGGTCCATCACGCCGTCGACCACACCGCCGCCGGCATCGCGCATCGAACTCGGCCCCTTCAGCGGCACGAACAGGTAGAAGCCTTCGCCGGCGCCCCAGACCGCGAGCGTCTGGCCGAAATCCTCGTCATGGAACTCGAGGCCGACCGCCAGCTTGGCGAGGTCGACGATGCCGCCAAAGCCGAAGGTCGAATTGAGCGCGAAGCGCTGCAGCGTGACGCCGGCGCGATAAAGCTCGCCCTGCAGCACGTCGTTGATCAGGATGAGCGGCGAGCGCGCGTTGCGCAGGAAGTTCGTCACGCCGTCGCGGATCGGGTCGGGCACGACGTCGCGATAGCCCTTGGCGACCGGGCGGAAGAAGGTCTTGTCGAGCGTCATGCTGACGTCGAACATGAAGCGGTTGAACGGCTCGAGCGGGTCGTTGGCCTCGTCGTAGGCGGCGCGCTCGGCCGGGTCATCCGGCGGCGTGGCGCAGCCGAACCCGGCCAGCAACGCGGCGCCCATCGCCCAGGCCAGCGCCGCCGCCAGCGGGCCACGTTTCGAAGGATTCTGCTGCATCCCCTGCCTGGCCGCCCGTGCCGCCGTCCCGCGGCTTCCGTTCCGGACGGTCTCCTCGTCGGCCGGGAGAATGGCCCGGTTTCGGGGCCGAGTGCAACCGCCGCGCGACCCCAGGGCCGATGGGCCCGTGATTGACCTTCCGCACCCGGCCGTCTAAACCCCCGCGCCATGGATCATCTCTCGGACCTTGAAGCGCGCAGCGTCTACATCCTGCGCGAGGCCTTCCATCACATCCGGCCGCTCGCCATGCTCTGGTCGATCGGTAAGGACTCCTCGGTGCTGGCGTGGCTGGCGATGAAGGCCTTCTTCGGCCGCGTGCCGTTCCCGGCCATGCATCTCGACACCGACATGGAATTCGACGAGGTCTACCGCTTCCGCGACCGCATCGCGCGCGAGTGGAACCTGGACCTCAAGGTGGTGAAGTGCCCGCCGGTCGAGGCGACCGACGCCTCGCTGCCGCCGGCCGCGCGCTCGGCCGCGCGCAAGACGCTGGGCCTCGCCAACGCCATCCGCGACTTCCAGCTCAAGGGCATCATCGCCGGCATCAGGCGCGACGAGGAGCGCCTGCGCGCCAAGGAGCGCGTGTTCAGCCCGCGCGACGAGACCGGGCAGTGGAATTTCCGCGAGCAGCCGCCCGAGTTCTGGGACCAGTTCAACACCGCGCCGCCGGAAGGCGCGCACCTGCGCATCCATCCGCTGCTGCACTGGAACGAAATCGACATCTGGCTCTACATCAAGCGCGAGGAAATCCCGGTCGTGCCGCTATATTTCGCGACCGGCGGCAAGCGCTACCGCACGCTGGGCGAGAAGGACATCACCTTCCCGATCGAGAGCAACGCGACCACCATCGACGAGATCATCGCCGAGCTGCGCGCCACCAAGGTGCCCGAGCGCGTGGGCCGCGCCATGGACCACGAGAGCGAGGACAGCTTCGAGCGCCTGCGCGCGGCGGGCTACATGTAACGGGGGCATCATGCCGACCATCGACCCGTCCCGACTCTTGGGCGACCTGCGCCGGCTGGCCGAGTTCGGCCGCTACGAGACCGGTGTGCACCGACCGACCTATTCGAAGGAGGACATGGAGGCGCGCCGCTGGCTCGCCGGGCGCATGGGCGAGGCCGGGCTCGAGGCGACGATCGATGGCATCGGCACGGTGCTCGGGCGCAGCGCCTCCAGCGGACCCTGCCTGCTGATCGGCTCGCATCTGGAGACGCAGCCCTATGCCGGCTGGCTCGACGGCGCGATGGGCGTGATCTACGGCCTCGAGGTGGCGCGCGCGTTCCGCGACGATCCCGCATGCCGGAACCTCGCGGTCGATGTCGGCGCCTGGGCCGACGAGGAGGGGCATTACGGCTCGATGCTGGGCAGCCGCTCGATGTGCGGCTTGCTGCCGGAGGCGGAGGTCGACCAGGCCAGCAACAGGATGAGCGGCAAGAAGCTGCGCGACGCGCTGGCCGAGGTGGGCCTTGCGGGGCGCCAGCGCGAGCAGCTGCCGGACGGGCGCTATCTCGGCTATCTCGAGGCGCATGTGGAGCAGGGGGACTTCCTCGACGCGAGCGGGCTGCGCCTGGGTATCGTGACGGGGATCGTCGGCATCTACGGCTACCGCTTCACGGCATACGGCCAGCAGAACCACGCCGGCACGACGCGCATGGCGGCGCGCAAGGACGCCGGCGTCGCGCTGATGCGCCTCTGGCACGCGATCGACGAGCGGTTGCCCGAGGTCGCGGGACCGCACTCGGTCTGGACCACGGGCCGGATCACGCTCGATCCGGGCGCGCCCAGCGTCATCGCGGGCAAGGCCGAGATGCTGTTCCAGTTCCGCGACATCGCGCGCGAGCGCCTCGCGATAATGGACGAGGCGTTGCTGGCGCTAGTCGCCGAGGCCAACAGGCGCGGCCCGTGCCGGATCGAGCACGAGGTCGTCGCCCGCACCGAGCCGCGTGCGATGGACGCGAGGTTCCAGGAGGCGCTGGAGCAGGCCGCCGATGCGCGCGCGCCGCGCCTGCACGCGCGCATGCAGAGCGGCGCCGGCCACGACGCGCAGATCTTCGCCCAGCGCCTGCCGGCCGGCATGCTGTTCGTCCCCAGCATCGCCGGCATCAGCCACCACTACGCGGAAGACACGAAGGAAGAGGACATCGTGCTCGGCTGCCAGGTGCTGGCCGACGCGGCGGCGCGGCTGCTCGGCGGGCGGGCTTAGCCGCGCCCGAAGATCAACAGCAGCACCGCCGCCAGCACGATCACGCCGGCGATCCAGGCCCAGGCCGGCAGGCCGGCGCCGGGCGCTTGCGCGGCGGTCGGCAGCGGCG
>CAZLBB010000253.1:0-3213 GCA_964557415.1 uncultured Rhodospirillaceae bacterium
GCCGCCTGCCCCGCGCCCGGCGAGCACGCCGCCGGCCGCCGCGAGCGGCGCGCCCAGCGCCGCGGCGCAGGAGCGCCTGGCGCAGCTCAAGGACCTGCTGGCGCAGGGCGTCATCACGAAGGAGGAATACGCGGCCAAGGAGCGCGAGATCCTGACCGCCTCGCCCGCCAGCGCGATCGCGACCGAGCTGTCGGAGGCCAACCGCCTGTTCCGCGAGCGGAAGCTGACGCAGGACCAGTTCGTGCAGCGGCGCGCCAACGCGCTTGCCCGCATCAACCCGGCCGAGATGGCGCCGAAGGACGCGCTGATCCTGCTCAACCAGCTCCTCGAAGCGCGCCTGATCTCGCCGTCCGAGCACGGCGCCAAGCGCAGCCTGATGCTGTCGGCCTTGTAAGCTGTCAGCTTTCAGCTGTCAGCGATCGGAGCCCGTTTCGATCAAATCGCATCGTCCGCCGGTGAGCGACGAACGGACTCATCCTTCGACAAGCTCAGGATAAGGATCCCTTTTCTTGATGTCGCGTGTTTCGCCGCATTCCCCATAGCCTCATCCTGAGATTGTCGAAGGATGAAGGCGCCTGGCGGGTCGGCTACGCGCCAGCCGCGGCGGAAAATGCGGCCGATGGCTGACCGCTACTTCCTCGCCCGCAGGAAGATGAAGTCGCCGCCGTCGTGGCCGGCGTTGCGGATGTCGGCGTATTGCGGCGTCTGGTCGGAGTTCACGATGACCGGGCGGCGCAGCGCGTCGTACAGCGACAAGGCATCGATCACTTCGCCGCCTTCCTTGAGCGCGTCGAGGAACGCCTTGGCGAAGACGGAATGCTCGCCGCCGCCGCTGTCCAGGACCGGCTCGAGGCCGCCCGACGACAGCACGGTGCGCGCGCGCTTGGCGGCGATGCGACGGAGCCAGGCCGCCTTCTCGCGCGCGGTCTCCATGCGCGCGGTCACGTTGCGCATCAGCGTGCCGGAGTAGCAGGCGTCGGCCACGATCATGACGTGCTTGGCCGAGATCGCGCGCACCATGTCGGTGATGTCGGCGGTCGAGATCCAGTTGGTCGGCACCTCCCGCTCCGCGTCCACCGGCAGCCAGTAGCCGCGCTGGGTCGCATCGTCGACGATGCCGTGGCCGGCATAATAGACCAGCAGGTTGTCCTTCTCGGTCAAGGTCGCGCGCAGCCGCGCGAACGCCGCGATGATGTCGGCGCGCGTGGCGTCGTTGAGCACGGTGGTCTTGAAGCCGAAATCCTTGGACAGCAGGGCGGCGATCGCGCGCGCGTCGTTCTTCGGCGAAACCAGCTTGTCGATGTGGCGATAGGCGGCGTTGCCGATCACCAGCGCGTGGTAGCGGCCGAACTCGATGCCTGACAGCATCGCCCAGATGTCGTCCTTCGCCGGCGCCGGCGTCTGGCCGGCCGGCGCGGCGCTGGCGACGGCGCCCGGCGCGGGTTCCTTCTTCTGCGGCTCGGCCGGCTTCTCGGGCTTCGCCGTCAAGAGGCTGCCGAGCACGTAGCCGCGCTTGCCGTCGAGGTCGATCGCCAGCCAGTTCTGCCCGATTACCTTGCCGGTCACCGCGACCTCGCGCCCGGGGTCGAGCGTCGCGACGAGCGGGGCGTTCGCGTCGGGCATCGTGCGCACGTTCGCCTTCTTCGCCGCCGCGTAGCGCGCATCCATGGCCTGGAGCTCGATCACCGGCGGCGGCGTGTAGCTGGTGTCTACCTCGGACTTGCCGGACGGAGCCTGGGACGCCGGCGCCTTCGCCGCCGCCTGCCTCGGCGGATCGGGCGGCGGCACATAGCTCTTGTCGACCCCCGCGGCGCCGGACGGCGCGGCTTTGCCGGACGGCGCGGGCGGGGGCGCGTAGCGCGTGTCCACCGCGGCGACCTGCGACGGCGGCACGTAGTTGGGATCGACCGGCGAGGGCAGCATCGCCACCGTCTCTTCCGGCTTCAGCACGCGCCACTTGTTGATGCGGCCGTCGACCTCGGCCAGCGCCGACGGCTCGATGCGCTTGCGCAGCTGCTCGACCTTCTGGCGCGCCGTCTGCTTCTCCTGGGCCACGCGCGAATCGGTGGCGAGCCGGTACCAGTAGAACGCTTCCTTGAGGTCCCTGGGCACGCCGACGCCGTTCTCGCTGAGGCGCCCCATGTTGAGCTGCGCCAGGCCGTAGCCCTGCCCGGCCGCCACGCGGTACCACTTCGCCGCCTCGGCCGGGTTGCGCTGGAGCCCATGGCCCTGCTCGAGCGCCCAGCCGATGTCGTTCTGCGCGCGCGCGAAGCCGAGGCCGGCGGCGCGCTGGAAGTACTGCAGCGCCTTGGTGTAGTCGCGCGGCACGGTGTGGTCGCCACGGGTGTAGATCAGCCCGATCTTGTAGAGCGACACCGCGCTGTTCTTCTCGGCCGACGGCATGTAGAGCCCGAGCGCCGTGGAGAAGTTCTGCGGCACGCCGGTGCCGTCGACATACATCTCGGCCAGATGGATGCGCGAGGATTCGTCGCCGGCCGCCACGCCGCGCTGGAACCATTTCAGCGCCTCGGCATAGTTGCGCAGGTCGAACTGGTACATGCCGCCGATGTTCGAGAAGGCGATCAGGTAGCCCTTCTCGGCGGCGTCGATCAGGTGCGGCAGCGCGTCGTCGCGCCGTTCGACGCGCAGCAGCGCGCGGCCGAGCTCGTAGCGGATGCGCAGCGAATCCGGGTAGAGGACGATCGCCTGCTCGCAGGCGCGCACCGCCTCGTGGCCCTTCATGATGTCCCACTGCACGCCGGCGGTGACCTTGTGCGGATCGGCCGGATGCGCGGCCAGCTCGTCGCATTCGGTCGGCGGCGCCTCCGCCCGCGCCGTGCCGGCGACAAGCGCCAGAGCCATGGTCGAGATCAAGCCGTAGCGATGCATCCACTTCATGCCGGACCCCATGTCGAAATGGCGCGCCGGCCGGCTGCCGGCGCCGCGCGCCTAGAAGCCGCCCGCGCCGCCTGCGCCACCATCACCGCCATGACCGCCGGCGCCACCAGTGCCGCCCGCGCCACCAACGCCACCGGCGCCGCCAGTGCCGCCCTTGCCACCAACGTCACCAGTGCCGCCCGCACCACCAACGCCACCGGTGCCGCCAGTGCCGCCGGCGCCACCAGGGCCACCAGTGCCGCCCGCGCCGCCAACGCCACCAGTGCCGCCCGCGCCGCCGGCGCCGCGGGGGCCGCCCGCGCCGCCGCCGCCGCC
>CAZLBB010000254.1:0-3169 GCA_964557415.1 uncultured Rhodospirillaceae bacterium
CACCCCCGCCCGCCGGCGCCGGGCCGCGGGCGCGCCGGCGGCGCCGGCATCCGGCCAGGTCGGCAGGATCGGCTTGACCGGCCGCGGCATGAAGGCGCAGCGGCGCGCGATCACCAGCGTGTTGTCGAGCGCCTCGGGCAGGTCGGCGAACAGCGCCCGCATCTCGGCCGGCGTCTTCAGGCGGTGCTCGGGCGTGACGCGGCGGCGCTCGCCGTCGCTCAAGGCGCGGCCCTGGGCGATGCACAGCAGCGCGTCGTGCGCCTCGTACATGCCGGCATCGGCGAAGAAGCACTCGTTGGTCGCGACCAGCGGCAGGCCGAGGCGGTAGGCCAGTTCGACCTGCGCTTCCTCGATGCGGTGCTCGCCGTCCAGCCCGTGGCGCATCAGCTCGACATAAAGACGATCGGGGAACAGCGACGCCAGGCGCTCGAGCATCGCCTGCGCCGCGTCCGCCTGGCCGTCGAGCAGCAGGCGCCCGACCGCGCCGGCCGGTCCGGCGGTGAGCGCGATCAAGCCCTCGCTCAGCTCCTCCAGGTCGGAGAGCGCCACCTGCGGCGCCTCGCCATCGCCGGTGTCGAGATAAGAGCGGCTGACCAGCGCCATCAGGTTGCGGTAGCCCGGCTCCGTCTGTGCCAGCAGGACGATCTGATCCGGCGGCGGGGCGAGGCCGACGCCATTGCCCTGGGCATGACCGTTGCCGGCATCCTCGCGCCGGACGGCAAGCTGGCAGCCGATGATCGGCTGCACGCCCGCCGGCGCCGCCGCCAGGGCGAACTCCATCGCGCCGAACAGGTTGCCGGTATCGGTGACCGCGACCGCCGGCATCGCCTGCGCCTTGCACAGGTTCACCAGCTCCTTGATGCGAATCGCGCCTTCCGACAGCGAATAGGCGGAATGGACGCGCAGATGGACGAAATCGGCGTGCGGCATCGATCCTGACCCAGACCCGCTTGGGCCCATACCCGCTTGGCCCAAACCCGGACGCAATCCTACGGAAGTGGATGCGCGGCAGGAACCCTGAATGGCGTGGATAAGGCGCAACGCAGCTCTTCGGGCCGCCGGAGCGCGGGGCGGCTTGGTAGCACGGCGGCGGCGACGGCTCAACGATTCGCGGCGCAGCCGTCCGTCGTGGCGGCTGCCGGAAGGAACGGCTTGGCCCGCGACCGGCATGGCGCCTCCGGCCGCTTTGCAGTGGTCAACTCCGCTTCCAGCCGATAGATGATCGCGCGATGGTCGACTGGCTCTGGATTCCGATTGCCGTCGCCGCGGGGCTGTTCCAATGCCTGCGCGTCGCGGTGCAGAAATATCTCAAGGGGCGCCTCAGCACGACCGGGTCGACCTTCACCCGCTTCGCCTTCGGCATGCCGGCGGCGATCGTCTACATCCTCTTTCTCCTCTTCGCGCTCGGCTACGAGCCGCCGGCGCCAGGCGCGCCCTTCGCCGCCTGGCTGCTGACGGCCTCCGTGTCGCAGATCGTGGCCACGTTCCTGCTGCTCTACGTGCTGAACTTCCGCAACTTTCCGGTCGGGGTCGCCTATTCCAAGACCGAGGTGGTGCAGGCGGCCGTGTTCGGCCTCGCCTTCCTCGGTGACCCGCTGACGGCCTGGGGCGCCGCGGCGATCGTGGTCGCCACGTTCGGTGTGATGCTGATGTCCCTGATCGGCAGCGAGCACCCGCTGCGCGCCATCTTCATCGGCTGGTTCGAGCGGCCGGCGCTGCTGGGCATCCTCTCGGGCGCGCTGTTCGCCGTCTCGGCGAGCGGCTTCCGCGCCGCGTCGCTGTCGCTCGCGTATCCCAATCCGATCGTCGCCGCGAGCTACACGCTCGCCTTCGCGACGGTCGTGCAGTCGCTGATGATGAGCGCCTACATCGCCTGGCGCGAGCGCGAGCAGTTCCGGCGCATGGCCGCGGCATGGCGGCCGTCGCTGTTCGCCGGCCTCACCAGCATGGCCGGCTCGGCCTGCTGGTTCACCGCCATGACGCTGCAGGCCGTCGCATATGTGCGCACGGTCGGGCTGGTCGAGCTGCTGTTCACGTTCTTCGTCTCGGCGCTGTGGTTCCGCGAGCGCGTGCGCGCGGTCGAGGTCGCCGGCGTGGTGCTGATCGCGGTCGGGATCGCGATGATCCTCAACCCGCACTGAGCCCCGCCACGCGGGGTCGCACCGCGCGGAACAGGCGGTCGAACGGCATGGTGAGGGCGGCGCGCGCCAGCGCCTCCTTCATCTCCTGGAAGCGCTGGGCCTCCGCCGGCGTCAGCGCGCCGGCGAGGTTCAGCCGGCCGAGCGCGATGAAGTCATCGCCCATCACGCCCGGCGCAACCGCCAGGGCGTGCGGCGGCCGTCGTAGCCGATGCGCAGCACCGCCCCCCGGTCGAGGATACGGATGTCGTCGCTGCCGGCGGGACCGGTGCCCATGGATGCGCCTCTGCATCTATGCGATTGCGTATCGTTCGCATAAAAGCCCTCCCCGACCAATGCGACATGCCGCCGCAACGGCTATTCGGCGCCGACGACGGCGCCCTCGCGCAGCGCCAGCACGCGGTCCATGCGCCGCGCGAGTGCCAGGTTATGCGTGGCGACCAGGGCAGCGAGCCCGCCGCCGCGCACCAGGTCGAGCAGCATGTCGAACACGTGCTCGGCCGTGTGCGGGTCGAGGTTGCCGGTCGGCTCGTCGGCGATCAGCAGCAACGGGCGGTTGGCGAGCGCGCGGGCAATGGCGACGCGCTGCTGCTCGCCGCCGCTCAGACGCGCCGGGCGATGCGTGAGCCGCTCGGAGAGCCCGACATGCGCGAGCAGGCGCTTGGCCCGCTCCGCCGCCTCGCGCCGCGGCCGGCCGGCGATCATCTGCGGCACGACGACGTTCTCGAGCGCCGAGAACTCCGGCAGCAGGTGGTGGTACTGGTAGACGAAGCCGATCAGCCGCCGCCGCTTCGCCGTGCGCTGCACGTCGGACAGGCGGTTGCAGGCCTGGCCGTCGATCGCCACCTCGCCGCGGTCGGGCCGCTCCAGCAGCCCGGCGATCTGCAGCAGGGTCGACTTGCCGCTGCCGGACGGCCCGACCAGCGCCACCGCCTCGCCCGGGTTCACCGCCAGCGACGCGCCGCGCAGCACCTCCAGCACGGTGCCGCCCTGGCGGAAGGCGCGCCCGATGCGGTCGAGCACGAGGGCTG
>CAZLBB010000255.1:0-3128 GCA_964557415.1 uncultured Rhodospirillaceae bacterium
CGGTGGCCGACAGGCTCGGCGCCGCGGTCGGCGCCTCGCGCGCCGCGGTCGACGCCGGCTTCGTGCCGAACGACTACCAGGTCGGGCAGACCGGGAAGATCGTGGCGCCCGACCTCTATGTCGCGGTCGGCATCTCCGGCGCCATCCAGCACCTCGCCGGCATGAAGGACAGCAAGGTGATCGTCGCCATCAACAAGGACGAGGAGGCGCCGATCTTCCAGGTCGCCGATTACGGCCTGGTGGGCGACCTGTTCCAGGTCCTGCCCGAGCTGGCCAAGGAACTGGAAAAGCCGCGCTGACGCGCAGTCAAGGAATCAACGGCGCGCGTGCGCGTGCGCCCTAGGAGGTTCGATCGATGTCCACCATGGCCCGGCGCGAGGCGACAGCCTCGGAAAAGGCACCGCGCGGCAAGCCCGGCAACGGCAGCGTGGCGCAGCTCCCGGCGGCGGCGACGATCCGCACACTCGGCGTGATCGGCGCCGGCCAGATGGGCAACGGCATCGCCCATGTCTCGGCGCTGGCGGGCCTCAATGTCCGCATGCTCGACGTCAACGAGGAGCGTGTGAAAGCCGGGTTCGAGGCGATCAAGCGCAACATGGGCCGCCAGGCCGAGCGCGGCAAGATCACCGACGAGGACATGAACGCGGCGCTGAAGCGCATCAAGACCGGGATCGACTACAAGATCTTCGGCGACTGCGACGTGGTGATCGAGGCGGCGACCGAGAACGAGCAGGTCAAGCGCGAGATCTTCAAGGCGCTGATCCCGTGCCTGAAGCCCGACGCGATCATCTGCACCAACACCTCGTCGATCTCGATCACGCGGCTCGCCGCCTCGACCGACCGGCCCGGCCGGTTCATGGGCATGCACTTCATGAACCCGGTGCCGGTGATGGAGCTGGTCGAGCTGATCCGCGGCATCGCGACCGAGGAGCCGACCTTCCAGACGGTCAAGGAGCTGGCGCTCCGGCTCGGCAAGAAGGCGGCGGTGGCCGAGGACTTCCCCGCCTTCATCGTCAACCGCATCCTCCTGCCGATGATCAACGAGGCGATCTACACGCTCTACGAGGGTGTCGGCTCGGTCGCCGCGATCGACACGGCGATGAAGCTCGGCGCGCGCCATCCGATGGGCCCGCTGGAGCTCGCCGACTTCATCGGCCTCGACACCTGCCTCGCCGTCATGCACGTGCTGCACGACGGGCTGGCCGACACCAAGTACCGGCCCTGCCCGCTGCTGGTGAAATACGTCGAGGCCGGCTGGCTCGGCCGCAAGTCCGGCCGCGGCTTCTACGACTACAGCGGCGAGACGCCGGTTCCCACGCGCTGAGGCGTCAACCCGTCGCGCGCATCTCCGACAGCAGGCAATCATCCGCCAGCGGCACCACCGGTGCCAGGTCGCGGTGGTGCTGGTGGTCGGGACGCTGATGGCGCGTCAGCGCGTTAGACACCGGATTGAGGATCAGCGAGAAGATGCGCCGCGGGAAGGGTGACATGTTCGGGGGCGAGCCGTGCACCAGGCTGTCGCCGAAGATGAGCCCGGTTCCCGCAGGTCCCTTGGCCGAGACGATGCCGCCCAGCCCGACCAGCCGCGCGACGACGTCATCGGCCACCGTCCACAACGGATAGCTGGTCGTCGCCGTGTCGAGCGAGGTCGGCGCCGGACCATCGCGATGCGAGCCGCGGATGAACCAGAGCGGCCCGTTGAACTCGCTGACGTCGTCGAGAAAGACGTGCAGGTTGAGCGCCAGCGGCTTCGGCACGCCGTCCTCGTGGTGGTGCGTGGCGAAGTCGTAGTGCCACTGCCAGACCTCGCCGGTGAACGCCTCCTTCGCGTTCACCTTCACCTGCTGCACGTAGAGCCGGTCGTCGCCGAGGATCTGCATGGCCGGTTCGACCAGGCGCGGATGGCGCACCAGCCGCGCATAGACCGGATTGCGCAAGTGCAGGCCCATCGCGGTGCGGACGACGCCGCTCTGCTTCTCGCGGAAATTCGCCGGCGTATCCTCGGCGAACAGCGCCGGCAGCTCGGCGCGCAGCGCGGCCACCTCTTCGGCGCCGAAGAGGCTTGGCAGGACGAGGAACCCGTCCTCGCGAAAACGCTCCAGCTGTTCGGACGTCAGCAGCATCGCGGCCTCCGCTTTGGGCGCCATCATTCTCCATGTCTGACGGTTGGACAAGCCGGCAGTGACCGCCGCTGCGCCCGCCGCGCTGCGGCGTCGCAGGCAGACGCCGGAGCGACGCTTCAGCCCCAGGGCGGCGTCGTGGTCGGCGCGCCGTAGCGGTTGCCCTGGAAGTACTGGACGCCTTCGCCGCGCAGAAAGGCCTCGTCGGCGTCCGAGGCCGGGCCCTCCGCGACGCAAGACAGCGAGAAGCCGCGCGCCACGGTGCCGAGCGAGCGCAGGAACAGCTGGTTGTCGGCGTTCTCGGCGACGCCGGCGCAGAACGAGCTGTCGATCTTCACGATGTCGACCGCGAGCGCCTTCAGGTGGCGGAACGAGGTGAAGCCGGCGCCGAAATCGTCCAGCGCCACGCGCACGCCGAGGTCGCGCACCTGCGCGATGAACCGCGCCGATTCCTCGATGTCGCGCATCGCCGCGGTCTCGGTGATCTCGACCACCAGGCGCCTGGCGAGGTCGGGCCTGAGGCGCAGCCGCGCATTGAGCGCGCGCAGCCAGGCGCGGTTGCTGACGGTCAGGCCCGACAGGTTGACCGACAGCGTCACCGCGTGGTGCTGCTCCAGCACGTCGATCGCCATGTCGAGCGTCTTGCGGTCGAGCGCCGGGATGTCGCCCAGGCGTTCGGCCGCGACGATCATCCCCGGCTCGCTGACCGGCTGGCCGCCGGCCTCGCTGAGCCGCAGCAGGCACTCGTGGTACGCCGGCTCGAGCGATTCCGCCCGCACGATCGGCTGGTAAGCGAAGCTCAGGCCACCCTCGCGCAAGGCACGGTGCATGCGCTCGGCGGCGGCGAGCGAGCGGCGCTCCTCGGCGCGCTCGGCCTCGCTCGGCGCGAAGGCCGCGAATTGCCCGCGGCCCCGGCGGCGCGCCTCGGCCAGCGCCGCCTCGGCGCGCGTCATTGAAGCGTGAATGGTTCCTGCGCAGGAATCCAAGAAGTCAATTCTGTATCCGAAA
>CAZLBB010000256.1:0-2993 GCA_964557415.1 uncultured Rhodospirillaceae bacterium
TGAAGATCGCCAAGGAGCCGATCAGCCTCGAGACGCCGATCGGCGACGAGGAGGATTCGCATCTCGGCGATTTCATCGAGGACAAGAACGCGGTGCTGCCGCTCGACGCGGCGATCCAGTCGAACCTGCGCGAGACGACGACGCGGGTGCTGGCGAGTCTGACGCCACGCGAGGAGCGCGTGCTGCGCATGCGCTTCGGCATCGGCATGAACACCGACCACACGCTGGAGGAGGTCGGCCAGCAGTTCTCGGTGACGCGCGAGCGCATCCGCCAGATCGAGGCCAAGGCGCTGCGCAAGCTCAAGCACCCGAGCCGCTCGCGCAAGCTGCGCAGCTTCCTCGATACGTGAGACGCGGCCGCCGCCCGCGGTCGCCCTCCCGTCGTTCCTGCGTCACCGGGTCATGCGCGTAACCCTGCTCGGCACCGGCTGCCCGGTCGCGCATGTCGAGCGCTACGGCCCGGCGCAGGTGATCCGCCACGCCGACACGGCGATCCTGGTCGATTGCGGCTCGGGTGTGACGCAGCGGCTGGTGGCGGCCGGCTGTCCGGGGCGGCAGATCGACGCGCTCCTGCTGACGCACTTGCATTCCGACCACTTGGTCGACCTGTTCCAGCTCGTGATCTCGTCCTGGCACCAGGGCCGCGACCGGCCGCAGCGCGTGTTCGGGCCGCCCGGCACCAGGCGCTATGTCGACGGGCTGATGGCCCTGTGGCAGCCGGAGCTGGAGCAGCGCATCGCGCATGAGCGCCGGCCGTCGACCGTGGCGCTCGAGGTGGAAGTGACCGAGCTTGCGCCGGGCAACCGCTTGAGCCTCGGGGCGATCGACGTTGCCGTCGTCGAGGTCGAGCACTACCCGGTCAAGCATGCCTTCGGCTTCGTCTGCGAGGCCGCCGGGCGGCGCATCGCGATCAGCGGCGACACGCGCCGCTGCCCGGCGCTGATCGAGGCCGCGCGCGGCGCCGACATTCTGGTGCACGAGGTGTTCATCCATCGCGAGATGAAGGTGACGCCGGGCGTGCGCTCGGCCGAGACCGTGCAGAACGTGATGTCGTACCACACCGTCTCGGACGAGGTCGGCAAGGTCGCGACCGAGGCCGGCGTCGGCTGCCTGGTCCTGAGCCATTTCGTGCCGCCGACATTCGACAAGCCGGCGTTGCTGGAGGAGGTCAAGCGCGACTTTGCCGGGCCGGTGGTGATCGGCGAGGACCTGATGACGCTCGACGCCCGGACCGGCGCGATCGACTGGCGCGGAACGCACCTGGCGCTGGGCGCTTGGCCGCCGGCAGCGCCGGGCCGGTTCTGATCCGCCGCCGCGCGCGCCCTTGCCGCGCGGCGGGCATTGCGCGCAATATCCCTGCGCTTCGCCACGGGGGCCCGTAGCTCAGCTGGTTAGAGCGCGCCGCTCATAACGGTGTGGTCGCAGGTTCGAGCCCTGCCGGGCCTACCATGTCTACCGCAGTTCCGGCCGGGGCGGCTCCGCGTCGCGGTAGCGCAGGGGCGGCGGGGCCTGCGGCCGGCGTCGCGGCAAGCCATGCCGTGGAGGGCGCGAGAGGCCGCGTCGCAGGATGGCGCGCCGCGCGGCGGCGGCGCCGGCCAGCGCGGCCGATGCTGCGAGCAGCAGCGCGAGCGGCACGAACATCTCGCGTGTGAGCTTGTAGCCGACCTTGAAGGCGCGGATCGAGGTCTTGCCGGTGATCGCCATGACCGGGCGCGCCTTGCGGCCGAGCTTGGCGTAGAGGCGCGATATTTGGCCGACATCCTCGACCGAGTCGGCGTGGCGCAGCATCTTGGCGGCCTCGGCCACGCCATGTCCGCGCCGCACGGCATCGACCTCCTCGGCCGCGCGCATCAGCCTGACGGCGCCGTCGTTGCGGGTGACCTGCTTGATCTCGCCGGCAAGCTCCTCGGCCACGGCGGCCGGCCGGCGATAGTCCGCGCCGGCGAGGACGCGACGGACGGGTGCGATCGCGTCGCCCGCCAGGGCCGAGGCGCTGCGCATCAGGCCGGGCGACAGCAGCGAAGCGCGCTTGGCCGCCTTCATCACGGAGAGCCCGGCCCTGGCCGGCCCGCCGCCGCCGGCGGTTATTACCGTGGCGCCGGTCGCCGCGAGGCCGACGACCGACAGGCCCAGCACGACCGCATCGTATTCCTCGCCCGCCGCCAGCGCGGCGCCCTGCATGACGATGTCGCGCAGGTCGCCAAGCGTGGTGAAGTCGGCCGCCACCATGCACACGAGCGATGCGGTGGTGCTCATGTCGGCGCCGAGCGCGCCGGCCGTGCAACGCGTCAGGTGCGTGGCGATGCGGGCTTCGGCGTCGACGGCGGCGGCAAGGCGCGCGGCGAGCGCGTCATTTAGCGTCCAGCCGAGGAATCGGCCGAGCTCGGCATAGGCGAGCGCGTCGTCGACGTCGTCGCGGTCGAGCGCGCGCGTCACCTCCTCGGCGATCCGCTCCGGCGTCGTCGTGCGCCGCAGCTCGTCGGCGACGGCTTCCTCCTCGCTCTGGAGCGGCAGCCCCGTCGTCCAGGCCCAACCCAGCGCGGCGAGCCCGAACAGGACGGCGGTCGCCAGAAGAAAGCGGGCTATCATGCGCGAGCATAATATCCCGTCTTCCGTTTCGTTCCGGACTCCAGACCGGCCGGCTCGTTCAGGCGGCCCGGGCCCGCATCGTCGCCGAGCCGCGTTCGGCGTCCAGCACGGTCGCCACCGCCTGGATCACGGCGGCGGCGCGCACCGCCGTCTGGATCTCCTGCGGTGACAACCCTTCCTTGCGTAGCAGGCTCTCGTGCGCGTCCATGCAATGGCCGCAGCCGTTGACGGCCGACACGGCCAGCGACCACAGCTCGAAATCGGCCTTCGGCACGCCGGGATTGGCCATCACGGTCATGCGCAGCCGCGCCGGCATGCCGGCGTAATCCTTGGCCGAAACGAGATGCGCGAAGCGGTAGTAAACGTTGTTCATCGCCATCACGGCCGCCGCGGCCTTGGCCGCG
>CAZLBB010000257.1:0-2828 GCA_964557415.1 uncultured Rhodospirillaceae bacterium
CCCCGGGGCCTTGGTCGGTTGCAGGCCGCACGGAGCTTCAATGAGGCCGAGGCATCAGAGCCTCGGTGATCCGCCCAGATCGCGGCGAGTCCGTGGCCGGTGGACGAAGCTTCAATGAGGCCGAGGCATCAGAGCCTCGGTGATCCGTCGGCAACGCCCTGGGCCTCGGCAGCCTGCTGTCGCTTCAATGAGGCCGAGGCATCAGAGCCTCGGTGATCACTCCGACGCGGAAAGAAACATGAGCCTCGCATTCCCGCTTCAATGAGGCCGAGGCATCAGAGCCTCGGTGATCCGCACGCCGCTTCCTGGCAATGCCGACCATCGATCCGCTTCAATGAGGCCGAGGCATCAGAGCCTCGGTGATCAATGGTCATTCAAACCCAAGCTTCCTGGCACGGTTCGCTTCAATGAGGCCGAGGCATCAGAGCCTCGGTGATCTCGTCAGATGTCCGTATGGTTCGCCGTGGTCATGCAGCTTCAATGAGGCCGAGGCATCAGAGCCTCGGTGATCACGATGTCTGTTTTCGGGACGGCGTGTGCGTCACAGTGCTTCAATGAGGCCGAGGCATCAGAGCCTCGGTGATCATCGACCTGACCGGCTATATCCCCAAGAAGAAGTCGCTTCAATGAGGCCGAGGCATCAGAGCCTCGGTGATCGGCCTTCTCCCAACACCCTGTTTTCCCGGTGCCGGCGCCTTCCGGCGCGAGCGCGTCGCCTTTGGGGCGGAGCCGGGGCCGCACCAAGGTAATCCGGTCTATTCACCATGTGCAACAACGGCCTGCCTGGCGGCGTTTTTCTCCCGGGCGAGCGCTGCCCGTCGTTCGCGCGGCGCCGCCGCCCTCGCGGCGGCGCGGCGGGCGAAGGCCGGCGGGAGCGGGCCTGGCCCGCGGTCGTCCGCGCCTGCCCGATCCTACCCGTGCCGGCGCCGCTCGGCCATCTTCCGCCGCGCCCTTCGGGCTCAGACGATGACCGGCTCGCGCCGGATTGCCTGGAAGGTCTTGCCCAGGCTCTCGACGCGCGGGTCCACTGCGTCGGCCGGGCCGACGTCGACGATCAGCACGTGGTCGGCCTTGTGGTCGATGACCTTGTCGAGGCGCGCCGCCATCTCGGTGCGGCGGCGCGGCGCCAGGCGGCACTGGAACACCGAGAGCTGCAGCCACTGGCCGTAGCCGTGCATCGTGCGGAACACGCGCCGCCAGCGCTTGTCGTCGGCGATGTCGTAGGTGACGAAATAGACGCGTTCCTCGGCCATGGATCGCGGGCCTCCTTCGCCTCAGCGCGGCAGGTAGTGCGGGTAGTCGTCGATCTCGCCCATCAGGTGGCGGGCGAGCAGGCGGCACTGCACCTCGATCAGCCGGCGCATCGACACGCGGTAGCCGAACACCGGGTGCGTCGTCTCCTGCGCCAGGCGCCGCTCGTACGCCGCGATCAGCGCCTTGCGCGTGCCCGGCTTCATGGCGCAGCCGCCGCCCGCGGCGACGAAGCCGTCGGCGTCGATCTCGCCGTTGTTGATCGCGGTCAGCACGGTCGAGTCGGCGACCAGCGGCCGGAACGGCTCCATCATGTCGAGCGCGAGGGCCGGCCGGCCGTGCCGCGGGCGGTGGTAGAAGCCGAGATAGGGGTCGAAGCCGACCGAGGCGAGCGTCGCGAGGAAGGTGCGCGACAGCAGCGCGTAGGCGAACGAGAGCAGCGCGTTGACGGGGTCGGGCGGCGGCCGCCGGTCGCGCTTGTCGAAGCGGAAGGGCTGGCCCTCGACCCGCCGCTCGGCTGCGATCATGCGCTCGAAGGCCGCGAAGTAGACCGCCGCCGCCTCGCCCTCGAGGCCGAGCAGCTGGCCCGCATCGGTGGCGACGGCGGCGCGCTCGGCGAGGCGGGTCAGGCGTCCATGCGCCTCCTCGCGCGCCGCCGGGTCCGCCTCGTCCTTCCAGTTCCGCCGCAGCATGGTGCGGCTGTTCAGCACCTTGGCGCGCACCAGGCCGCGCGCCAGCAGGCGCGAGCGCGCCTCGTCGAAGGCGGCGCGGTACTGGGCGATGCGCAGGTCGACGTTCTTGCTGCCGACGCCGACCGTGTGGCCCATCAGCCAGCCGCCGGTCGAGAACCAGGCGACCGGCACCTCGCGCCGCATCAGCTCGTGCAGGGTCGGCGTGGTGACGCCGACCGGCCCAAACACCGCCAGCTCCGAGACGTCGATCAGCGGCACGCGCGTGCTGCCGTCGTCGGTCTCGACCAGCAGGGTCTCGCCGTCCTTGCGCACGCGCGCGCCGGGCTGCTGCACGTAGAGCGGCAGCGCCGGGTCGGCCGAGGGGTTGAGCGGCCGCGGCGCGTGGCCCTTGCGGAAGAAGTTCACCTCGTCGGGCAGGCAGATGCCGGCCAGGCTGCAGCGCACGCATTTCGGGCTGTCGACCAGGGGCGGCGGCCGGCGGCCCGCCGCGGCGGCCAGGCGCAGCTCGGCGATGGCGCGGCGTGTCGCCGCACGCAGCTCCTCGTCCAGCGCCACGCGCACACGCTCGCGGCTCTCGGCGAACCACAGCGCCGCCTCCTCCACCGCGTAGCCGTGGTCCTCCAGGATCAGCGCCTGGGCGCAGACCTGCACGCGCTCCGGCGCGTGGGCGCCGAGCGCCGTGTGCGGCCGGCGGCCCTTCTTGTAGTCGACCGGCACCACGCGCCCGTCCTCGCCCTCGATCACGTCGATCTTGGCGACGATGCCGAGCCGCTCGGACGACAGCGTGACCGAGCGGGCAGTGAAGGGCGGCGCCTCGGCGCCCGCGGCGGCGTCGCCGCTGCCGCCCGTCTGCCCGTCGGCGCCGGCCGCCGCCGCGCCGGCGAG
>CAZLBB010000258.1:0-2805 GCA_964557415.1 uncultured Rhodospirillaceae bacterium
TTCCGCGCCGCGGGGCCGCTTCTCGACGCCGAGGAGATCGGCGACGCGCTTCTGGTGCACAACTACGGCCATGGCGGCAGCGGCTGGTCGCTGTCCTGGGGCTCGGGCGCGATCGCCGTGCGCAACGCGATGGCGCGATCGCCGCGCCGGGTGGCGGTGATCGGCTGCGGCGCGCTCGGCCTGACCGCGGCGCTGCTGGCGCAGGAGGCCGGCGCCGCGGTCACGATCTACGCGCGCGACCTGCCGCCCGATACGCCGTCGGCGCGCGCGACCGGCATGTGGACGCCCGACTCGCGCATCGCGCTCCGCGACGCGGTCGATCCCGGCTTCCCCGCATTGTGGGAGGAGATGGCGCGCCGCTCGTTCGGGACCTTCGGCCGCTTTCTCGGCCTGCGCGGCGATCCCGTCGCGTGGCACGACCGCTATTTCCTGTCCGACGCGCCGTCGCCCTATCCGGCGCCGCCGGCGCCCGCGCCGGAACATGCCCCGCCCGGCTTCGCGCATTACATCGGCCGCATCCGCGACCTGACGCCGCGCGTCGAGACGCCGCCGGCGCGCGACACGCCGTTCCCGGTCGCCCGCGTGCGCCGCCAGCCGCACCTGCTGTTCAACCTCGCGAGCTACGCGCACACGCTGCTGGCCGATTTCCGCCTCGCCGGCGGCCGCATCGAGCGGCGCGCGTTCCACGCGCCGGCCGAGCTGGCGCAGCTGAAGGAGAAGGCGGTCATCGACTGCACCGGCTACGGCGCCCGGGCGCTGTGGAACGACGCGACGGTCGTCCCCATCCGCGGCCAGATCGCCCGGCTGATCCCCGAGCCCGAGGTCGACTACGGCCTCTACTACAAGGGCGTCTCCATGGTGCCGCGCCGCGACGGCATCGTCGTCCAGGCCTTCGAAGGCGGCGAGGCGGAAGGCTACGGCGACGCGAGCGAGACGCCCGACCGCGCCGAGGCGGAGCACGCGGTCGGCGTGCTGGCGGCGCTCTATGCGGGATGGGGCAGGCAAGGGACGTAGAGCGACGACAGGGCCGGCGCGCCGGTGCCGGCGTGACCTGGATCACACAATTAACGGCCCGGTCTGCGGCATCGTTCCTTCCTGGCGGCGGCGGGCGCAGGGCATCGCCGGCCGCGCATGCACGACGGGAGAGGGCTTGCGGACGGCGGATTCATGACCAGCAGCGGGGGAGACATCCAATGGCGTTGGCGATCAAGATTGCCTCGATCGGATTGGCGGGAATTCTCCTGGTGTGTCTCGCGCTTCGCGCCTACTCGCGGCGCGAGGTCCAGTTCGTCGACGCGCCGGCCCGCCCGGGCCTGCTGACCAGCAGCCTGCACTTCCACGCCGGCGCCGTCACCTATTGTCTCCTGCTGCTGTCGTTCTATCTCGTCGCGGCCTATTACTGGGGACCGATCGGAAAGGTGTTCGGACCGCACCTGGCGAGCATCGGCGACCCGGACTTCGTGAAGAAGGTGCTGAGCGCCGACGCGCCCGACGAGATCGTCCCGTGGGTCGCGGCCGTCGCCGTGGTCCTGGTCTTCGCGTGGGACAACAAATACAACCCGTTCACGATCGTGCTCGAGGCGATCTTCGACCTGCTGCGCATCCCCAGCAAGGCCGTCGCCGTCTATCAGGCGCTGCAGGAAACCCAGTTCGGCCTGCCCGACGACAAGCTCGCCGAGGCGATCTGCGCGCATCCCGAGATTCTCGACGCCCACCCCGACTATTTCTCGAGGGACCGCCGCAGCATCGAGTACCGCTGGGCGCATGTCTGCTACCTGCGGCATTTCCTGCTGCAGGCGCAGCCGGCCTTCCGGCGGTATTTCGCCGACAAGTCGCTGCAGTGGGACGAGGCGAGGGAATCGTACGCGAATCTCGCGCCCCGGGTCCGCGCCTGGGCGCAGCGCCCGGGCGACTACGTCGAGGCGGCGGCGCTGCTCGAGGAGATCAGGAAGCTCAAGGACCGCCATTACCGCTTCGTCGCCTGCCTCGCCGTCACCAGCTACCGCAACGACCGCGACGTGTGGGAGTGGATCAGCAACTTCAGCCGCGCCAATGTCAGGCCGAAGCCGGTCAACTTCGCGCGCTACCTCGTCTTCCTGGTGCCGACGATCTTCATCGCCGTGCCGGCCGGGACCCTCCTGTTCACCTATCTCTATCAGCGCATCACCGGCCAGCCGGAAGCCGTCGACGTCGCCGCGATGAGATTCTGGGCGTTCGCCTGCATCGTGGTCTACGTCGTGCCGATCGCCGTCGTGTTCGCGATCCGCTGGCTGCTGCGCGAGAGGATGCCGTTCGAATCGAGGCGGTACTGGGGCTTCTACATCGTCTCGTTCCTGATCGGCTACGCGCTCTGCGCCGTCATCCTGCCGGTCATGTGGGCGGTCGACGCGGGCAGGCCGCTGACGCCCTCGGTATTCGCCGGTTCCTTCG
Source organism: uncultured Rhodospirillaceae bacterium (assembly GCA_964557415.1). Lineage (GTDB taxonomy): Bacteria > Pseudomonadota > Alphaproteobacteria > JAEULC01 > JAEULC01 > JAEULC01. Next base: position 2,431 of record CAZLBB010000258.1, read on the forward strand.
CGCGGCTCCAGGTCTGGGCCGTGCTGCCGGGGTTCATCGCCGCCTTCGTCGCCTTCCGCCTGGACTGGCCGGCCTCGTGCCGCGACCCGGCGCGGCAGGCGATGATCGACCGCCTGGCCGCCGCGGCCGTCTGCGGCGGAGCGGGCGTCGTCATCGCCTCGTTCGCGGCGCTGGACCTGTCCTACCCGCTTCCCAAGGCGGTCATCATCGTGGCGACCGTGTTCCTGACGACCGTCAGCATCGGGTTCCTGTCGCGATTCGAGACGTCGTAGCGGCGCGGCCGCGCGCCGGCTCCGCCTGTCCCGCGCGGCCGGATCGGCCGGCCGATCGCCGGGCCCGAGGCCGGCCACGGCGTCTGCCGCGGGGCCGGCGCCT
>CAZLBB010000259.1:0-2641 GCA_964557415.1 uncultured Rhodospirillaceae bacterium
GCTCGACTGGCATTACGCGCACCCGCGCGAGGTCTTCGCCGAAATGGCGGCGCTCGGCCGCATCGCGCTGCCGCCGGCGGCGCTGGCCGAGCGCGACCGGCTGGCCGAGGTGATCGCGCTGGTCCGCGCGGCGCTGCCCGAGCTGACGCTGACCGTCGACCCGGTGGAGATGCGCGGCTTCGAATACGAGCGCGGCGTCAGCTTCACCTTCTTCGCGCGGGGCGTGCACGGCGAGCTCGGCCGCGGCGGCCGCTACCAGGCGGCCGGCGCCGAGCCCGCGACCGGTTTCACCTTGTACATGGACTCGGTCGTGCGCGCCCTGCCGGCGGCCGAGCCGCCGCGCCGCGTCTACCTGCCCGCCGGCACGCCGCACGACGTCGCACGGCGCCTGCGCGCAGAGGGCTGGATCACCATAGCCGGGCTGGAGCCCGCGGCGGACGCGGCGGGCGAGGCGCGCCGGCTCGGCTGCTTGCATCGCTGGTCCGGCACCGCCATCGTGGCGGCCTGAAGCGGCCGGTCTCCCGTCAACATCGGTCTCGCAGTCGAGGATCGTTCCGTCATGGCGAATGTCGCGGTGGTCGGCGCCCAGTGGGGCGACGAGGGCAAGGGCAAGATCGTCGACTGGCTGAGCGAGCGCGCCGACGTGGTGGTGCGCTTCCAGGGCGGCCACAACGCCGGCCACACGCTGGTGATCGGCAACACCACCTACAAGCTGAGCCTGCTGCCCTCGGGCGTGGTGCGCCCGGGCAAGCTCGCCGTGATCGGCAACGGCGTCGTGGTCGATCCCTGGGCGCTCCTGGCGGAGATCGAGGTGCTGCGCGGCCAGGGCGTCGCGGTTTCCCCCGAGAACCTGCGCATCGCCGAGAGCGCGCCCTTGATCCTGCCGCTGCATCCCGAGCTGGACAAGGCGCGCGAGGGCGCCAGCGCCAACAAGATCGGCACGACCGGGCGCGGCATCGGCCCTGCCTACGAGGACAAGGCCGGACGCCGCGCGATCCGGCTCTGCGACCTGGCCGACCCGGCCGGGCTCGACGCGCGCATCGCCGCGCTGCTGGCGCACCACAACCCGCTGCGCAAGGGCCTCGGCCTGGCCGAGGTCGCCGCCCCGGATCTCAAGGCCGCGCTGACGGACGTGGCGCCGCGCATCCTGCCCTTCGCCGAGGCCGCCTGGCTCAGGCTCGACGGGCTGCGCCGCGCCGGCCGGCGCATCCTGTTCGAGGGCGCGCAGGCGATCATGCTCGACGTCGACCACGGCACCTATCCCTACGTCACCTCGTCGAACGCCGTCGCGGGCATGGCCGCGGTCGGCTCGGGCCTCGGGCCGCAGGCGGTCGGCTACGTGCTCGGCATCGTCAAGGCCTACACCACGCGCGTCGGCCAGGGGCCGTTCCCGACCGAGCAGGCCAACCCGACCGGCGAGCGGCTGGGCGAGCGCGGGCGCGAGTTCGGCACCGTCACCGGGCGCAAGCGCCGCTGCGGCTGGTTCGACGCCGTGATGGTGCGCCAGGCGATCAAGATCGGCGGCATCCAGGGCATCGCGCTGACCAAGCTCGACGTGCTGGACGGGTTCGACGAGCTCAGGATCTGCACCGCCTATCGCCTGGGCGGCGCCGTGCTGCACCACCTGCCCGCCTCGGCCGCGGCGCAGACGCAGGTCGAGCCGGTCTACGAGACGATGAAGGGCTGGCAGGAGAGCACGCGCGGCGCGCGCTCCTGGATCGACCTGCCGGCGCAGGCGATCAAGTACATCCGCCGCGTCGAGGAGCTGATCGAGGCCCCGGTCGCGCTCTTGTCGACCAGCCCCGAGCGCGACGACACGATCATGGTGAAGGATCCGTACGCGGATTGACCATGGAGGTGACGGTGTGAAGCCGATTTTCGGCCTGTGGCGACTGCTCTTCTGGGGCGCCGCCACGGTCGTCGGCACCGTCCTCGCCGTCATCGTCGCCTATCGCGTCGTCGATCCGCCGGTCACGCCGCTGATGCTGATCCGCAAGTCCGAGGGTGCGACCTTGAAGCACCGGAACGTGCCGCTCGAGAAGATCGCGCCGTCGCTGCCGCGCGCGGCGATCGCGGCGGAGGACAACCGCTTCTGCCTCCATCACGGCATCGACTTCGAGGCGGTGCAGGACGCGCTGGACGAGCATGAGGAGCGCGGGCGCCTGCGCGGCGCCAGCACCATCACCATGCAGGTCGCGCGCAACCTGTTCCTGTGGCCGGGCGGCTCCTATCCGCGCAAGGCGGTCGAGGCGGCGCTGGCGCTGACGATCGACGCGCTGTGGCCGAAACGGCGCATCATCGAGGTCTATCTCAACGTCGCCGAATGGGGCGACGGCGTGTTCGGCGCCGAGGCCGCCGCGCGGCACCATTTCGGCAAGCCGGCGGCGCAGCTCTCGGCGCACGAGGCGGCGCTGCTCGCCTCGACCCTGCCGAGCCCGCGGCGCTGGCACGCCGGCAGGCCGGGACCTTACGTCCAGGGGCGCGCGCAGGTCATCCAGGGGCGCATCGGGCAGCTCGGACCGCTGCTCGCGTGCATCGGGTGAGTTGCCGCGCTCGGCGTGAACCGTCGGCGCCGGCCCTCACCCCCCGCGCAGCGCGCGGCACCCACGCCCCGCCGAGCGGGGGGGGGGGGGGGGCCCGC
>CAZLBB010000260.1:0-2528 GCA_964557415.1 uncultured Rhodospirillaceae bacterium
CCTGCAGCGCGCCCATGTCGGTGGCGAGCGTCGGCTGGTAGCCCACCGCCGAGGGGATGCGGCCGAGCAGCGCCGACACCTCCGAGCCCGCCTGGGTGAAGCGGAAGATGTTGTCGACGAAGAAGAGCACGTCCTGGCCTTCCTCGTCGCGGAAGTACTCGGCCAGCGTCAGGCCGGTGAGGCCGACGCGCGCGCGCGCGCCCGGCGGCTCGTTCATCTGGCCATAGACCAGCGCCGCCTTGGAGCCCGGGCCGTCGAGCTTGATGACGCCCGACTCGATCATCTCGTGGTAGAGGTCGTTGCCCTCGCGCGTGCGCTCGCCGACGCCGGCGAACACCGAGTAGCCGCCGTGCGCCTTGGCGATGTTGTTGATCAGCTCCATGATGATGACCGTCTTGCCGACGCCGGCGCCGCCGAACAGGCCGATCTTCCCGCCGCGGGCATAGGGCGCCAGCAGGTCGACCACCTTGATGCCGGTGACCAGCACCTGCGCCTCGGTCGACTGGTCGACGAACTCGGGCGCCGGGCGATGGATCGGGAAGCTCTTCTTTGCGTTCACGGGGCCGCGCTCGTCGACCGGCGCGCCGATCACGTTGACGATGCGGCCGAGCGTCTCGGGCCCGACCGGCACCGAGATCGGGCCGCCGGTGTCCTGCACCGGCTGGCCGCGCACCAGGCCGTCGGTCGTGTCCATGGCGACGGTGCGCACGGTGTTCTCGCCCAGATGCTGTGCCACCTCGAGCACCAGCCTGCTGCCCTGGTTGTCGACGTGCAGCGCGTTGAGGATCGCCGGCAGCTCGCCGTCGAAGCGCACGTCGACGACGGCGCCGAGCACCTGCGTGACGCGCCCGGTCGTGTTCTTTGCGGTTTGTGCTTCAGCCATGTCGGTCGCTCCTTAGACCGCCTCGGCGCCGGAAATGATCTCGATCAGCTCCTTCGTGATCATCGCCTGTCGCTGGCGGTTGTAGTTCAGGGTCAGCTTGTTGATCATGTCGCCGGCGTTGCGCGTGGCATTGTCCATCGCGCTCATGCGCGCGCCGTGTTCGCTGGCGTTGCTCTCGAGCAGGGCGCGGAACACCTGCACCGACAGGTTGCGCGGCAGAAGGTCGGCGAGGATCTCGGCCTCGTCCGGCTCGTACTCGTAGGACGCGAGCGCCCCCTCGCCGGCCTCGGCCTTGGCGGCGGGCGGCGCGAACGGGATCAGCTGCTGCTCGGTCACCACCTGGCTGATGGCCGACTTGAAGCGGTTGTAGACGACGGTGCAGACGTCGAACTCGCCCGCCTCGAACATGTGCGTCACGCGGTGCGCGACCTTCTCGGCGTGATGGAAGCCGAGGCTCGGCCGGCCGATCTCGTCGATCGTGCCGACGATCAGCCCGCCGAGGTCGCGGCGCAGCATGTCGCGCGCCTTGCGCCCGACGCAGAGGATCTTGACCGTCTTGCCGTCGGCCATCAGCTTGCGCGCCTTGGCGCGCACGAAGCGCGCGACCGAGCTGTTGAAGCCGCCGCACAGGCCGCGGTCGGAGCTGACCGGCACCAGCAGGTGCACGGCGTCCCGGCCGGAGCCGGCGAGCAGCGGCGGCGCGCCCTCGGCGCCGGCAAGGCTGGCGCTGAGCGACCCCAGCATCCGCTCCATGCGCTCGGCATAGGGCCGCGCCGCCTGCGCCTGCTCCTGCGCGCGGCGCAGCTTGGCCGCCGCGACCATCTTCATGGCCGAGGTGATCTTGCGCGTCGACTTGACGCTGTTGATCCGGGTGCGAAGGCTCTTCAGGCTCGGCATGAAACGTCCCTAACCGAACGCGATGATCAGGCCGTGAAGGCCTGTGCGAAGCCGTCGAGCAGGGTCTTGAGCTTCTCTTCCGTCGCCGGGGTCAGCTCGCGCTTGTCGCGGATGTCGGCCAGGACGTCGGGCGCCTTGGACTTGACCTCGGCCAGCATCGACAGCTCGAAGCGCGTCACGTCGTTGACGGCGACGCGGTCGAGATAGCCGCGCACGCCGGCGAAGATCGCCACCACCTGCTCTTCGACCGCGTAGGGCGTGTACTGCGGCTGCTTGAGCAGCTCGGTCAGGCGCGCGCCGCGCGCCAGCAGGCGCTGGGTCGCGGGATCGAGGTCCGATGCGAACTGGGCGAAGGCCGCCATCTCGCGGTATTGCGCCAGCTCGAGCTTGATGCGGCCGGCGACCTGCTTCATCGCCTTGATCTGCGCCGCCGAGCCGACGCGCGAGACCGACAGGCCGACGTTGATGGCCGGGCGGATGCCGCGATAGAACAACTCGGTCTCGAGGAAGATCTGCCCGTCGGTGATCGAGATGACGTTGGTCGGGATGTAGGCCGACACGTCGCCGGCCTGGGTCTCGATCACCGGCAGCGCGGTCAGCGAGCCGCTGCCGTTGGCGTCGTTCATCTTGGCCGCACGCTCGAGCAGGCGCGAGTGCAGGTAGAACACGTCGCCGGGATAGGCCTCGCGCCCGGGCGGGCGGCGCAGCAGCAGCGACATCTGGCGGTAGGCGACGGCCTGCTTCGACA
>CAZLBB010000261.1:0-2520 GCA_964557415.1 uncultured Rhodospirillaceae bacterium
CATCGTGCCGGTCGGCTCCAAGGGCGGCTTCGTCGTCAAGCGCCCACCCGCGGGCGGCGGGCGCGAAGCGGTCCGGGCCGAGGGCATCGAGTGCTACAAGACCCTGATGCGCGGCCTGCTCGACGTCACCGACTCCCACGGCGTCGGCGGCATGCGCCTGTCGCCGGACGTGGTGCGGCGCGACGGCGACGATCCCTATCTCGTGGTCGCGGCCGACAAGGGCACGGCGACCTTCTCCGACATCGCCAACTCGGTGTCGCTCGACTACGGGTTCTGGCTCGGCGACGCCTTCGCCTCGGGCGGCTCGGCCGGCTACGACCACAAGAAGATGGGCATCACCGCGCGCGGCGCCTGGGAGTCGGTCAAGCGCCATTTCCGCGAGCTCGGCCGCGACACGCAGGCGGAGGACTTCACGGTCGCCGGCGTCGGCGACATGTCGGGCGACGTGTTCGGCAACGGCATGCTCTTGAGCCGGCACATCCGCCTGGTCGCGGCCTTCGACCACCGCCACATCTTCCTCGACCCCGCGCCCGACGCGGCCGCGAGCCTCGCCGAACGCAAGCGCCTGTTCGATCTGCCGCGCTCCTCCTGGGCCGACTACGACGGCAAGCTGATCTCCCGGGGCGGCGGCGTGTTCGAGCGCAGCCTCAAGACCATCAAGCTGACGCCGGAAGTGCGCGCCGCCATCGGCATCGAGCGCGAGAGCGCGACGCCGGCCGAGCTGATGCGCGCCATCCTCGCGGCGCCGGTCGACCTCCTGTGGTTCGGCGGCATCGGCACCTACGTCAAGGCCAGGGTCGAGACCAGCGCCGAGGTCGGCGACCGCGCCAACGACGCGATCCGCATCGACGCGACCGAGATCCGCGCCAAGGTCGTGGGCGAGGGCGCCAACCTCGGCATGACGCAGCGCGCGCGCATCGAGTACGGGCTCGCGGGCGGGCGCGGCAACACCGACGCGGTCGACAACTCGGCCGGCGTCGACACCTCGGACCACGAGGTCAACATCAAGATCCTGCTCGGCGACATCGTGGCGTCGGGCGACATGACGCTGAAGCAGCGCGACAAGCTGCTCGAGGCCATGACCGACGAGGTCGCCCGCCTGGTGCTGCGCGACAACTACGAGCAGTCGCAGATCCTCAGCATCCAGGAGCTGCAAGGGCCGGCCGGCATCGACCAGCACGCGCTGATGATGCGGGACCTCGAGAAGGCGGGCCGCCTCGACCGCGCCATCGAGTACCTGCCCGACGACGAGACGCTGGTGCAGCGCCAGAACCAGGGCAAGGGCCTGACCCGGCCCGAGCTCGCCGTGCTGCTCGCCTACGCCAAGATGGCGCTCTACGACCAGCTGCTCGCGTCCGACCTGCCCGACGACCCGGCGCTGGCGCCCGACCTCGTGTCCTATTTCCCGCAGCCGCTGCGCGAGAAATACGCGGCCGAGATCGGCCGCCACCGCCTCAGGCGCGAGATCGTCGCCACGGTCGTGACCAACGGCATGGTCAACCGCGTCGGCTCCGCCTTCGTGGCGCAGATCGCGTCCGACACCGGCCGCCCGGCTTCCGACATCACCCGCGCCTACCTGATCGCGCGCGAGGTGCTGCGGCTGGGCAGCCTGTGGAGCGCGGTCGAGGCGCTCGACGGCAAGGTCAAGACCCAGGCGCAATACGCCATGCTGGCCGAGATCGGCCGCGCCGCCGAGCGCGCTACGCGCTGGGTGCTCGCCAGCCTGCAGCCGCCGCTGGTGCTGGCCGACGCGATCGGCCGCTTCCGTCCCGGCATCGAGGCGATCGCCGCCGGGCTCGACCAGGTGCTGTCGCCGGACGCGGCGTCGGCGCTCGAGCGCCGCGCCGCCGCGATCGCGGCCGAGGGCGCGCCCGCGGACCTGGCGCGGAAGGTCGCCGCGCTCGACGCGCTGGTCGCCGGGTTCGACATCGTGCGCATCGCCGAGCCGGGGAAGCTGAAGGTGCTGCTGGTCGGCCGGCTCTATTTCGCCGTCGGCCAGCGCTTCGGATTGGACTGGCTGCGCGGCTCGGCCGCCTCGGCCGTCGGCGGCGGCCGCTGGAGCAAGCTCGCCTTCCGCGCGCTCAACGACGAGATCGACGCGATCCAGGGCCAGCTCGCCGGCTCGGTCATCCAGGCCTGCGGTCCCGACGGCGCGCTCGACGACAAGGCGGGCCCCGCCGCCGCGATCGACGCCTGGAGCGAGCAGCGCCGCGCCCCGGTCAAGCGCGCCGGCGACGTCGTGGCCGACATCCGCGCCACCGGCCGCGTCGACCTCGCCATGCTCGCCGTCGCCGCCCGCCAGCTGCGCGCGCTGGCGGGGTGACGGGCACCGGATCGCCACGTCATGTGGCGGCGTTCCCCCCTCACCCAACTCCGGGTAAGGCCCGACCTCCACTTCGTTCCGGCCGGGCCTAACCCTCCGTATCCCTCTCCCCCCGCTGCGTGGGTGGCGAGGGTCGGAAAGGAAACCCCTCGCCCCGCGGAGCGGGGAGAGGGAGGGGATCGTCGCTTCGACGGGAG
>CAZLBB010000262.1:0-2249 GCA_964557415.1 uncultured Rhodospirillaceae bacterium
GGCGCGGCGCCATCGCCGCCGCAGCCTCCGGCTCCCGCCGCCCCCGCTGCGGCGCCGGCGCCCGGCGCGACGCCGGCGGCCGAGCGCTGCCGTGCCCGCTGCGCCGACTACGCGCCGCGCCCCGACAAGCTCACCTGCGTCTGCCCCGAGGGCGTCGACGCGCGCGTCTGGGGCACCGACGTCTACACCGACGATTCCTCGGTGTGCGCCGCCGCGCGCCATGCCGGCGTCGTGCCGGCGGGCGGCGGGGCCGTCACGCTCCATGCCGCACCCGGCCAGGCGTCCTATCTCGGGGCGCGCCGCAACGGCGTCGCCAGCAGCGCCTATGGCGCGTGGGGCAGCAGCTTCACCTTCGACGCGCCCGGCGCGCCGGCGCGCGCGCCGCAGACCTACGACTGCCCGGACTCGGGCGCCGAGCTGCGCGGGCGCCCGGAGCCGCTGACCTGCCGCTGCGCGGCCGAGGCCGCCTCCGGCGGCGGCAGCGTGTGGGGCAGCGACGTCTACACCGACGACTCCGCCGTCTGCCCCGCCGCGCGCCACGCCGGCATCATCGGAGCCGAGGGCGGCCTCGTCCGCATCCGCTGGACCTCGGGCCGCAAGTCCTACGGCGCCGCCACGCGCAACGGCGTCGCGTCCAGCAGCTACGGCTCGTGGAGCGGCAGCCTCGAGTTCGAAGCCGGGAAGTAAGGCTTGCGCCCTACGGCTTCGCTGCCGGCCTGGCGTCGTCGCCCTGCACCATGCCCTGCTCGAAATAGAACAGCGCGGCGCCGGGGTGCAGCGGGACGCCGAGGCCGTCGAGCGCGTGCTTGAGGCGGATCGAGCTGCCCAGGCTGCCGACGCTCTCCCACAGTTTCTCGGTGCTCGCGTGCCACAGCGCGCGGGTGATGCCGTAGACCAGCTTCTCGTCGGTCTCCTCCGCGACCAGGTATTGCACGCCGATCCCCAGCGTCTCGACCCCGGCCACGCTCTCGTAGGTGCCGCCCGGGACGATGCGCGCGGAGAAGAACGGGTACGCCTTGAGCAGCCCTGCCACTTCCGCCCCCGTGAGCGACAGGAAGCGGATCCGCGTCTTGCGCGCGAGGTCGGCGACCGCCTGCGACGGCAGGCCGGCATTGACGAAGAAGGCGTCGATCCCGTCCTTGCCCAGCAGGTCGGCCGCGGGACCGGGCTGCAGATAGAACGGCACGACGTCGAGTTCCTTCATGTCGTAGGCCTTGAGGATCGCACGCGCGTTCACCAGCGTGCCCGAGCCTTCCTCGCCCAGCGACACGCGGCGGAGCTTGAGGTCGTGGATGCCTTGGATGTCCGAGTCCGCGCGCACGACGATATGCACCATCTCGGGATAGAGGCTGGCGATGGCGCGCAGGTTCTTCACCGCGCCCTTGCCGGCGTAGAGCCCGGTGCCGTGATAGGCCCAATAGGCGAGGTCGGCCTGCGCCAGGCCCGAGCGCAGCGTGCCCTTGGCGATCAGCGCGATGTTCTCGATCGGCCCCTGCGTCGATTGCGCGACGGCGAGCAGGCCGGGCACGCCGCAGCTGCCGCCCTTGTCGCATTCGCGCGATCCGGGCGGGTTCGAGATGGCGCTGGCGATGATGCCGCCGATCGGGAAGTACGACCCGCTGGTCGACCCGGTGCCGATGCGGAAAAAGCGCAGATCCGGCGCGACCTGTGTCGCGGCCGAGCCCTGCGCCGGCGGCGTCGCCTGGGTCTGCGCCGCGGCCGGCAGCGCCGCAACGAGAAGAAGCGCCGCGCCCATCGCGCCGGCAGCGGCATCGCCGGCGCGGCGATGCGACGCGGGGCGGCGACCGAGGGCTTGCGGCAGCAAGGCGAGCGCTCCTTTTCGCGGCGGGTGCGCGGCGAATCGCAGTCTAGAGGATGCTTAAGGCGGGCGCCACGGATTCACCCGCCGGCTCGCCGATTTCATTAGGCAAATCAAGGCATCTCGCCATGGCGCTTGTAAGCGCCCCGCGCCGCGTCCATGCTTCGCGATTGCCGCGCCTCGCGGATGGGGGTCCGTGGGCCGGCCGAACGATACGGAATTCTCGACCGGGTCAGGGATGCCGCCCCGCATCATGCCTCTCGTGACGCTGCTGCGCGTTTCGACGTGCTTGCCCGTCCTGATCGGGCTGTCGCTGGCGCCGCTCGGCGCCGGCGCCCAGACCCAGGCGCCGCCTCAGGCCGCGCAGCCGCTGCCCAGCCTGCCGCGCCCGGCGTCTCCGCCGCCGGCCGTGGCGCAGCCGGCCGCGCCC
>CAZLBB010000263.1:0-2185 GCA_964557415.1 uncultured Rhodospirillaceae bacterium
CAGGCACCCTTAAGGCTCATAACCCCAGGGCCCGCCGTCCACGTATCCCTTCCTATTCAACAGATTCAGTTTTCAAACATCAAAAACCCCGGGCCGGAGAAGAGCCCCCGGACCCGGGGCAGGCGCGGCTTATACGTGCGCCGGATCATGGGTGTCAAACGCTTTTTCGCTGCGCCCAACCCCTCCGGATTTTCCAGGATTCTCAAGCGCATTTGTGGCCCGTGCGCCACAGTGGAACGGCCTCGCGCGGCGCCTCGTTTGCCCCGAATTGACAGCCGAGTCCCCCCTCTGCAAGGTCGCTCTCAAGGCCCGCGCGCGTCGGGCCGCGGAACGGCGCTCGTCCCGGGCGCCGGCAGGGGATGAGGAGGCTGCCGTTGCGCCGATCGCAGCGGATTTCGCGCCAATGAATCTGCGGCCTCTGGCCGTCTACGGAATACTGATCGCCACGTCCGGCGGGCTTTTGGCAATTCCGTTGCTGACCGATCCGGGTGCCGAGCCAAGCCGGCCGGCCGCGCGGGTGATCGCGCCCATGGACGCCGAAGCGATGGTCGAGACGGCGCGCAGCACCGCCGCCGCCGCGCCGTTGCCGGCCGAATCACCCGCCAAGCCCGCGGCCGCTCTGGCCGCGCGGGAGGAACTGGATCAATCCACGGTTGAGCGGGCGGCGGAAGACTCTGCGGACGCACCGGACATGGCTGCCGCGGACGACGACCTCCCCGTCGCGGACGACGAAGCCGAGGCGGACGCGGCCGCCGCAGCCCCGGGCGCCGCGGAGGCGCCGGATCCCGAGGCCGGGCTGACGCTGCTCAGCGTCACGGTGCAGCGCGGCGACACGCTGGCGCGCATCCTGACCGATGCCGGCGTCAGCCGCGGCGACGCGCAGGCCGTGGTCGACAGCCTCAGGGGCGTCTTCAACCCGCGCGACCTGAAGCCCGGCCACGAGGTGCGGCTGCGCTTCCTGGCGGACCAGGAAGCGGCGCGCGGCGCGCATCCGATGGGCCGGCTGCACGAGGTCAAGCTGGCCGCCGCGATCGACCGCGAGGTCGCGGTGCGCGCGACCGACGCGAACGGGTTCATCGCCGCCGCGGCGATGAAGAGCGTCGACCGCATGCTGGCGCGCAGCAACGGCGAGATCGCCGGCGGCAGCCTGCTGGCCGCCGGCATGGCGTCGGGCGTGCCGGCCGGCGTGATGACCGAGATGATCCGCATCTTCAGCTTCGACGTCGACTTCCAGCGCGACATCCAGCCGGGCGACAGTTTCGACCTGATGTACGAGCGCTTCGAGCTGGCGGACGGCAGGCTGGTGCGCGGCGGCGAGGTGATCTACGCGGCGCTCACCGTCGCCGGCCAGCCGATGCGGCTCTATCGCTACAAGGACGCGCGCGGCACCGTCGATTACTACAACGAGAAGGGCCACAGCGTGCGCAAGGCCCTGCTGCGCACCCCCGTCGACGGCGCCAGGCTCAGTTCGCGCTTCGGCATGCGCGAGCACCCGATCATGAGCTTCAGCGTCATGCATCGCGGCGTCGATTTCGCGGCGCCGACCGGCACGCCGATCTACGCCGCCGGCGACGGCACCGTCGAGGAGATCGGGCCGAGGGGCGGCTACGGCCACTACATCCGCATCCGCCACACCGGCTCCTATTCCACCGCCTATGCGCATCTCAGCGCCTATGCGCGCGGCCTGAAGAAGGGCATGCGCGTGCGCCAGGGCCAGGTGATCGGCCGCGTCGGCACGACCGGCCGCTCCACCGGGCCGCACCTGCACTACGAGGTCGTGCGCGACGGCAAGCAGGTGAACCCGATCTCGGTCAAGTTCCCGAGCGGCGAGAAGCTGGCCGGGCCCGAGCTGGCGCGCTTCCACGCCGCCAAGGCGGCGATCGACCGCTCGCTCGTGTCGCCGCAGACGACGGACCAGCTGGCCGCAACGAGCATTCCGTAGCGCCAGCCCCACGGCCAAGGTCGAGCGCGGCGCGCCGCCCTTACAGCTGCTTCAGGATCTCCTCGCGCTTGGCCTCGTACTGCTCCTTGGTGATGAGGCCGCGGTCGTAGAGCGACTTGAGCTGCTCCAGCCGCCGCGCGATGTCGTCGCCCGGCGCCGGCGGCGCGGCCGGCTTCGGCGGTGCCGCCGTCCTGGGCGGCGCCGGCGGCTTGGCGGCTGCCGGCGGCTGCGGGGCCGGCGGGG
>CAZLBB010000264.1:0-2167 GCA_964557415.1 uncultured Rhodospirillaceae bacterium
TGGCGGTCACGACCACGTCGAACCCGCCCCGCGCCAAAGGCTGGGTGACGTATTGGACCGCGGTCGACGTCGCGGTCGACTGGTAGAGGGCGTAGGCGGTCAGTCCCAGGGCGACGATTGCCAGCGCCAAGGCCGGCTTCTTCCAGCGCGCCAGCTGCGAGCGCGCATGTTCGGGCCCGAGCAGCGCGTTGACGTCGCGTCCTGCCGTGCGTTCCGCGAGTTCGGCCAATCTCCGCCTCCGATGCCTTTGAAAGCCGGCCGCAGACTAGGCCATTGCCGGCGCGCCGCTTTGACCTGGATCAAGATGGACGTTCTGCGCACGAGTCGCAGTCAAATCTCCGGCACCATCGGTCAAGACGCGTGCCCCGCGCGGCGCTATTCAGGCGCAAACTCGTGCCGGACCGGCGGCGGACAGGTGCCATGACCGAGCGTTACGACTTCGTCGTGATCGGGGCGGGCGCGGCGGGCAGCGCGGTCGCCCACGCGCTGTCGCCGCGCGGCCGGGTTGCCGTCGTCGAGCGCGAGCCCGCGCCCGCCTACCACAGCACCGGCCGCTCGGCGGCGGTCCTGGCCGAGAACTACGGGCCGGTGCTCTGGCAGCGCCTGTCGACCGCCAGCCGCGCCTTCTTCGAGAGGCCGCCCGCGGGATTCGCGGATCACCCGCTGCTGCGGCCGCTGGGCGCGCTGTTCTTCGCGACGGCTGACGAGGCCCCGACGCTCGAGGATTCCGCCCGCGAGCTGGGGCGGCGCGGCGTCGCCCATCGCCTGATGACGCCGACGGAGGCGCTGGCGCTCTGCCCGGTCGTCAAGGTCGAGCCCTTCGCGCTGGCGCTGCACGAGCCGGGCTGCGCCGACATCGACGCCGCCGCGCTGGTGCAGGGCTGCCTGCGGCTGGCGCGACGCAACGGCGCGAGCGTCCTGCTGGACGCCGCGGTCGAGGCGATCGAGCGCGGCGGCGGACAGTGGCAGGTGCGGGCGCGCGCCGCCACGCTGCGGGCGCCCGTGCTGGTCAACGCCGCCGGCGCCTGGGCCGACGACATTGCCGCGCTGGCCGGCCTGCCCCGGCGCGGGATCACGCCCTATCGCCGCACCGCCATCACCTTCGATCCGCCCGCCGGACACGACGCCGCGCGCTGGCCGATGACCTTCGACGTCGCCGAGACCTGGTACTTCAAGCCCGAAGGCGGACGCATCATGGCCTCGCCGGTCGACAAGACGCCGAGCGCACCGTGCGACTCCCAGCCCGAGGAGCTCGACATCGCCATCGCCGCCGACCGCATCCAGCAGGCGACCACCATGGAAGTCCGCCGCATCGTTCGGAGCTGGGCGGGTTTGAGAACCTTCGCCGCCGACGAGCAGCCGGTGATCGGCCCCGATCCACAGGAGCCGAGCTTCGTCTGGCTCTCCGGCCAGGGCGGCAACGGCGTCATGGCCGCCCCCGCCGCGGCCGAACTCGCGACGGCGCTGGCGCTTGGCGAGGGCGTCCCGCCCGCGCTCCGGGCGCTGGGCATCGACGCGGCTTCGGTGTCGCCGGGAAGGCTGGCGGCGCTCTAACCCGCGAATTCGTCGCCCCGGCCGCCTGGGCAGGGTCGCCGTGCGCGTTCGGGGCGAGGCAGATCTTCGACGCGACGGATGCGCCGGAAGCGGGCTACCTCGCCTGCGGGCCGCGCGCTCGTGCGGTCAACAGCGCACCCGGCCGGCGGCGATATCCGGCGAGTTGTACTGCGGCGCACGATGTAGCCGGCAGGCTTCGTTCCAGGCATTCCGGTCGTTCGGAAACGGGCCAGCAAGCGTGCGCCAGCCGGCGACATTGTACGAACCGTCGGCGACGCCGATGGTGGCCGGCTGTGTGCTCGTGTTGATCCAGACATACCAAACGCGCCCCTGTGCGGAGGCTTCGCCAAGCAGCATCGCGAGCGCGAAAAGAATCGCGGTCGGCAGCAGATTCGCTTTCATGACGAACTCCCTATTTGCGTCGGATTAGGATCGCTTCCCGCGAACGTGCGCAAAGGGAAGTGGTCCTCCCATAGCCGAAAGACGAGACAAATTCCTTGATGCAGGTCAAAAGCGCGCGCCTGAACTTCGGAATTGAGGCTGGGACCTGCATGGCGGCGCGCCATGATCAGGCGCTGGATCTGGTTGGTGCCCTCGTAGATCTGGGTGATCT
>CAZLBB010000265.1:0-2118 GCA_964557415.1 uncultured Rhodospirillaceae bacterium
GCCTGCGCGCCGGCGGCGCGGCGGCCGGCGCCGGCGGCGCGGCGGGCGCGTCGGCGGACTCGATCTTGCCGAGTGCGAGGCCGGTGAAGCCGGCCGCCGACAGCGGGCCCAGCACCGACGCCACCTGGCCGTAAGTCGCCTGCCGGTCGCCGATCACGACGATCGGCTTGGCGAGGTCGCCGGCGGCGAGGCGCTGGACCTCGGGCACCAGCACGGCCGCCTCGACCCTCTTGTTCTTGAGCGTGATGTCGCCGTTGGCACCGACCTTGAGCACGATCGTGCGGTCGTCGGGCACGGCGGCGATCGCGGCGCTGTCGGACGGCAGCTCGATCGCGGCGCCGGCGATGATCAGCGGCGCGGTCACCATGAAGACGATCAGCAGCACCAGCATGACGTCGATGAACGGCGTCACGTTGATGTCGCTCATCTTCTGGTAGCCGTATCGGCCGCGCCGGCGTGCCGAGACCAGTTGCGCCGCCATGGCTTCAGCCGCGCTCCTCGAGCTGGCGCGACAGGATGGCGCTGAACTCGCCAGCGAACGCCTCGAGCCGGTTGGCGTAGCGGCCGAGCTCGGTCGACAGCTTGTTGTAGGCGATGACCGCGGGGATCGCGGCGACGAGGCCGAGGGCGGTGGCGAACAGCGCTTCGGCGATGCCTGGCGCCACGACGGCAAGGGAGGTGTTCTTCGACACCGCGATCGACTGGAAGCTGTTCATGATGCCCCAGACAGTGCCGAACAGGCCGATGAAGGGCGCGGTCGACCCGACCGAGGCGAGGAACGTCATGTTCTTCTCCATGCGCTGGATCTCGCGCGCCATGGTCACCTGCATGACGCGGTCGATGCGCGTGTGCAGCCCCTTGTCGGTGGCCGAGCCGCGGTCGACCGAGCGGCGCCACTCGCGCATCGCCGCGGCGAAGATCGCCGTCATCGGGTCGGCAGGGCGCTTGCCGACGCGCTCGTACAGCTCGCTCAAGGATGTGCCCGACCAGAACGTGTCCTCGAACCGGTCGGCGGCGCGGAAGCGCTTGCGCAGCGACAGCCACTTGCCGACCACGATGCAGGCGCACCACACCGAGGCCATGAACAGCATGATCACGACGAGCTTGACCACCCAGTCGGCCTGCATGAACAGCGCGATGACCGACAGATGGCTGGCGCCGACCGATCCGGGCAGCGCGACGGAGGCGATGGTCGACTGGTCCATGGGTTCTTCCGTTGTTTCCGATCGAGTTGGGTAAGGTCCGGGTATTGCGGTTCAGCTGGCCTGCGGCGCCGCGGCCAGCGCGCCGGCCAGGACGGCCGGCAGCCGCGCCGGGCGGCCGGCGCGGTCGATGCAGGCGATCTCGAGCTTCAGCCGCGCGATGGCGTCGCCGTCCCGCCGCACGATCTGCTCGGCTTCGACGCGCGCGCCCTTCAGCGCCAGCACCCGCGTATGCACTTCCAGGGCATCGTCCAGGCGCGCCGGCTTGAGGAAATCCACCTCGCAGCGCCGCACCGTGAAGGCCAGGCCCTCGCGCGCCATCAGCCCGGCGTTCGTGACGCCCGCCGCGCGCAGCATCTCGCTACGCGCCCGCTCGGCGAAACGCAAGTAGTTGGCATGGTATACGACGCCGCCGGCGTCGGTGTCCTCGTAATACACCCGCAACGGGAACACGTGGATGCCGGAGGCGGTTCCGCCGCCCGCGTCGCGGTTCGTCCGGGGCTCAGCCATCGGCCGCCTCCGCCGCGCTCAACAGCTCCATCTGCGCCGGATCGCGCGGCGGCACGGCGCGGCCGAGATGCCGCCAGCCGCCGTCGGCGAGCATGCGCCCGCGCGGCGTGCGCTGCAAAAGGCCCTGCTGGATCAGGAACGGCTCGATCACTTCCTCGATCGTGTCGCGCTGCTCGCTGAGCGCCGCCGCCAGCGTCTCGACCCCGACCGGGCCGCCGCCGTAATTGTCGGCGATCACGCCGAGATAGCGCCGGTCCATGGCATCGAGCCCCAGCCGGTCGACGCCCAGCCGGTTGAGCGCCCGGTCGGCGGCCTCGGCGTCGATGCGCCGGGCCGGCTCGAGCGATACGAAGTCGCGCACGCGCCGCAGCAGGCGGCCGGCCACGCGCGGCGTGCCGCGCGAGCG
>CAZLBB010000266.1:0-2092 GCA_964557415.1 uncultured Rhodospirillaceae bacterium
GCACCGCGTCGACGATCACGCGCCAGCGCGCCTCGTCGTCGGCCAGGGTCGGATCGGGGTCGATCGCCGTCGGACGGTCCAAGTCCATTTTCAAGCCCTGTCACCCCGATCGCGAACGCACGATTGCGCGCCGGCGCGCGGCGCCTGACGCCTACAATACGGTAAGCTCAGCCGGACCATCATGTAGAAATGGTTAATGCAGCTGCCGCGCGAAACGGGTCAACATGTCGCACCTCGGCTCCGTGGCGCGGTAGCGGCCGCCCGCAGGCGAGAAGGCGCTCGCGCGGATCGACGCGCGCTAGTCGGCGAGCAGCGCGTAGGCCGGGAGCGTCAGGAACTCCGCGCATTCCGGCGCCTCGACCAGGCGCTGGAACAGGGCAGCCGCATCGCCGAACTTGTCGTCCGCGCGCTTGCCCCAGGTGGCGCGCGCCTTGGCTACTTCCTCCTCGACCACCCGGCGGCACAGCTCGGCCGTGACCGGCCTTCCGTCCTCGAGCTTCGAGCCGTATCTGAGCCACTGCCAGACCTGGGCGCGGGCGACCTCGGCCGTGGCGGCGTCCTCCATCAGATTGAACAGCGGCACGCAACCCTGGCCGCGCAGCCAGGCCTCGATATAGCCGATGCCGGCGGCGACGTTCTGGCGCAGTCCGGCTTCCGTCTTCGTGCCCTGCGGCACCTGCAGCAGGTCGGTGGCGCTCACCTGCACGTCCGGGCGCTTGCGCGCGATCTGGTTGGGCTGCGCCATCGTCTTGTCGAACGCGGCCTTGGCGACGGGCACCAGCGCCGGGTGCGCGACCCAGCAGCCGTCATGGCCTTCGCCGGCCTCGCGCTCCTTGTCCTGGCGCAGCTTGTCCATGGCGTCCTGGTTCGCCGCCGCGCTCTCCCTGATCGGCATCTGCGGCGCCATGGTGCCGATCGCATGCACTTCGCGCCGGTGGCAGGTCTTGATCAGGAGCTGGCTGTAGCTGCGCAGGAAATGCGCGGTCATGGCGACCTTGTTGCGGTCGGGCAGGACCTTGCTGCGGTCGTTGCGGAACTTCTTGATGAAGCTGAACATGTAGTCCCAGCGCTCGGCGTTGAGGCCGGCGGCGTGGTCGCGCAACTCGTAGAGGATCTCGTCCATCTCGAACGCGGCCAGGATGCTCTCGATCAGCACGGTCGCCTTGATCGTGCCGCGCGGCAGGCCGAACGCGCGCTGCGCGTGCAGGAACACGTCGTTCCACAGGCGCGCCTCGAGATGCGACTCCAGCTTCGGCAGGCAGAAGTACGGCCCGCTGCCGTTGCGGATGAGGGGCCGCGCGTTGTGGAAGAAGTAGAGGCCGAAGTCGAACAGCGCGGCCGAGATCGGCTCGCCATCGACGATCACGTGCCGCTCGGGCAGGTGCCAGCCGCGCGGGCGCACGATCAGCACGCCGCGCTGCGGGTTGAGCCGGTATTCCTTGCCGGTGGCCGGCTCCTTGATGCTGATCGTCCCGGCGACGACATCGCGCAGGTTGATCTGGCCCTCGATCATGTTGGGCCAGGTCGGGCTGCTGGCGTCCTCGAAGTCCGCGACGTAGCACGACGCGCCGCAATTCAGCGCGTTGATCGCCGTCTTGCGGTCGGTCGGGCCGGCGATCTCGACGCGGCGGTCGTGCAGGTCGCGCGGCAGCGGCGCCACGGTCCAGTCGCCGTTGCGGATGTTGACCGTTTCCGGCAGGAAGTCGGGCTTCTCGCCGGCATCGAGTCGCCGCTGGCGCTCCTCGCGCGCGGCCAGCAGGCGCTTGTAGTCGGGACGGAATCGCCGCTCCAGCCCGACGATGAAATCCATCGCCATGGTGTTGAGTATCTGCTCGTAGCCGGGCCCGGCCTTGCCCAGGACCTTGACCCCCGTCTTCGGCGCGACGGCGACCGGCCGGCCGGCGGCGGGCGGGCGGGCGAGGGGCGGCTTGGCGACCGGCGGCTTTGCCACCGCCGGCTTCGCGACCGCCGGGGGCAGGGCGGCGCCTGCCTTCGCCGCGGGACCGGGCTTGGCCGCAACCGGCGGCTTGGCCGCTTCCGCCGGACGCAGCGCGGCGGGCGGCTTGATCGCGACCGGCGGCCTGGGTCTTGC
>CAZLBB010000267.1:0-2051 GCA_964557415.1 uncultured Rhodospirillaceae bacterium
GCACCTGAGCGAGCATCACGGCGACGCCTGTCCTGGCGCCGCGGTGTTCGTCGTGACCGCTGGGATCGACGCGCTGCATGCGGAAGTGACGGCGAAGAACTACAAGCACTGCCGACCGGCAATCGAGGAGGCGCCCTGGAACGCGCGGGTCATGAGGGTGACCGACCCGTTCGGCAACCGCATCCTGTTCAACGAATACGGCGGCGAGCATCGATGACGCGCTGCGGCGACCACTACGACGAGCTCGAGACCCGCCCGCCGGAGCGGCGCGAGGCGGCGCTGTTTGCCGCGCTGCCGGCGCAGCTCCGGCGCGCCAAGTTGGCGCCGGGCCTCGCGCGCATCCTGGCCGACGTCGATCCCGACGCGGTCGGCGACCGCAAGGCGCTGGCGCGCCTGCCGGTCACGCGCAAGTCTGCATTGATCGAGCTGCAGAAGGCAGCGCCGCCTTTCGCGGGCTTGAACGCGACCGCCCCGGGCGGACTCGGCCGCATCTTCATGTCGCCCGGGCCGATCTTCGATCCCGAAGGACGGCGCGCCGACTACTGGCGCCTCGCCCGTGCGCTGCACGCCGCCGGGTTCCGGCGCGGCGATATCGTGCACAACTGCTTCGCCTACCACCTGACGCCTGCCGGCTCGATGCTGGAGATGGGGGCGCATGCGCTCGGCTGCGCCGTGGTGCCGGCCGGCCCCGGCAACACCGAGCAGCAGCTGCTGGCGATCGCCACCCTGCGGCCGCAGGGCTACGTCGGCACGCCGTCCTTCCTCAAGATCATCCTCGACAAGGCGGCCGAGCTCGGCGCCGAGGTCTCGTCGCTGAAGCGCGCCCTGGTCTCGGCGGAGGCGCTGCCGGCATCCCTGCGTGCCGAGCTCAAGGGACGCGGCGTCGCCACGCTGCAATGCTACGCCAGCGCCGATCTGGGCCTGATCGCCTACGAGTCCCCGGCGCTCGAGGGCATGATCGTCGACGAGGGCATCATCCTCGAAATCGTGCGGCCGGGCACCGGCGATCCCGTGCCCGCAGGCGAGGTCGGCGAGGTGGTCGTCACAACCTTCAACGAGGACTACCCGTTGGTGCGCTTCGCCACCGGCGACCTGTCCGCGATCATGCCCGGCATCAGCCCGTGCGGGCGCACCAACATGCGGATCAAGGGCTGGATGGGCCGCGCGGACCAGACCACCAAGGTCAAGGGCATGTTCGTGCACCCCGCGCAGATCGCCGAGGTGCTCAAGCGCCATCCGCAGGTGAAGAAGGCGCGGCTGATCGTCGACCGCGTCAACGACAACGACGCGATGACGCTGCGCTGCGAGCTGCCGGTGGCCGACGCCGCGCTCGCGCGGGCGATGGGCGAGACGATCCACGCGCTGTGCAAGCTGCACGGCACGGTCGAGTTCGTCGCGCCCGGCTCGCTGCCGAACGACGGCAAGGTGATCGAGGACGTAAGGAAGCTGACATAGCGTCCGGGGGCGGCAGCGAGCACACGTCCCCTGAGCTTGCCGAAGGGCGACAAGCTCTGGACGAGGATTTTTCTTCGTGCCAGTAGCTTTTACCCTCGTCCTGAGCTTGTCGAAGGACGCATCCTCGATCCTGCACGCCACGCACTCAACGACTCGTCTTTCCGCGTGACAAGCCCGCATCCCTTGAGCGGCATCCGGCCACTCGCTACTCTCCCCGCTTCAAACGCCGGGAGGGGCCGCTTCGATGACCGCACCACGCCGCAAGAAGCCCGAGGAACTGCGCAGCCACCGCTGGTACGGCGTTGACGACCTGCGCGCGTTCGGCCACCGCTCGCGCATCAAGCAGATGGGTTACGCGTCCGAGGACTACGCCGGCAAGCCGGTCATCGGCATCGTCAATACCTGGAGCGACATCAACCAGTGCCACGCGCATCTGCGCGTGCGCGCGGAAGAGGTGAAGCGCGGCGTCTGGCAGGCCGGCGGCTTCCCGATCGAGTTGCCGGCGATGTCGCTCAGCGAGCCGGTGGTCAAGCCGACCACCATGCTCTACCGCAACTTCCTGGCGATGGAGACCGAGGAATTGCTGCGCAGCCATC
>CAZLBB010000268.1:0-1855 GCA_964557415.1 uncultured Rhodospirillaceae bacterium
GCAGGCGCGTCGCCCGGCCGGCGGATGCCCAGCCCGTCGATCACCACGAGGTCGCGCGCGAGCGGCGGCGCGCCGTCGCGGCCGGGGATGGTCAGGCAGAGACGGACGCCGTCGAAGCGCTTCTCGGCCGCGAGCCGCGCCAGCTCGCGCGCCGCCTCGTCGCGCTCGCGAAAGCGCTGCCAGGCCCACCAGCGTCCGCCGATGCGTCCCTCGACGGTGAAGATCGGCCCCGGCGACAGCGAAGATGTCGATACCGGATCGGGCGGTGGCGAACTGGGCTGTCCTTGCGCCGGCATCGGCCTTGTCGTGCTCCGCAGGCTCGCGCGCGCGTTCCGCCCGGCGGGCGGCGCGCGTCGCGCCTCATCCGTCGGTTGCGTTCCAGTCGGCGCCGGCGATGCCGAGCGCCCGCAGCAGCCGGTTGTATACCGTGAAGTACTGGCGAATCGTGTCGTCCGAGCGCTCGAACGTGCGCAGGTAGTCGAGGTTGGCCAGCATGAGCTCCTTCTGCTCCTTGCTGCCCAGCTCCTCGAAGCGGTACTTCGCGTTCTTCAGGCGTATGGCGGCGGCGCGCACCGTCTCGAACTGCGACACCTGGAGGTTGCCCAGCCGCGCCATCTCGGCCGTCAGCAGCCGCGCGTCGCGCCGCATCTTCTCGCGCGTGGCGATCACCTTGGTCTCCGCCGCGCCGACGCCGGCCTGCTCCGCCTGCGTGCGCGAGCTGCGCACGAAGTTGTCGAAGATCGGCATGACGAAGCGCATGCCGACGAAGTTGTCGCTGTCGCCGAGCGTGTTCTCGAAGCCCGGCACCGTGCGGCGCGCGTGCGCCTCGGCGAAGACGCGCGGCAGCGACTGCGATTCGGCGATGACGACCTTCTCGCGCCGCTTCTTCACCTCGTTCTGCGCGGCGAGCACCGCCGGCGCCCGGTCGACCATCACGTCGATCTGCTGGTCGCCGGGATAGGCCGGCAGCGACGGCCAGCTCGACATGGTGATGTCGTCGAGGGCCTGCACCTTGGCGCCCGGAGGCATGATCTTGGTGCCCTTCGGCCGGTCGCACCAGGCCGTGGCCTTGTCCGAGGGCAGGCGCAACGTCGGCAGGCCGACGGTGTGCTCCCAGATCTTCTCGCGCAGCGCCAGGTCGGCGCAGATCGCGTCCATGCGCTCGCGGAAATGCTCGTCGACGGCGCGCGACAGCATGACGTCCTGGAACGTGACCATCTGCGCGCGCTCGAGCTTCGCGATCTTGCCGAACCACTCGTCGAAGAGCGGCCGCCATTGCTGGATCAGGCCGATATAGGCGCGCGAGACGCGCCATTCGTAGTACAGCTGGCGCACGATCGCCGCGGTCTCGGCGCGCGTGTCGTCGAGCGACAGGTTGGTCGTGTCGGCGTCGATGCCGGCGATGTTCTTCTTCGCGTCGCGCTCGCCCGCGTCGTAGACGGGCAGGCTCAAGGCGAAGCCCGGCCGGACGAAGCCGCGCACGCCGAAGTCCGAGGTCGTCGTCGCCCCGCCGGTGACCGGGTCGACGTCGTCGCTCGACTGCACCGCCGGGCCGCGCCTGCCGTGCGACATGCCGCCCTGGGTCTCGAACACGAAGTCGGGGTTGAGCTTGTCGCGGATCGCCGCCTGGTACTGGTGGTTCGCCGCGGTCAGCGACCGGCGCGCCGAGTCGACGTCGGGCGAGCGCACGAGCGCCTCCTCGATGCCGCGCACGACCCGCTCGTCGACCTGGCGCTCCGCCTCGGCCGTCAGCGCGCTGGGCAGGATGATGCCGGGCAGCAGGATGTCGAGCAGCTGCGTGCGCAGCGCGGTCTCGGCCGTGGCCGGTGCAGCCGCGCCCACGCCGGCTTCCATC
>CAZLBB010000269.1:0-1537 GCA_964557415.1 uncultured Rhodospirillaceae bacterium
GTCGCCGCAGCCGCTGGCTCCGGCCGCGCCCGTCACGGCGGTGCCGGCGCCTGCTGCCCCGACGCCGCCCGCCGCTCCGGTCGCGACGGCCCCGGCGGCGGCGCCCGCCGCGGCCGCGGCCGAGCCGATGGCGCGCGACGCCTTCGACAGTTTCCGCATCCACTGCCTCGCCAACCTCGCCAATCCGAAGCTGGTGAGCGACGGCGCCAAGGAGCTGAAATACGCCCCGGTCGAGCCCGACGTGGTGAAGCGGCTCGGCACCGACGAGGCCTGGTACGTGCCCTCGGATACCGGCTCGATCATCCTGGGGCTCAGCGGCAAGGGCAATTGCGGTGTCGTGGCCCAGGCGCTCGACGTCGCCGGGTTCACGCGGCTCCTGGAGCAGCGCCTGTCGATGACGCTGGTCAGCGACGACACCAAGAACGGGCTGCGCACGCGCGTCTACACGGTGATCCACGACAATCGCTCGGCCACGCTGCGCCTGCGCCATTCCGCCGACGCGGGCGAGGCGCGCATGCCGGTCTCGATCTCGGTGTCCGACGCCAAGCCGGTGCAGCTGCCGCCGTCGATCAGCCCGCCCAAGGGCAAGGCACCGGCGCAGATCGCCGCCGCGCCGGGCGCGCCGACCGCGATCGCCGGCCCGCAGCCCGGCAATCCCAAGGGGCCCGGCCCGCGTGTTGCCCCCGCGGCCGCGCCCGCCAAGCCGCCCGAGCAGCCGATCGGGCCCGCGCGCCGCGGCGAGAAGCAGCAGCTGCAGATCGCCTTCCCCGGACGGGCGGCGATCGAGGCCTGGGACCCGGACAAGCGCAACCCGGAGAACAATCTCACGGTCGCCTTCGGCGACGCCTGCTACCAGACCCGCGCGCAGCCGACCGACGTGCTGGCGCGCGCGCAGCAGCAGCACTGGCGGCCGTTGCAGTCGGCGTTGATCGGCGGCGGGTTCGATTTCGCCTGGACGACGCCGGAACAGCCGCCCGAACAGGTGCTGGTGTTCTACGACAGCCTCAAGACGCGCTGCTGCGCCTCGGCTTTCGGCATCAAGAAGCTGGAGCTGCTGACCGCGGCGACGCGGCGCTTCCAGCTGACGCCGGACAAGGCCTATGGCGCCGCC
The DNA here is from genome assembly GCA_964557415.1 of uncultured Rhodospirillaceae bacterium. Lineage (GTDB taxonomy): Bacteria > Pseudomonadota > Alphaproteobacteria > JAEULC01 > JAEULC01 > JAEULC01. Next base: position 1,112 of record CAZLBB010000269.1, read on the forward strand.
GGCAAGGAAGTCATCGTCTTCAAGGCGCGCAAGGACTACCAGATGTCGGTCGACTTCGAGCCGGTCACCGACGGCGTGACCTACGCCAATCTCTGCTATACCAGCCGCTGAGCCCCTTCAGCCGCCCTTCGCCGCCAGTGCCATCAGTCCCGGGCGCGGCTTCGACCAGTCCTCGATCGCGGCCAGGAACGGTGCCAGCCCCTTGAGGCGCTGGCGCGCCTCGGCCGCGGCGGCCGCGAGGTCGGCGTCGTTGCCGCGGCCGAACAGCCGCGCCACCGCCATCGCGGCGATGGTGCCCTCTGCCAGCGCAGCGTCGAGCCCGGCCACGCGGCCCGCGTCGCCCGCGGCATACAGGCCGGGCACGCTGGTCTGCAGGTCGTCGTCGCGCCTGAGGCGCGGCCCGCCGTCGCCGTCGCCGCCGACCAT